>JAMCRT010000043.1 GCA_023380695.1 Patescibacteria group bacterium | reverse complement strand
ATATCAAAATCTTTTTCTAAATACGCAAATTTCTGTTTTATTTCCTTTGACATAACTGTATCATTACCATCAATATCTAAAGGTATACCAACAACAATTTTTAGAATACTGTATTTTTGTAAAAGAGATAAAAGATAATCAAAAAATTTATCATTATTTTTTACTATAGAAAAGGATTTAGCTATAAGTCCATTTTTATCTGATAGAGCTATACCAATATTTCTTTTTCCATAATCAATTGCAATATACATCATTTAGAAAGATTTGCCCTTACTCTTCTAACCCCTTTACCTACACTCTCTTGTTTTATAATCTTAAATTTACCAAAATTACCAATAGTACCTTTATGTGTACCTCCACAAAGTTCCTCAGAAAAATCACCAATTTTGACTAATCGCAGTTTTTCATCTCTTGAGTATCTATCATCAAAAGGTAAATCAATGTTTCTATCTTTTGCATCTTTGTAAGTTATATTCTCTATTATAATTTTACTATTTTTCTTTATTTCTCCATTTACAATATCTTCAATTTTTTGTATCTCATCATCACTAAGAGGTTTTTCAAAATTAAAATCAAATCTTATCTGATCAGGTGTAATTAAAGATCCTTTTTGTACAACACTGCCTCCTAAAACAATTTTAATGGCTTTACCAAGTAAATGTGTAGCAGTATGATTATTACTTGCTTTCAATCTTTTTGTAGAGTCTACCATACATTCTAATAAATCATTTTCTTTTATTTTATCTGAATTCTTTTCATATTTACCCTGATGTACAAATACACCATTTTTAGTTTTACGAACATTTTCAACATATATCTTGACATTATTTCCTAAAACAATACCACTATCTCCTATTTGACCTCCAGATTCCGCAAAAAACGGAGTTTTATCTAAAACAAATTGTACATCTTCTCCCATATCCAAAACATATAATACTCTAGATGGTGCAGTCTCTAATGTATCAAACCCTACAAATTGAGTTCTTGGAATATCTAAAAGTTCTTGTTCCATACTTTTACCTACAGTAAATGAAGACCCCATTCTAGATTTTTCCTGCTGATTTCTAAGTAATAGATTGAATGTTTTCATCTCTTTTTCAAAAATATCCCTATCTTTCTCACTTGTAACTATAATATCCTCTAAAAGGTCTATACTAAGACCATATGTATCATGCAATAAAAACATGTTTTCTCCTGATACAAATTTCCTTGTATTTGTACTTTTTGTTTTATCATATAAGATATCTAGAATTGCAAAACCTTTTCTAAGAGTTTTTTGAAATAATTGCTCTTCTTTATTTATTGTATCTATAATTTTCTTTTCATTTTTTTTAAGCTCTGGGTACTGATATGAATACTCCTCTATAACAGTTTGTGCAATACTAGCTAAATATGGAAACTCCCCTTTCATTAAAATCACTTGAACCATAGCTCTCCTTATAAGTCTTCTTAATATATATCCTCTATACTCATTAGTAGGAATTATTCCATCTGCTATTAAAAATGTTATTCCTCTTATATGATCTGCAATAATATTCACAGATTTATCATTTAATGATTTCACATTAGATGATTTTATTTTCTCTACAATTGGTAAAAATAAATCTGTTTTAAATACTGAAGTGACATTTTGTAACACTAGTGCTAGTCTTTCAAGGCCTGCACCTGTATCAACATTAGTATATGGAAGTTTAGAAAATCCATTTTCAAATTTATAGTATTCCATAAAAACACCTGCATTCCATATTTCCAGAAATCTATCACAATCACATCCAGGTCTACATGTATTCCTGCCACAACCAATGCTTTCTCCCAAATCATAATATATTTCAGTAGAAGGACCACATGGCCCCTCAAGAGATGTGGGTCCCCAAAAATTATCTTCTCCTAATTTTACAATTCTCTCTTCCTCAATACCTAAACTACGCCATATAGCAAATGATTCACTATCATATGGAATTTCACTGTTTCCCTTAAAAATACTAACCCAAAGTTTATTTTTATCCAATTTAAAAACATCTACTAGTAATTTATATGCAATCTCAATTGCCCCTTTTTTATAATAATCTCCAAATGACCATGATCCAAGCATCTCAAAAAATGTGTTGTGTCTGCCATCAATCCCTATACTATTAATATCAACTGTTCTAAAACTCTTCTGTATAGAACAAACACGAGTATGTTCTATTTCTTTCTCACGTAGCAGAAAAGGTACCATCTGAACCATACCTGCAGTAGTAAATAGCATACTATCATCATCAGGTATCAATGATGATGTTTTAAATTCCTTGTGACCATTTTCTTTAAAGAAATCTATAAATTGTTTTCTTATATCAGCACTTTTCATAAACATTAAATAGACGACGATGGGATTCGAACCCACGTATACGGTTTTGCAGACCGCTTCCTGAACCAACTCGGATACGTCGCCACATCCAAGTATTATATCATTTATTTAACAAAGATTCCGGCTAATTTCCCAAAGAATGTGAATGAATATTTCTCTCCAATAAATGCTTTATACATAAGGAATATACTTAGAAGTATCCATATTATGAATAATACTACATTGGCTATAAGAAAACCTAATGATAAAAACCCGTGTGATAAAAAATCAAAAATAAAGAATATTATCAAAAATAAAATATTAAAGAATATACTTTGCAAAGAATGAAACTTCATAAATTTATCATTTTTAATAAATGAGACTGCGAGAGTAATAATATTTATACCTATTACATATGATATTATACCAATAATACTCTCTTCTTGATTTACATTCCCTGATATATTAGATGCTACATTCTGATCTATATTTACTTGAGAATAAATATTCTGATTATTATTGGTAGGGACATTATTATCTCCTATACTCTGATTTTGAGCATCAACAGTATTAGAAACTGTGTTTTGTGGTATACTCTGATTTAATGTGTTTTGATTACCCATGGTTGGTGTTTGGAAAGAAACATTTTCTCCATTTTGCATACCTACTGTACTAGATACTGTGTTTTGTGGCATATCTTGACTTACTGTACTCTGACTACCCATGTTTAATGTTTGAGTAGGAATATTGTTATCACCTACTACTTGATTTTGAGTATCAACAGTATTAGAAATTGTATTCTGAGGCATACCTTGATTTTCTACATTCTGATCACCTATATTTGATACTTGTGCATTAACACCTGTATCCTCACCTACAAAAGTATTACTGATATCTCCTATATTTGAAGAGTAAGAGTTTGGACTACTGCCTATATCTTGATTATTCTGGTTATCTGAATCTGTAGTGCTGTCCATATTAAAAGTATCATTGACAACAGAAGATTGGTTTATATCAGGTACAGTATTTGCTTGTACATCTCCAATATTTGGTGATGTAGGAATATTCAAATTACTTACATTATTGTCAGTATTTATATCAGTAATTGGCTGTACTACACCAGATCCATCTTGAGGATTATCTATATTACTGTTATTTACACCTATATTCTGATGTACAGAAGAATGTAAATTAATATCATCCACTGTAGCTTCATCATTTATCTTAGTAGATTTCTGTAAATCACTTTGTCCTTCGCCTGAAACCTTAACGGGAGAAACATTTCCTAATATGAGATCATATGGATCGTGGACATTAATATCTCTATGATTATTATTATCATCTTGATTAATCTGCGACTTATCATCATCTTTAGGGATGTAAAAGTTCTGATTTTGATTTATAATATTGTCATCCATACATAAATTTATATTATTATCTATTTAATATTCTATAACAAAATAAAATGAAGAGCAAACAAAACATATATCTTGATAATTCTGCATCTACAAAAATGTTGGAGAATGTAGTTAATGCAATGTTGCCATATTTATATGATGAATTTGCAAATCCAAGTTCTACACATACATTGGGACAAAGATCAAGAATCGCAATAGATAATGCACGGGAGATAATTGCAAATTACCTAAATTCTGAAATACAAGAAATTATTTTTACATCTGGAGGCACAGAAAGTAACAATATTGCAATACAAGGAGTAGCAAAAGCACTAAAATCAAAAGGTAGACATATTATAGTATCTAAAATAGAACATGATAGTATATTAAAGTGTGTACAAATGCTTGAAGATTTTGATATTACATACTTACCAGTTGATAAAAATGGTTTTGTATCACCAAAATCACTGAAAAAAGCGATAAGAAAAGATACAATTCTAATATCAATTATGCATGCAAACTCAGAAATAGGTACAATACAAGATATAAGGAAATTTGCAGATATTGCACATGAGGGAAACATATTATTTCATACAGATGCAATACAATCTATTAAATATCTTGATATAAATGTAGTAGATTTAGGTGTTGACCTTTTAAGTTTTGGTTCTCATAAAATATATGGACCAAAAGGAATAGGAGGCCTATACATAAAAAGAAGTACCCCAATAGTTCCATTATTCCCTGGCTCTTCTGAATATGGTGTGCGTGGTGGAACGGAAAATGTGGCAGGAATTGTAGGTTTTGGAAAAGCAATTGAAATACTATCCCGTCAAAGAAATGAAAGATATAAAAAGGTAAAAATATTAAGAGATTTTTTTGAAAAAGAAATTATAGAAACAATGAAAGGTATAGAAATTAATGGTAATACAAGTCAAAAATTACCTCATATAACTAATATCTATTTCCCCAATATTGATACTGAGAGTATGCTTATAAATCTCGATATGCATGGAATATATGCATCAGCAGGATCTGCTTGTTCTTCTCTTTCTATTGAACCATCACATGTACTAAAAGCAATAGGTCTTAGTTCATCTGAAATAAAACACTCAGTAAGATTTTCCTTATCTGAGATGAATACAAGGGATGAATTAATAAAAACAATTGATATAATAAAGAATATACATGGATAGTAACGATGCTCTAAATTATGAGCAGGAAAACTTACAAAAAACTGTAAAAATTACTGAAAAATTGATTTATTTTTCAGTAATTATTCTTACAATAATATATAACTTACCATTTCTAGGAACAAATTTTCATAGCATTGCTCTTCTAAATACAATTATTGGAATCTCTATCATAATAATAATATTTATATGGAACAATATAATAAAAATTCAAAATTTAAGATGGAGAATATATATAGAACAATTATTCCTTACAATTATTATTTTTGTAGAAATGGGGCTTTTTGAAGGAGGATATAGTCCAACAATATTAGCACTCCCAATAATTATCATTATAACAGTAATGTCCATAAACAATTTCAAACAAACTGTTATCTATACAATATTGTTATTCATAGGTTATACTATAATTCTTATTAAATATTTTCCTACTGGATTTAATCAGAGATTTGCAATCACAACAGAAATGTGGTCAACAGTATATATTGTACTTGGTATTTATAATTACCTTAAAATATATAAAAGCATGAACTCAGAATATGCAGAAGAGATAAAATTTAGAGAACAATCTGAAAAGTTAAATATAGAAAAAAATTCATTTGCAAAAATAATAGAATCTCATCTATCAGAGCCTATTAAAATTATTAATGAACAAATTGATAATATTATAAAAACAAATAAAGATAGAATACAAAATAATTCAATACAAGAAACATTTAACAAAATTCAAATAAACTCCAACACGTTAAAAAATCTATCTGAAAATATTTTACAATTAGAAGGATTAAATATACAAAATATTGCATTCAATCTTAAGAAAATCAATATCGTTCCATTAATGCAAAATATTATTGATGCGATGAATATTAAGGCCAAAGAAAAGAATATTTCTATAAAATTTGATGTCAAAAAAGCAATATATATCAATGTAGATATACAAAGAATGGGAGAAATATTAAGAAATATAATAGATAACGCTATAAAATATACTGGAAGCAATGGAAAAATTATCATAGATATATATGAAAAAGAACAAAAAGTGTATATTGACATAAAAGATAACGGAATAGGAATTCCCAAAAAAGATATACCACACTTATTCAATAAATTTTATAGAGCTTCAAATGTAGCAAGTAATACTAACCAAGGATACGGTATTGGGTTATATCTTATAAAACAATATACAGAAAAAATGAATGGAACAATCAGTATACAAAGTAAAGAAGGCAATGGCTCTACGTTTACATTATCATTTGACAAATATGGCTGATTTAAAGAAAAAAATTATTAGTGAAAAAGATATTGCATTATCAAAAATGATAGAGAGAGACTACATTTATTATGTCATTGTAGTAACTTGTGCTGCAATACAATTAGTAATAATAGGAATACCAATATCATATATATTTTATAGTTTCTTTTCAGTACTGCTTGCTACAATTGTTATAGTCATATTAAAATTTACACATTTAAGATCACAAGTTTTTACAAATAAAATATATCTTTCTATGCTATTTATTATAGCATTAACACTAAGTTTCTATTATAAAGATCTTCAGTTAACACTTTTAATCGGTAATAGCTTCTTATTGTTTAATTTAATTGTAATAGATCGAAAATTTCTGAATTTAATAATATCAATATTATTGATTAATATAACAAATTTATCATATATACTATTATATCCAGCATCAGAAAATATAGTAATATCAATAGTTCTCTTAACATTTGTTGTAACCATTGCAATAGAATCTAAAATATTGATTCAACAATTAGATAAAATTACTCAAAAATATATAAAAGAAAGAAAAAATAGAGAGAAATTAGAAAATATTAATAAAGATAAAGATGAATTTATATCAACAATATCACATGAGTTAAGATCTCCTATGACAGCAATAAGGGGATATTTGCAACTATTAAATATTGAGCCTCAATACATAAAACTACCAAAGGAAACATTAACAGAAATTGAAGATTTATATAATAATACAGAAAATTTGAATAAACTAATTGACAACCTTCTAAATAGTTCCAGAATAGATTTAGGTAGACTATACATAAATAAAAAAGATTTCCCAATCAACACAATAATAATCAAAGCAATAGATAGGGTAATACAGAATGCAAATAAAAAAAATATAAAAATAAAACTTAATAGTAGAACAAACAATATTACTATAAATACAGACCCTGAGAAATTACAAGATGTTATTGTAAATTTATTGGATAATTCAATTAAATATTCAAAAGAATATTCAGTAATACATGTTATATCATTCATACAAAACAAAAAAATAATAATAAAAGTAAAGGATCATGGAATGGGTATATCCATTAATGCAAAATATTATTG
>JAMCRT010000042.1 GCA_023380695.1 Patescibacteria group bacterium | reverse complement strand
ATTACCATTTGAAGGTCCAGTATCAGGAGTAAAGGTATCTTTAATAAATGATGAATTTAAACTAAATCCTAGTGATAATTTGGAGGGTCAATCACCTCTCAATATGTTTATATCATCTACTGATGACTCTGTCACAATGATTGAGGCAGAAGGGGATAGTGTATCTGAGAATAAAGTTATTAGTGCTATTGAATTTGCATATAATGAATCTAAGAAATTGAGAGATTTGCAAAGAGATTTTATTAAAGAATCTAGAGTCTCCACATTTGAATATACACCATATGTTATTCCTGAAGAACTTTTATCTGATATAGAAAAGAATTTCCTATCAAAAATAGAAAAATTTATTTGGGAAGATGGTGAAAATCCTAATACTGAAATAATTGAGCTTTACAAAGAAACATATTCTGAGAATTTAATAAATGATGCTATTTCTTATTTTGAGAAAAAATCATGTAGAAAAGGAATAATAGAAAATAAAAAGAGACCAGATAAGAGAGGTATGGATGATATTAGAAATCTATATATAGATATAGATATTCTTCCTCGTACTCATGGATCTGCTATATTTCAAAGAGGTGATACACAAGTTCTTTCTGTAGTTACTCTAGCATCAGAGAAACAGAGACAAACTATAGAAAGTATTTATGGAGAAGAGTCTAAAAAATATATGCATCATTATAACTTTCCAGGTTGGTCTGTTGGAGAACTTAGTAGGAACATTTATTATCCATCAAGAAGAGATATAGGGCATGGGGCTCTTGCAGAGAGAGCGCTAGAAAGACAAATACCTTCTATAGAAGAATTCCCTTATGCTATTAGAGTTGTCTCAGAAACATTATCATCAAATGGGTCATCTTCAATGGCATCTGTTTGTGGATCAACTTTAGCTTTAATGGCAGCAGGTGTAAGTATAAAAAACCCAATATCCGGTATTGCAATGGGGCTTGTAATGGATGATGATAAATATGAGATATTAACTGATATACAAGGCCCAGAAGATCATTTTGGAGATATGGATTTTAAAGTTGCAGGATCTGAAAAGGGCATTACTGCACTTCAAATGGATAATAAACTCAAAGGTATATCAATACCTATATTAAAGGAAGCTCTAGAAAGGGCTCAAATAGCTCGTCATTTTATTTTGGAAAAAATGCTTGAAGTTATTCCAGAACCAAGACTTAGCATATCTAAATATGCACCTAAAATCGAAATTATAAAAGTGGATCAAAAAGATATAGGTAGCATTATAGGATCTGGAGGTAAAGTAATAAAAGAAATTATCGAAAAATCAGGAGCAGAAGTATTCATCTCAGATGATGGTAATGTGTCTATAACTTCTGATGTAGATGGAGCTGTAGAAAAAGCTTTATCTATGGTTATGGATATAGTAAAGGAAGTAGAAATTGGTGGTATATATACAGCAAAAGTAGTGAAAATTACTACCTTTGGTATATTTGTAAATATTACTCCTACTATCTCTGGTTTAGTGCATGTATCTGAAATGGCAGATAAATTTGTCAAAGATCCTAATGTATTAGTAAAAGTTGGAGATGAGGTATTAGTCAAAATTATAGGTAGGGATGAAAACGGTAAATTAAAACTTTCTATGAAACAAGCCAAAGATTAAAATAGGGAATTGATATTATCAATTGTAGTTTCTAATTTATTATTGCTTTTAAACATGTATACTCCATTTTCATATTTATATTGTGAATCTAATTTCTGAATTTTATTCTCTTGTAGAGTATATGTAAATGGTTTTATATATACTTTATAGCCATCTTTGCTGTTTACTATTATACATGTTGCAATAGCTTCGTTAACATAGATATCATTTAGATATGAATCTTTTATATTCCCTGTATCTATTGTAGATAGTATAAAAGAGAATTTTTTAATTTGTACTATTTTTGCATTGTTTAATATAGTACTTTTTGTTTTTAAATCATTGATATTTGATGGTGCCGAAAGTTCCATATTTGCATTTTCAATATTGATATTTTCAGATAATATGCTTTGTATATCATTAAATGTTTCTTGTGTAATATTATTTGAATGAAGAGACATAGTATTTGCAAGAATAGCAAGTAATAAGAGGTGGTATTCTTTTTGAGATACTAATGATACTAATTCTGAAAATATTCTGAAAATAATTTGTGCTGTTGAATTGAAATTGATCGAAGTAATATTTATATCTCCATAATTTTGATTATTTGAATGTGTATCTATATTTATTATATTAATATTACTAGATAGAATATCTGATTTGTAAGTTTTATATATTTCCCCTAAGTATTTCAGATCTATTGTATCTATTGTAAACAGCAGATCATAAGGAAATGTTTCTTTTGATAAATCTAACGTTTTATTATCTATAAATCCTGATTCCATATTTATATGGAATATATAGTTATCCTTATCATCTGTATATTTTATGAATTTTATTTTTCCATTATCCTTTGGAATTTTGAACTGATATATATTTTGAGGAGATGATTTTTGTATATTATCTATTGTAAGCATTGAATATTTTAATAGATATTCTAATCTATCTGGTAATTTTGGTATATAAATATCTATTTTTTTCTTAAATCCAACACTTAAAAAATGCCATGCAAGTAACATAGATGATATGCTATCAACTGTTGGCCTTGTATGAGAGGCTATAAGGATTTTAGATGATTTTTCTATTGAATCTTTTAAAATCTTCCCTTTATCCATAATTTATTTTTAAGGGCAGATTTATATTTTTTCTAATTTAAAACAAGTAACTTTATCTCCTGTTTGTATTCCTTCTGTATTAGGAGTAACTATTATACCACATTCAGTACCAGAATTTACAGAATTAACTTCTTCTTTTAATCTTTTTATTGAACTGATTTTTCCTGTATACAGAATCTCTCCATTTCTTTCAATTTTACATTTATTGTTTTTAAGTATCTGCCCTTCTTCTACCAGAATACCTAAAACCAGTGATTTGTTTGAGAGAGTAAAGATTGCTTTGATTGTTGCACTACCTATAAATGTTTCACTAAATTCAGGTGGAATTAGTGATTCTGCTGCATCTACGACATCGTTTATCAGTTCATAAATAATATCATAGTTTATGAGAATTACTTTGTGTAATTGAGCCTCTTTAGTTATCTTAGCAGGTACTTTTACTTTAAATCCTAGTAAAATTGAATGTGTAGTTTTTGCTGTATTTAAATCTTCTTCAGTTATTGTTCCAATTCCAGTTTTATAAATATCTATTGTTACATTATCAAGATTGATTTTTAGTAATGCATTTTTTATTGCCTCAATACTTCCTTTTGTATCAGATTTAATTATTATGGAAAGAGTTTTTTTATCATTATCGCTATTCTGTAGCATTTCTTCTATACTCTGTTCATTTACCATGTTTTTTTCTAAATCTTTAATTTTTGCCTTCTTTGATATTTTATCTTTTGAAAAAAATATACGATCACCAATATCTAGAAGTTCGTTTTGTCCTGATATATATACTGGTGTAGATACACTAGCTTCCTTTATATTCTCCATATCATCATTTTTAATTACTCTTATCTTACCTAAATCTTCATAGTCTTTTGTATGTAGAAAATAGCCAACTTTTAATGTTCCATCTTCAATTATACATAAACTTGTATTGCCTAATGATTCGTTTTTAAAAGATTCAAGTATTATAAGTGAATTATTGTATTCACTATTGGTGATATCTTTAAGATCATATTCTAGTAATATTAGATCTAGAAGTTCATTTATTCCAACTTTATTTTTTGCAGATATCTCAGAATAAGTAATGTCTCCACCAAATCCTTCTAACAAAATTCCTTCTTTTGTAAGTTCATTTTTCACTCTTTGAATATTTGCATTAGGAAGATCAATCTTATTTATTACTACAATGGTTTTCAGATTCATTTCCTTTATAATATTTATGACTTCTTTTGTTTGTGTATTGACTCCATCATCTGCTGCTACTACGAGTAGTACTATATCACTTTTTAAAACCCCTCTTTTACGCATATCAGAAAAGAATTCATGTCCTGGAGTATCAATAAATGTTATTTTTCTATTATTATGCTGTGTAGAAAATGCCTTTATGTGTTGTGTAATTCCTCCTGATTCTGTGGCTGTTATAGTACTTCCTTTTATTGCATCCAGTAGTGTAGTTTTTCCATGATCTACATGACCCATTATTGTAATTATTGGAGGTCGTCTATTTTCAGTATTTTTCCTGTCCTTCATTATTTGAAAAGTATACCATTAAAATAGCCTTAAAACAAATGAATTTATGCTTAAGTTATAGTAAATGGGTCTGAATTTTTAAGAGTGGATGGTCATTTCTTGTCTGTCGTTTTCTTTTTGACTTTTTTATCTGTTTTTTTTGTATCAGTTTCAGAGTTTTCAACATTTTTCTCTACTTTATCTGTATGAGTTTCAGGATTTTCACTTTCTATATCTATTTTGTATTCTGTTAATTTTGCAGCTAGCCTTACATTTTGACCTTCTTTTCCAATAGCAAGTGATAATTGATCATCAGGTATTATTACCTTTGCTTCTTTAGCATCCCTATCTAGTATTATTTTAGATGGTTTTGAAGGTGATAGTGCATTTTTTATAAATTTTTCTATATCTGGATCATACTGTATGATATCTATTTTTTCATTTCCAAGTTCATTTGTCATTGCCATAATTCTTATTCCTCTTTGACCTACACATGCACCAATAGGATCAATACCTGGTGAGTCTGAGAAAACAGCAACCTTTGTTCTAGATCCTGCTTCTCTTGCTATACCTTTAATTTCAACAGTTTTACTTGCTATCTCTGGGATTTCATTTTCAAACAGAGATTTTATTACAAGATCAGAAGATCTAGATACTACGAGTCTTTTTACTCCTACAGGATTTTCTTGAATTTCTTTTAGGTAAACTTTAATTTTTGATCCAGGCTTTAGAAGCTCACCATATATTTGTTCTTCTGGAGGTAATATAGCTAGAATTTTACCAACTTCAACAATAATATTCTGTCCATCAAATCTTTGTACGATCCCTAGTGCAATGGTCCCTATTTTATCCTTATATTGTTCCATAAGGGTATCTCTTTCTGCCTCATTTACTTTTTGTAAAATTACTTGTCTTGCAGTTTGGGATGCAATTCTTCCAAAATCTTTAGATATTATTTCTTTTCCATTTACATATAGCTGATATCCTCCATTTTCAGAATCCATTTTGACTTTAATATCATCTTCTTCGGGAATATTATATTCTCTTCTGTAGGCTGCAGCAATTGCATCACTTGTTGCTTCAAGGACTTCTTTTATGTCTATTCCTCTCTCAGATGCAATTTGATTTACTGAGAGTGAAAAATCAGATTGAACACTCATAATTTATATTGTTATTAGATTGAGTATATCATAAGCTATATATGGGTGTAAAATAACGAAATAATATATTTTTTGCAGTATATTTGTTAATATGTTTCTTATATGAACAGATACCTTGATGAAATAAAAAATATAATATTTGGACTTCAAGATGGAATGGTATCTACTGTGGTTTTAACTACAACAATTGCTACTACTCTACATAGTAGATATAGTATTATTGTTGCGGTAATTGCGGCTGGTATTGGTGGTGGAATATCTATGGCAGCAGGTATTTATATAGGATCTAAATCACAAAAAGAGATATTTGAAAAAGAGATTGATGATATAGATTATAAGGATAGGAATATACGGAAATTAATGGAAAATTATGATATTGATGAAAATAATATTGATGAATTTTTAAAAGATACAAAGAAATATCCGACTTTTAAAAAAATATTTTTTTCATTTCTTATTACTGGAGAAAATATTGATAGAATAACAAATCCAGTAAAAGATGCATTTTTTATGGGAACTTCATTTCTTATAGGTGCATTTATTCCAGCAATTGCATATTTTGTGTCTATTGGTACAGAAGGTATTATACTTTCAATACTTTTTACAGCTATTATTTTATTTTTAGTAGGTGTTATAAAATCTATAGTTACGTCAAGAAAAGCTTTATACAGTGGTATGGAAATTATGATTATAGGGGTTCTTGCGGGTATAATTGGATATTTCATAGGTATGATTATATAATAATCTAATGATTGAAGACTTAAATATATTAAAAGAGAAAATAAATAACGATAATATTCCTCAGCCTCTAAGAGAGAGAATTGATTTAATGATAGGTAGACTTGAGAGGATGTCTAAATTTGGAAGCTATAGTGCAGATTATGAGGTTATCTCTAGATATATTAATGTTGTTACCTCATATCCATGGAATAAATTTAGTACAGATAATTTAAATTTAGAAAACGCTAAAGAAATACTCAATAAAGACCATTATGGTATAGAGGGAGTTAAGGAAAGAATTCTTGAATATATTGCTGTAATGAACTTAAATAGGGAACAAAAAGCTCCAATTTTATGTTTTGTTGGACTTCAAGGTATTGGGAAAACAACAATGGCTCAATCTATAGCAAAAGCACTAGGTAGAAAATTTACACGAATTTCTCTTGGAGGTGCTGCATCATCATTAGAATTTAGGGGCCAGAGTAAGGCAAATCCAGATGCAGAAGAAGGCGCAATTGTTAAGGCTATGATAAGAGTAGGTACTAGTAATCCAGTAATACTTTTAGATGAGGTTGATAAAATATCTGATGAAAGATCTGTTAGATCATCTATTATGGCAGTATTGTTAGAAGTATTAGATCCAGAACAAAACAGTACATTTGTAGATCATTATATGGACTACCCAATAGATATTTCTTCAGTGTTTTTTATCCTTACTGCAAATAATGTAAATACGATATCTGCAGCACTTTTAGATAGACTGGAAATAGTAAGATTTACTTCATATAATGATGAAGAAAAAAAGATTATTGCTCAAAAATATCTTATGTCAAAGGTATATAAAAATACAAATTTAACAGAAGATCAATTAGTAATAGAAGATGATATTTGGCCTAAAATTATAAGACCACTAGGTTATGAAGCAGGAATTAGAGAATTAGAACGAACACTTATGGCTATAGGAAGAAAAGTTGCAAAACAAATTCTTTTAAAGGAAAAGACTAAAGTCATAATTACTACAGATAATTTAAAAGAATATCTACCAATAGGTTTTTGAAAATCACTATTTTTTAGCAGATTCTCTTTTAGATATTACATATATTGCTATTAGAGATAATATTATTACTAATAAAACCCACCATATATTAACTGATGAGAGATAATATATTAGAATCAGTGCAATAATTAATATTATCACTGTCCACCATGTACTATTCATAAATTCACCTCCTCTTTTTTATTTTTTAACATATTTTTATGGTAAAAGGAATAGCAATTTATTTTTTATTAATTTCTAATTTTTTCTTGATATCTTTCAATATTTGCAAAAGATATCTTTCTAAAAGATAATTTTCCTGATAATTTGGTTTTCGCAATACAATCTGATATAGAAATTCCATTGGATCTATCATATCACTTATATCATCACTATTTCCTGTATTTATTATTGTTTTTATTATTTTATCAAGCTCTTCATTCCCAGATATTTTTGAGATAGCTTTTTGTTCAGTTTCTTCCATTAATTGAGTAAATTCGGTTTCTGGGTATGTAGAGGTTCTTACTTGAGAAAAAGTATTATCTTGATAAAGTGTGAATAAAAATTGTACTGAATTACCACTATAAAGTATTTTAAATAATTGTTGTTCATCTTCTTTTTCTTTAAAATAGTACAATCTTATTGTTGGGTTGCCTGTTTGTATAATGGTGTCTGCTATTTCTTTAGATGAAGCTTGAATTCTATACTTATGGTCTATATCAATTAATAATGAATGTATACCACTGTATATATCATTTAATTCTTCAAAAATGGTATTTTCCACCATATTATTTTGTTCTGTTGTTTCTATTGCCATAAATGCATTATATCATAAATAATTATTATAAGGTATTATATATGGTTTGTAATATATTTATTATACTCTAAAAAAGCTTAATATTAAGAATATAAAAATAAAAAATAGGAATGTAATGAGTGCTATTTGAAGTGGTATTTTTAATGAATCTTTGATATTTGTATAGTGGTGTTTGTATTCCTCAAAAGATATTATAAATGCTAAAATTCCTGCAATTGGGGCAAATATTATTCCTATTACAATAAATATTGGGCTTTTCATTTTGATATTGTATATGATCTGATCTTATTTATTCAAATTTATGGAAGAGTAGTTGATAATAGGAATTTCTTGAATACTTGTACATATGGATTGGTATTTATTGTACTTGTACTTATAGGTGCTGATAAATGTAGTCCAATAAAAGAACCTTTTCCATTAATAGTCATAAATGATGATCCAAAAGAGTTACCATTAGAAGTCTGTACTTCAGATATATTATTTAGAAAAATATTTTGCACAGAAGATGTACAAGATGGAGTAGGATACGCATTTGCTGATCCTGGTGATCCAACTTCAGGACAACTGGATGATGATTGAAAAAATAGGTCATAGTTTTTATTTGATACTATTATTTGCTGTATTAAAGATGCAAGTTTATCTACACCTCCTATACCAGTAATATCATATGTAAATGTTATAATATTGCCATTATTTGATAATGTTACTGTGCTAGTATTAGGAGAAGCAGTAGCATAAGGAGTAGAAGTATTTATAATCCAATTTGCAGGATATTTAAATGAATATCCATATGTAGAATTGGTATATGTTTTCCATCCTGAATATGGATTAATTGTTGTTTTTGAAGTAGGAGTATTTGCTTTTGGTTTTTGTATACTAACTGATTGTTTTGTAGTTATATTATTGTGATGTTTCGTTTTATTAACTGCAAAGAATAAATATAGAAGTAAAAATAACAAAAGCAATATTATTACTATAAGTAGTGTTACTATTAGTGTTGGAAATTTAGAATTTGTTTTTACTATATTGTTTTGATTATTTTGAGGTTGTGCCTCTTGAGGTTTCACCTCTTGCACACTTTTATCCATATTTTATATATTATCATTTACCATTTTTTTACAATAGGTAATTAATCATATGGGGTATATACAAAAAAATGATTATCTGCTACAATAAAAAAATACAGTTTTAAGATGTTTTATTCTCAAAAATATTATTTTACCTGTTTTTATTGTCTGTATAGATAAAAACATAATGTTTATTTAATATGACTACAAAAAATTTATTTATAGGTGGATTACCTTATGCTCTAACAAGAGATGAACTAAAAGATTTATTTTCTCAAGCAGGGGAAGTAGAATCAGCAACAGTAATATTTGATAAGATTACTAGCAAAAGTAAAGGATATGGATTTGTAGAAATGGCAACTATGGAAGATGCAGAAAAGGCAATAGAAATGTTTAATAATAAAGAAGTTCAAGGAAAAACAATTGTTGTTAATGAAGCAAGACCTAGAAAAGAAAGATCTGATTTTAATAGATAATATATTAATATTCCCAATATAAGTTTGGTATTAAATAGTGTATTTTATTGAATACTAATGTATCAGCTGAATATAATTAGATTTAAGCTTAATCTATAATTGGATATTTTTAATAATAGCTTGAATTATTTCCAGAGGATGAATTATTGCTACTTGGTACAGTATAACTAGGAGTACTGCTACCAGATGAATTTTTAGTACCACTGGAGTAATAACCTGAATTATGAGAAGAAGGATTGATTTTGTTTGAAGTTCCTGTCCATACTTTAGAGCCACTGACATGTAGATTTGGATATACTACATACCAAAGAAACCAACCTACTAATCCACCTACTATAAATGCAATTATAGCTATAAATATTTTAGAAGAAAAAAAATTATTCATCTTTACTATCATAGTATATACCTTTTATTAAAAAAAGATTAAAAAAATATGCTATATAATTTTTACTTTAGAATCAAATATTAAAGCTTACAAAAGTATAAATATTGATGAGTAATATGTTCTTAATTTAAGTTTATTCTTTAACAAATGTTATAGAATATCCTTTTTTATTTGCTCTTCCAGTTCTTCCAATTCTATGAATATAGTCTTCATATGTTGAAGGTATTTCATAATTTATAACATGAGAGATATCTTGAATGTCAAGACCTCTTGCTGCAACATCTGTAGCTATTAATATATTATTTATATTATTTTTAAAGTTATTTATAGCTCTTTGTCTTCTCGATTGTATTTTATCTCCATGTATTGAATCTACTCTAAATCCTCTTTTGCTCAATTCCTTATATAGATTATCTACATCTCTTTTTGTTCTATTAAAAATGAGGACCTTTTTATAGTCTTCCTTTATCAATAAATTATGTAGCAATTCTATCTTTTCAGATATACTCCTATATTTTATGATATCTTGTGATATGTTATTGTATGAGTCTTTTGGTTCTACAGTAATTATTTGAGGTTCTCTTAAAAGTGTTATTGCAAGACTTTTAATTTTTGGTGGTATTGTTGCAGAGAAAAATAGTGATTGTTTTTCTTTTGGTAAATATGAAAGTATCTTTTTTATCTCATCTACAAATCCCATATCAAACATTCTATCAACTTCATCTAGCACAACATTATGTATTTCTTTTAAAGGAACAAAGTGTTTATTATTTAAATCTTGTATTCTTCCAGGTGTTCCTATAATAAAATTTGGATTATTTTTTAGACTATTTATTTGTTGATACATACTTGTTCCACCAATAAGTAGAGATGATCTTATTTGTAGCCCTTCTGAAAAATTAAATAATTCATCTTTAATCTGAGAAGCTAATTCTCTTGTAGGAACAATAATTAAAACTTTTTGTTTTTTATCTTTTATTATTTTATCAATAAGAGGTATTAAAAATGCAGCTGTTTTTCCAGTACCTGTATCTGCAATTCCAATTACATCAATGTTTTCAAGTATTTTAGGAATTGATTTATCTTGTATAATGGTAGGGACGCTAAAACCTCTTTTTTCAATGATATTTTTTATTCTATCATCAATTTTAAAATCTGAGAATTTATTTAATGGGGTATAATCTGATGTTTCTTTTTGTGATGATTCTTTGATAAATAAAGAAACATTAATTCTTTTATCATTTGTAATTTCCTTTCTCTTAATATTATTAGAATATTTTGTATCACCTTTTTTCTTTGCAAATGATATAGATAATTTTCTGCCTTTGATTACTAATCTTTGTGCATTTTCAATTATATTTGAGGCTTCTTTTGGATTAGACATTTCTATAAATCCATAACCTTTTTTTTCTGGAATATAAATATCTACTATTTTCCCATATTTAGAAAATATTCCTCTTGCATCTTCTTTATTAAAAGAGAATGGTAAATTTGTTATATATAGTCTTTTTTGCATTATTTTTATCCAGAGAAAAGAATAGTATTTTTTGAGTTGAATATCTATTTATTATTTGGCATCTCATATTACCACACTTATAGCTGATGAGCAAATGTATATGATATATGTAAAGGAATAGGAAGAATTTTATGTATATTCCTCTCTTTCCTCAAGTACAATTGCCAAAATCTTGAGATATGTAATTTCTCTTTGCTCAGGATTTTTAATGCTATAAGCTCTTGCTATGGCCGCTTCACGCCCGTATAATGGATCATTGGGTCCAGATTTTTCAAATAATGCTACGGCACTTTCTGAGAGTATTCTATCAATTTCTTGAAATCTTTTTAGAGTATAAGGATCAAGTTCTTCATTTGTGATACCAAGCCTATATTCTTCACTGCGTTTAAAGTTTTCTATTCCAATATCCTTTGCTACTTTTTGAGTCTCTGTTAATTCTTTTTCCTCTATTTGTTCTTGTTCTATTTCTATTGCTTCTTTCATAATATTAAAATTAGTTAAAATTAATAAACATTGTATAGTATAAGGATACTTTTAGTAAATTTTCAATGTTAATAGATTACCGGTATTAGATATTGTAGCTAAGGCTACTATTTTATTGGTATAAGTATAGAACATAACATCGTAAAAGATTCCTAATTTTTTTGAATTATTTATTTGTACAGTATATTCTTGTGCATAAAAAGATTTATTTGAAATAGTTATATTATTTGCAGTAGATGAAGGATTTGAGTGATTAGTACTATTATATATTATTGGTCCATTTTTATGAGGATTTACAAAGGATGGGAAATTATTAGCCTCAGATAATGGTAGTGTAGTATTGTAAGGGAGTTGTGCATAGTTAAATATAATATTGTTATAGGTAGCAATATTGCTTACAATAACAGGTTTTTCATAAGATTGATGAGTAGTAGGTGAAATATATGGACCAGAACCTGTACCATAATATATTAATAAATCTTTTGTACAACTTGATGCATATATATATGCTCCATTAGGGCTTGGGCCCGCAGTTATTCCTGCAGATTCAACAGATGTCACAAGATATGCATTATTTTCCCAATTTTTTGAAGCAGTATTTTGATCCTGTAGTAAGGTATTTGAAGATGGTTGGTTAGGATATGAGTTTATTGGAAACATAGCTGAAGTAGCTGTTCCTTCAGGTTTACATGTATTATTACTATTAGTATTTACCACAGTTTTTGGGGCAGAAGTATTTGTTTTTGGTTTTTGTGTGCTTACTGATTGTTTAGCAGTAGTACTATGAGTATTAGTTTTATTACCTGCAAAAAATAAATATAGAAGTAATAATAACAATAGTACTATTATTACTATAAGAGCTGTTACTAATAATGCGGGAAATTTAGAATTTGTTTTTACTATATTATTTTGAGGTTGTACCTCCCCTACATTTTCATCCATATTTTTTAATTTTAACACATACTATATTTTATATATAGCAGAATTATAGTAACCTTTCAAGGTTATGAATAGGGCAAGGGAATTTTGCACTAAGATGTGGATAAAGGTATAAGAAAAGTGGTAGCATTCGAGTAATTACTTTAGAAAAGCTACCACTATGGAAAATAATAACATAGATTTAACAAAAACAGAAAAGATTAAATTTGCATATATATTGTACAAAGAAAATACTAAGTATGATAAAGCATCTAAATCACTTGGAGTATCTAGAAGAACATATGCTAACTGGGTTAAATCTTTTAAAATGATAGGAATAAGGAAAACTATTAAAGATTTTGGTAAATGGAAGAATGGAAGTATTCCTGCAAATAAAATATCTAATATTACAGTATCAATAATTAAAGAACTTAGAAAAATAGATGGATATGGTAGATGGAAAACACAACTAATACTTAAAAGAGACTACGGAATAGATATATCAGAGAGAAGTATATCTAATATAATAAAGGTAAGAGGGTTTGCTCCACATAAGCTTAAATATCCAACAAAGAAGGATAAGTATGAACATATAGTACCATTCTATCCTGGAGATTTGGTAGAAGCAGACCCAATGTATATAGGAGACCTATTTATATGTAATTTTTGTGATTGGATAACAAGAATGAGATATTCCACTGTAATGACTGCCCTATACCAGGAAAATGCAATGAGGGCTATTAAAGAAGCGTCTGTTTACTTTCCATTCAAGATTAAAAGACTTCAATGGGATAATGGAGGAGAAGCACAATCAGATACAGAGAAGTTTGTAAAAGAATTGTTTGGAACATCACTAAATCATACACCCCCTCACTCACCTAAATACAATGGATTAGTAGAGAGATTAAATAGAACTATTAGAGATGAGGAAGTGGGATATGGTAATTTTAGTAAAAAGAAATTAGAGAGTATTTTAAAAGAAGGAATATATAAGTATAATAATTACAGACCACATTATTCTCTGAAAGGTAAAACACCTTCAGAGATATGGAATGTTTACTGCTATAGTCTAAACAATACTAAATAGTGCAGAAATCGCTTGCACTTACACAATGGATTAAAGCGGATAATAAATATTTATTGTAATAACAGTATTTTTATGAAAACATAAAAAGCTCCCCGGCGTATCAACAGTTCGAACCAGCTTTAGCTTTTTGGCTTAGATTAATGCTTGTATATTAGGAGAATAAATAAAAACAAAGATTTTAGAGATAGATAAGGTTATGTTCGTACTTAGGAATATTATCCTAATCCTTGTACAATAAATTCTTTTATCAAGCTTTGATAAGGAATATCTTTACTGTTAGCTTCTTCTTTTAATTTTAAAAGTATATATGTAGGTATTCTTATAGATATACTTTTTGATGTAGGTTTTAAATCAGGAAAAGAAACTTTTCTGAAATCTCCCTTTTCTGCATATTCTGAAAGATCAAATTTCTCCCAGAAATTTCTTTCCTCACTTTCATTTTTAAATTTTGGTAGTTCTATTTTCTTCTTCATAAAAATTCACCTCCTTTTTATTTGCTATTCTTGTAGATATTATTCTTATTTTTTTATTTCTTTCTGTAAAGACAGTAAATAATATATTGTTAAATTTACTTTTTCCTAATATTATATACCTTAATTCATTATTTGAATGAGGAGTATCATTGTATATCATTTTATTAATATCAAAGAATACAGACTCACTTTCCTCATTAGTAATACTATGTTTTTTTAAACTTTTACTAATATTACCTTTGTCCCACTCAAATAATATATTCCCATTAAATATCGTTATATTATCCATTCCATTAGTGTTTGTAAGTATATATATTACATATACAGTATATCATATTTAAAAAAATATACAATAGACTAGTATTATATTATAAATAGTAAAACCCAATATCTATATAAATGTTCTAATGCAGGATTCAGTGAGGACTATCCTGGTTGTTAGAACCAAAATAATTTACAAATTTTTTTATTGCAATAAGTAATTATAATCCAATATATGTTATTAAATTAGTATTAGATTTATCAATATCATTAGGATTATAAAAGAACGTCTGCCATCCATAATTTTGAGCAGTCTCTATATGCTTCATACTATTTTCTATAAGAAGAATTTCTTTTTTAGGAACATTAGCTTTTTTTGTTGCAATATCAAACATCTCTATATCATATTTTGTGTACCTAACAATACTTGAATCTATAGTTATATTCCAGTCAATAGCAGGAATAATTCCAGACTCTTTTATTGTATTAAGCATTCTTGGATACATCATGGTAAAAAGTCCAATAGGATATTTTTTCTTAATATTTTTAATTATTGGCCAAATAGAAGGATTCTTTTCAAATCTATTGACAAACTCTTTCAGTAGTGAGTATGTCAAAGGAATATTTATCCCAAGTTCTTTATTTAAAATTCCTTTCATTGATTCAATATCCATATTTGTACATATTTGTTTCTCATACTCATCAAAAATTTTATCAAACAAAATACTTTTGCTAGAAGGGATTTTAAGTTTTTCTTTTAATTCATTCCATTTATTATTTCCACTAAAATCAATAATTACTACACCTCCAAGATCAAAATATATAAAAGATATATTATTAGGATTTACGATTTTAGATTTTTGTCTTTGCTTCATAATTCTATATCAATATATTGAATAAAGTTAGAATTAAGGTTAAAAATAAATTTTTAATATTTAATCGATAAGTTTTAAAAGAAAAGGAAACTTTTTATATGGTTGGTTATAAAAATCGGAACCCATATGGCCTTCATTATTAATAATAAGTTTTCCTCCAAGATTATCAAACATAAATCTTCCTTGAATATCATTCGCTCCCCATGGATCGTTTACACCATTAATAAAAATGAATTCCTTGCATGTAGATTTAATCTTTTCCCAATTATAATAATCTTTTATATTATAAGTATTCCCTTTATTTCCTAATAGTGGTTGAGAATATCCTGCAACTAAAATAGATAATTTTATTTCCACTTTAATATTTTCTAGAATTGCTAAAATTAGAGGACACCCAGAAGAATGACCAATAAGGATAGTTTCTTCATTGAAGTCTTCTTTTAAAGACTTTTCTAATTGTTTTTTAAGTACAGGATTGTTTGTATTGGGAAGGTCTGGTATTGAGATTTTATAATTCTTTTTTTCTAGATTATCTTTTATATAAGGAATCCAGAATGAATTTTCAGTTTCTCCTGTTCCATGGAGAATAATAATATTTTTCATGAATAAATTATAACATATCTTTAAAATAAGATTTTTTTAAAACATAAAAATATAGAATATCTAAATATACAAAGCTCCTCCAATGTAACACTAATCGAACCAGAGAGTTATTTCATATGAGTAAGCAGATTTTTAAATTAATAAATTAAAAAGGGGAGATTATTAAATATATTCTCTCTTTTATAGATTTCAATCATTATATATTAATAAGGTTTCGAATCATCAATAGGTGTATGATTAACCTCTTTTGAATCATCAATTGTAGGGTTTTCTTTTGCTATTTCCTCATAACGTATTCTTGCTCTAGATATAGTATCCCAAGATGAATCAGTTGGCACACCATATCTAGTGGCTTCAGTTTCTCTTGCTGAAAGTTTAGGTAATCTAACTACTAATTCTTCTGTTTCCATAATATTTAAATAAACTAAAATTAATAAACATAGTATATAATAACTTATAGTTTTTGTCAACGGAATTGGAATAGGTGGTGGATATTTATTGTAATAACAGTATTTTTCATGAAAAACATAAAATTCTCCTCGGCTAGGATTCGAACCTAGAACCTTCTCGTTAACAGCGAGCAGCTCTACCATTGAGCTACCGAGGAATATTAACAAAACTAAGGTTAATTATAGTAATATAAAGATTAAATTTCAACAATGGCTGTAGTACCTAAATTTTCTTTACTATTGATAAAAATATCACCACCAATAAGATTTATAAAATGCTTTGATATATATAATCCTAACCCTATTTTTTTACTTGAATCACTATAATTTTTATCAAATAAGGAATCTATTTTGTTACTGGATATACCCATTCCATGATCCTTTACTTTTATTATTATTTTTTTGTTTTGTATGAATGATATAACATGTATTACTGAATATTCTTTTGAATATTTAATAA
>JAMCRT010000041.1 GCA_023380695.1 Patescibacteria group bacterium | reverse complement strand
GGTCCAGAATGTAAAAAAGGAAAATAGAAATCTTTAATTAATTTTTTCCATACAATTGTACCTTTAGCAACAGAATCTAACTTATCTTCCATATTAGATGTAAATTCAGTATTTACAATTTCAGGAAAATATTTTGATAAGAAATCATTTACAACAAAACCTACATCTGTAGGATAAAAATATCTTTTTTCTCTAACAATATATCCTCTTGATATAAGTGTAGAAATAATACTTGCATATGTAGATGGTCTACCTATACCAGATTTTTCCATTTCTTTCACCAATGATGCATCATTATATCTTGCAGGTGGTTCTGTAAAATGTTGAGTCTCAATAACGTCTTTTAATAAAACATCTTTGATATCAGATAAAGATCTTATATCAATATTCACACTTTCATCCTTATCACTAGTATTCAATAATTTTTTAAAACCATCAAATTCAACTGTAGATATAGTTGATGTTAATAAATATTTATTATTTTTATATATTGATTCTATAGAAATCTTTAGATTATTATATATTGCATCAGACATCTGAGAAGCAATAGCTCTATCCCAGATTAATTTATATAATTTATATAAACTAGGCTCTACTATTTCCTTAATACGTTCAGGACTTTTGTCCATGTAAGAAGGCCTTATTGCTTCATGTGCTTCTTGTGCTAGTTTACTCTTAGTTTTATATATATTAGGTCTATCAGGAAGATATCTCTTTTCGAAATTTGATGATATATAATTTCTTATTTTTGATATTGCATCAGTAGATAAATTGGTAGAATCAGTTCTCATATATGTAATAAGTCCTGTATTTTCACCATTAATCTTAATACCTTCATATAATCTCTGTGCTAACATCATAGTCTTCTTAGATGAAAACCCTAATTTATTATTTGCGTCTTGTTGTAGTGATGATGTGGTATAAGGAGAAGTAGGTTTTTTAACTAATAAATATTTATTAACATCAAATACTGTATGTTTACCCTCTTTAATTTCATTTGAAATTTTTGAAGATTGCTCTGCATTTATAATTTTTATAGATTTTCCATTGATTTTTGATAATGAAAATTCAATTGGAATATTATTTATATTAAATATAACATCTATTGACCAATATTCTTCTGTTACAAATGATTCTCTTTCTCTTTCCCTTTCTACAATAAATTTTAAAGCAACTGATTGTACTCTTCCTGCTGATAAGCCATATCTTATTTTGGTCCATAAAAGAGGAGATAACTTATAACCAACAACCCTATCCAAAACTCTTCTTGCTTGTTGTGCATCAACCAAATTCATATTAAGTATTCCTGCATTTTTAATAGCATTCAATATTGCATCTTTAGTAACCTCATGAAATACAATTCTTTTAACTGATCCTGAATCTTTTATTTTCAATAAATTTAGAGTATGCCAACCTATTGCTTCACCTTCCCTATCTGGATCTGTAGCTATATATATATTATCTGTTTTTGATACAGCCTTCTTTAACTCCTGTAAAATTTTCTTTCTATCTTTTAATAAGACATACTCTGGATTAAAATCATTATCTATATCAATACCTAATTTGCTTTTCGGTAAATCTTCTAAATGCCCTTTAGTTGCAATTACATCAAAATCTTTAGATAAATATCTAGATATAGTATTTGCTTTAGTTGGAGATTCTACAATTAATAAATTTTTCATATCTTTAATTCTTACTTTTTAGATATACACCAAAATACCAGTTCATGAAATTTTTTACAACCTCAGCAACATTAAACCTCAGCCCACCATTTTGTTCGAATACCACAACTGCTATCTGTGGATTATTATATGGTGCAAAAGAAGACATCCAAGAATGTGAATGAGAATATCTATCAGAAGCATTTACATTCTCTACACCAAACTGAGCTGTACCACTTTTTCCTGCATTTTGTGCAATAACACTTTTAGCAGCAATATCAATACCATTTTGAACTGCCTGATACATACCTTGTCTTATAACAGCTAAAACTGATGATGATACAAAATTTTTTCGTATTATCTGAGGTTTAATGTTGTTTATTATTTTACCGTTTTGATTATAAATATTTTTAACTATTCTTGGTTTATATAAAGTACCACCATTAGCAATTGCACTAATCCAATTTACTACCTGTATTGGAGTAACTTCAGTATAACCCTGTCCAATAGCTGCATTCAAAAGATCTCCTGGTACCCAACTCTGATTTGTAAGTAACATTTTAGTATGTGGATCTGAAATATAACCTGAAGCTTCACCTGGTAAATTTATTCCCGTCTTTTGTCCCATACCAAAAAGTTTTTCAAATTTTACAAATCTTTGAATTCCTAATCTTAAAGAAGTTTTAAATGCAAAAACATTGATAGAAAACTGTAGACATTTAACAACATTAGCTATGCCCCAATTAATTTTTGCATAATTCTGGAAAGCCACTCCATCATAAACAAAAACACCAGGAACAGTAAAATATGTATTCGGAGTAATAACATTATCCTGAAGCGCACCAGATAAAAGAATAGTTTTCATTATTGACCCAACTGGTTGTTGCTCCTGTATTGCTCTATTTAATAAAGGATCTTCAGGATTATTTATTAAGGCTGAATACTGGGAACTACTAATTCCAGTTTTTTCAAATAAATTATTATTAAATGTAGGTAAACTTACCATAGCAAGTATGCCACCAGTATGAACATTTTCAACAACACCAACAGCACCAGTTACATGATTTGGATTTGTTTTAATGCTCTGATATAAAAGAGTCTGCATTTCTTTTTGAATAGTTGCACTTATATTTAATTGTATATTATCTCCAGGTATTGGAGGTTTCTCTCCATAACTAGAAATCACTTTTCCAAATGTATTTACTTCATTCACTCTCAATCCATCCTTTCCAGAAAGATATTTATTATAACTTTCCTCTACCCCATATCTACCTACTATATCGTAAGGAGATACATTTTTGTGAGACAAAATATCTTGCTCAGTAATAGGTCCAGTATATCCAATTATATGAGAGAGTAAATTATTATATATAAATTTTACATATGATGTTTGTTTTATATTTACACCCTTAAGATGAGTATTTGAAGTTATTAATATATCATTTAACTTAGATATATTTGAAGATATTGGAATTTCTACATCTCCAGACTTTATTCCATTCTGAATAATATTTGTGATCTTTATAGGCGTAATATGTAATATCTTAGATAAAATAGATATATCATTTCTTACTTTACTTTTAGATAAATTGTGAATATTTAAATATAATTCAAAGCTTGGAACATTAAATGATAACTGTTTCATACCTCTACTAAATATAACACCTCTGTTTGCAACTATAGGTCTTGTCACTACCAGGTTCTGATATGCCAATGTTTTAAATTTTTGATTTTGTAAAACAGACAAATTGAAAACTTCAAAAATGAAAATTAAAAATATTACACAGGATACAAGTATCGCAAATTTATATAAAAACCTCCTATTGATTTTTCCAAAATCATCATCAGATGGTAAATTATTAATGTCATCTAATTCAACAATGTTTATATCCATAATATTAATAAATATCCATTTTTAAAGCCATATTATTCACATATACTTTATTTGTTATATATATAATTATAGCATCCAAAAAAGATATACCTAAAATTAAAATATCAATATCTATAAAAGAACCTAACAATAGATATAACACCGTTACTTTATAGATAAAATAGACCAATATGATATTAAAAGCAATTGATATGCAAAATAACAAAGATACACTTAATCTATTACTTTTCTTCAAATTTATGACTAAATATAGAAGGAAAATGGGTAATATAAAGAGAACACTAAACTCTCCCAACTTACTAAAAAACATTAATGATAGAAATATTCCATAAAAAAATATAAATATTAATAAAAATAAAAGTTTGTCTTTGTTTAAAATGTAATACATCATAAATAATAAATATATTATATTAAAAGATAATAATGATAAATATATCAAACTATATGGGCCTATGATAAATAATGCTATAAATATTGTAAATATAATGAGTACGTAAGATTTCATTGGCTCTTATTTATTAATACAAATACATACTTTAAGTTATTAACATTAATAGCATTATTTACATCTACACTTCTTATTGAACTACTACTGTTTGGTGATATATAACTAATATAGCCTACAATCAGATTTTTAGGAAAACTTGATCCTAATCCAGAAGTAAGAACTATGTCCCCAACTGATATTTTATCAAATTGTGTAACGTCATTTAAAATTAGAGAATTAGATAAACTACCAGTTAATATTGCATTATAGTTCTTAATATATACAGGAACTTGCATATTAACATTTGAAATTAACATTACTTTAGCATAATTTCCGTATATATTAGTTATCTTTCCTATCAAATAATTTTCATAAACAACTGAATCACCAATTTTAATACTTTTACTGTCCACACTTACATATATATACCCAAAAGTACCAGTAGGACCATAATATAATATTTGTGATTCAATATAGTTATACTTATTTACTAAATACTTATTGTTTAATTGTTTCTTTAAATATGTATTTTCCTCATAATATCTTTGCATAGTTACTATCTTAGATTGATCTGCCTTCAACTGTCTTGTAAGAGATACATTTTGTTTTTCTAAATTACTAATATTACCTATTCCATTAAAAAATCCTGTAACGCCTAATGAAATTGTTGATGAAAATGCTTTTATTGGAGATATAACAGGATTAAAAAATCCATATGCAAATCCCAAATAATCAGATAATATTATAAGTACAACACTAAATATAATAAAAAATATAAATATATTAAGATATTTTTTTTTGTTATCTTTTGATTTTTTCCTTTTTAATGAATAACTAACCATATCAATAGTCATCTAAATCTTCAGAAGAATAGATATCTTCTAAAATGGTTATGTCTTCAAGGATTTTTTCTGACCCATTAACCACACTGTACAAAGGATCATCTACTATATTTACAGGAAGGTGTAATTTTTCAGAAAAAAGGTTTTTAATACCTGGTATTAATGCTCCACCACCAGTAATATATATACCACTATCAGTAATATCTGATACTAATTCGGGAGGAGCTTCCTCTAAAGCATCTGATATAGCATCAATTATAATACCCAGTGAATTACTCATTGCTTCCCTTACTTCAACCTCAGATATATTCACAACTTTAGGTAATCCAGATAATATATCTCTACCTTTAATTTCCATTGTTTTATGATTTTTCCTAGGATATGCATTACCTAATTGTATTTTTATATTTTCTGCAGTCCTTTCACCAATCATTAAGTTATATTTAGACCTAATATAACTTACAATATCCAATGTTAATTCATCTCCAGCTATACGCATAGATTTATCTACTACTATACCTCCTAAAGATATAACAGCAATATCAGTTGTCCCTCCACCTATATCAACAATCAAAGAGCCTCGTGCTTCAGTAATTGGTAATTCTGCCCCTATAGCAGCTGCCATAGGTTCTTCTATTAAATATACTTTCCTAGATCCAGCTGAAATAGCAGCATCTATTACTGCTTTTTTCTCTACTTCTGTAATTGCAGAAGGTATACCTATTACCACCCTAGGTCTTGGAATTTTAAAAAACTTAGAGGAATCAGAATGAACTTTCTCTATAAAATATCTTATCATTTCTTTTGTTGCATCAAAATCTGATATTACCCCATCTTTTAAAGGCCTTATTGCAACAATTGACGCAGGTGTCTTCCCAAGCATTTTTTGAGCATCAATTCCAACTGCAATAACATTTTTTGTAAGAGTATTAAATGCTACAACAGAAGGCTCAAATATAACAATGCCTATATTTCTTACACAAACCAAAGTATTTGCAGTACCTAAATCAATGCCTATATCATAAGTAAACATATTCCAAAATGGATCAGAAAGTGACATAATTCAATATAGATAATCTAAAATAATTAACTGTATTTTAACACTAAAATACAATAAAACAAAACAAAATGCTGATTAAAGTATTCCCAAAAACAAGTTTAAAAATAAATAAACCATTAGTATATGAATGCAATATAAATATGGATTTAGGTGATATAGTAAAAATACCTTTAGGTAAAAAAGAAACCTTAGGAATTGTTGTAGATAAAATTGAGAATAAATATTTTAATTTTCCAATTAAACAAATCTTAGATAATAAAAAGGAATATATACCTTTAAATATGATAGAATTAAAGATAATTAAGCATATTATCAAATATTATTGTTCTATGATATCAGGTACTATAAATCCATATATAACAAGAAAAATAGATACTTCAGCATACAAAGATGAATTTAATCAAAATTTTCCCTCTAATAAGAAAAATATTTTATTAACAAAAGAACAAAACACGGCTATAAAAAAAATACGTGAAGATAAAAATCAAAAACATATACTATTTGGAATAACTGGATCAGGAAAAACACATGTTTACCTAGAAATTGTACGTCAATTTTTTAATCAAGATAAACAATCCTTGATATTATTACCAGATATAGCTATTACTTCACAATTTTATAGTAAAATTAAAGATGTTTTTCCAGAAAATACTATATCAGTAATACATAGTAAATTAACAAAAAAACAAAAAGAAATTGAAAATAATCTTATAAGAGAAGGAAAACGAAAAATTATAATAGGAGCAAGATCAGCAATATTTTCAAGATTTAAAAATTTAGGAATCATTATAATTGATGAATTCCATGATTCAAATTTTAAACAAGGCAATGATCCAAGGTACAACACAATAAATATTGCAGAACAGCTATCTTTACTGTCAAATAGCAAACTAGTATTAGTAAGTGCTACACCTTTGATTGAAGAATTTTATAAATATAAAACAGGTATATATAATTTGGAAAAATTAACTAAAAGAGCATTAAATAGTAGTAAGGATATTGACTTGAATTTAACAATTGTTGATTTGAAGAAAGAACCCAATCAAATTATATCCAATGCTTTAGCAAAACAGATTAAAGAATCAATAAATAGAAATGAGAAAATTATACTTTATGTGAATAGAAGAGGATATTCCCCACTACTAATATGTCCCAATTGCAAATATATTGAATTATGCCCTAGATGTGAAATCCCCATTACTGTTCATAAAAATATTAATAATACATATTATCTCAATTGTCATCACTGTGAATATACTACCACTAAAATCAATTATTATTGTCCATTATGTAAACAATCTGTAATGAAATTTTATGGAGTAGGTACTCAATCTGTAAAAGAAGAAGTTCAAAGCATTTTTCTTGATAAAAAATTAAATATAGCAATACTAGATAAAGATACTACGAAAAATAATACAGAATCATTAGAAATATACGATTTATTAGGGAATAAAAATATAAATATCATAATAGGAACCCAACTGATAACAAAGGCTTGGGATATTTATAACATAGGATTAGTTGGAATTATACTTGCGGATATGGATTATACTATGCCTGACTTTAGGTCTACTGAGAAAGGTTTTCAAACAATTACACAGGTTATTGGTAGAGGTGGAAGAGAAAATAATAAATGGAATGTTGTAATACAGACATTTGATATAAATAATAGAATATTAAAGATGGCAAAAAATACAGACTTTAATAAATTTTATGGCTCTGAGATTAAATTACGCAAACAATTTAATCTGCCTCCTTTTTCTAGCATTATTAAGATTACTTTAAAAGGAAAAAATAAAAATATATTAGAAAAAAGAGCTAAGTTTGTATTTCAAAGTATAAAAAATCATAAATTTAGCGACACTATTATTTATAATCCAGTACAAGGTATGCCACACAAAATAAATAATTTATACAGAATCAACATTATTATAAAAATAAATAATGATAGTAAACAAATTAAGAAATTTTTATTTAATCAATATATACAGAGTAGAAATTTCACAATAGATGTAGATCCTAAGGATTTATTTTAAAGTATCTCTTTTTTTATAACACTTCATACAAATATTCCTATTTGCAACTTTACTTCCAGCATCTGCAGTTCTAATTACTCGTAGATTAGGATATAAAACTCTTTTGGTCTTGGTTGCCCTTTTTGCCCATTGACCAGATTGCTTGTGACTAATATTATTAGCTACTAACACTTTTTTATTACAAAAATCACATGTCCTAGACATAAAATAACATATACTAAAATAATATGAATGATATGATATAATAAAAATCTGTTTTATGCAATTTTATAAAAATGACTACACTAATATTACTTGGAATAATAATCATTTTCAGTATTTCATTTCATGAATTTTCACATGCAATGACAGCACATCTTCTTGGAGATGATACAGCTAAAGCAAATGGAAGATTGACAATTGATCCTACAAAACATATTACATTGACAGGTTTACTGGTAATGATTCTTACTCAATTTAGATTTGGATGGGGAAATCCAACACCTATTAACCCAAATAATTTAAAAAATCCAAGAAAAGATTCTTTAATTATAGCTTTAGCTGGACCAGCATCAAATATAGTTCTTGCAATAGTTGCTGCTATACTTATTTACATAATATCTCATGTAAATATAGAACTTTCTATAGCATATAAACTTGATACATTCTTCATATATATGGTTATCATAAATATTGGACTTGCAATATTTAACCTTATACCAATGTTTCCTCTTGATGGAAGCCATATATTACCAATAATATTAAAAGATAATTATGCATTACAAGATAAGATTAATAAATATTCAATATTTATCCTAATTATTATGATAATACCCATAATACCAATAAATGGAACATTAGAGTCAATTATACAAATAATAATATCCCCTATTATATCTGGCATATATTTCATATTAAAATCCTTTATTTAGGTACCATTTATGATATAATAAAATTGCCTATCATTAATTGCTCATACAATAAATTGGTTTAACATCTTGATTTAATATTGTACAAAATCACTATATATTTATATGATATATATTTGAGTACAAATATTTTTATAATAAAAATCAAGTTTTTGTAGAGATTAAAATGGTGGGCAGTATAATATAATTTGATTTATAGGGACATTTTATATAAAATACCACTGTAGTTAAAGATATGCCTTCTTAGCTCAGCGGTAGAGCAGCTGTTTTGTAAACAGCAGGTCGTCAGTTCAAGTCTGACAGGAGGCTAGGTTATATATTTGCAGAGATGGCGGAGTGGACAATCGCGGCTGACTGTAAATCAGTTGCCTTTATGGCTACGGAGGTTCGAATCCTTCTCTCTGCATATATATTGCCTAGATAGCTCAGTTGGTTAGAGCATTCCCATGGTAAGGGAAAGATCAGCGGTTCAAATCCGCTTCTAGGCTATCTAATAAATTTATATTATAATAAGAAATTATGGCAAAAAAAGAGAATAGAAGATATATTAATTTTGAATGTAGTGAGTGTAAAAACAGAAATTACACAAAACAAAAAAACTTTGTAAATACTACTAATAAACTTGAACTAAAAAAACATTGTCCTACATGTAGAAAACATACATTACATATAGAGATATCAAAATAAAGGTTCATAGTTTAATGGTAAAACACTGGTCTCCAAAACCAGTAATGTGGGTTCAATTCCCGCTGAGCCTGCCATAAGTTTATTGTAGTTAATTGAAAAAATAATGAATTGGTTACAAAATAAGTGAGACTTTAGATGTAATCCATAAATGGACTTGACAAGTCCATAAACCATAGTATAATGGACTTATGTATAACAGATTATTAAAACCACCTGCTCATAAGAGTTTTTTCCTTTTTGGAGGCAGAGGTACAGGTAAGACAACTTGGGTTCTTAACACCTTCCCTAAGGCACTCTACATAGATCTTCTACATGCAGAAACATATAATCGTTTATTAGCTAATCCTTCACGTCTTTCTGAAATGATCCCAAATATATTTAATGACTGGATCATAATTGATGAAATCCAACGAATTCCTGAACTCCTTAATGAGGTACATCGTCTTATTGAAGGAAAAAAATATAAGTTCATTATGACTGGTTCAAGTGCTAGAAAATTAAGACGAAGTGGTCAAAATCTTTTGGGAGGGAGAGCCTTAACATACTTTATGTATCCTTTAACTGCCTTGGAGTTAGGTTCAGACTTTAATATAAAGGAGTGCATGCGATTTGGTAGCCTTCCTTCAATTTTTAGTGAAGAAAATAGAGAAAATTATTTGTCTAGCTATGTCCAAACATATCTACAGCAAGAAGTAATCCAAGAAGGGATCAGCCGTAACATAGGGGCATTTGCGCGTTTTCTAGAAACAGCAAGTTTTTCTCAAGGATCTATTTTAAATATATCTGCAGTATCTCGAGATGCAGCAGTAAATCGCAAAGTAGTTGAAGATTATTTTGTTGCTCTTGAAGATTTACTCTTGGGTGTTAGACTTCCAGTCTTTTCTAAAAGAGCTAAACGTCGCCTTATAACACACAATAAATTTTACTTTTTTGATGTTGGTGTATACCAAACAATTAGACCTATGGGCCCGCTAGATCAACCAGAAGAGATTGGGGGAATTGCATTAGAAAGCCTGTTTTTTCAAAATTTACATGCAATTAATGATTATTTACAACGAAAATATAAGCTCTTTTATTATAGAACTGAAAGTGGAATTGAGGTTGATTTTATTGCTTATGGAAAGAATGGGATACATGCTTTTGAAATTAAAAGTAAGAAAAACATCTCCTCATCTGATCTTTCTAGTCTCAATATTTTTAAAAAGGATTATCCTTTTGCAAAATGTTATATGATTTACGGGGGAACATTACGTCAACATATTGGTGAAATTGAGATCATTCCCTTTCAAGATGCTCTTTTTTCTTTACCTCAACTTATACCATAAATAGTTATAATATTCCTCTCTTTTTATGTAATGACTATCCTTTTCTCATCTTTTTCTATCCATCATAAAGGTTCTAACGTCATCTATCATACTCAGTCAAGAGTTGTTTAACAGAGAGATAGGCTGTACTGCGATTATAATGGTTATTGTTTGTAAAGACTTTGTATGGGGTACATACAAGCAGTACCATATGTATAGAACGTATACAAAAGCTTTAATTGATCATTTAATTTGGTATAATACAGATAGAGTACATTCAGGATTACAAAATTTATCACCTATAAATTTTATTCTGAATTTGCATCCAAAGTGCCATATGTATAGAACATATACAATATATTGATTATAAATATTTTTTCTGATATTATCATTAGATAAAAATATGAGAATCTCGAGTTTCTTCAAAGAAGTTATTGTAGAATTAAAAAACACAAAATGGTATACTGGAAAAGATTTATATCATTCAACTATATCAGTAATTGCAATTGCAGTTATTATTAGTCTGATAATATTTATTCTAGATATTGTACTTCAAAAAATATTGTTAATAGTATTATAAATAATGAAAGCACAAAAAAACGAAAATTCAGATATGAAATGGTATGCAGTAAATGTATTTACTGGGCATGAAAAAAAAGTATCTCTTTTAATAAAGCAAAAGGCTGAAACAGCCAATGTTGAACAATATATAGGAGATATAGTTATTCCAACACAAAATAAGACCATTATTACTGAAGGAAAGAAGAAACAAGTAAAAGAAAAGCTGCTACCAGGATATCTTTTAATTCAAATGACTCTTAATGATAGTACTTGGGCCCTTATAAGAGATACACAAGGAGTCTCTGGGTTTGTTGGAATGAGTGGGAAACTACCTACCCCATTAAATGATAATGAAGTAAACGCAATATTGAAATTTATGGAAATGGATACACCAGCAATACAAACAAACTTTAATGTTGATGATACAGTACTAGTAACAGATGGAGCATTTAAAGACTTTAATGGTAAGATTAGCGAAATTAATGACGAAAAAGGTAAAGCCAAAATATTAATTTCAATATTTGGAAGAGAAACACCAGTTGAATTAGATCTTATGCAAATAAAACCACTATAATGGCAACAAATAAGGTAATAGCACAAATTAAATTACAAATACAAGGTGGCAATGCAAATCCAACCCAAGCAGGACCATCATTAGGCCAACATGGACTAAATATAATGGATTTCTGTAACCAATTTAATAACCAAACTAAAGATAAGAGTGATCTCATTTATCCGGTAGTTATAGATGTCTACGAGAATAGGTCTTTTAGTTTTGTTATTAAGACACCTCCAGCTGCAATATTAATAAAGAAGATGCTCAATATAGAAAAAGGCTCAGGTTCTTCTTTAAAAGAAAAAGTTGGGAAAATAACACAAAATCAGTTAGAAGAAATAGCAAAAATAAAAATACAAGATTTAAACACAGACAATATTGAAAATGCAAAAAAAATAATTGGAGGAACAGCTAAAAATATGGGTATTGAGATAGAAGAAAAATGATATAATTATGAAAAGAGGTAAAAAATATCAAAATATAATAAAAAACAGAAAAGAAATAAATTCATTAATAGATGCATTGGGCAATGTAAAGGATTTATCTACTAGCAATTTTTCTTCCAAAATAGAATGTCATATTGCATTAAATTTAGGCACAAAAAATAATAATCAGGCATTAAAAGGAAGTGTAACATATAAATATAAAGTTGGAAATGATAAAAAAATTCTAGTTTTAACTGATAAACCTATTAAAGGTATAAAAGAAGATGACAATACAATAATTGGATTAAATGAATATATAGATAAAATAAAGGATGGATGGGTAGACTTTGATGTTTTAATTACAACTCCAGATATAATGCCTCAAATTACTTTATTGGGAAATATACTTGGACCAAAATCACTAATGCCTAATGTAAAAAATGGAACAATTACAAATAATCTAGAAGAAACTATTAATGAATATAGGAAAGGTAAAATTGATTTTAAATCAGACCAAACAGGAGTAATACATACAATAATAGGAAGCACAGCAAATTCAAAAGAAGAATTACTAGATAACTTATCTACTTTAATAAAAGGAATATCCGCAATAAATAGCAAACCAATTAACTCTATGATAAAATCTATGTATATTACACCTACAATGGGACCTTCTATTAAAATTGATGCCAGTAAAATATCAGAGTTATTATAAGTATTGTTATTTTTTATAAATTAATATATGATTGGGAAATATAAATTATTCATTAAAGATTACATTTCGTTAGTATAAAATTTCATGAAAGAAAAATTTTCTCTACAAAGCTTAGATTCTAAGACATTAGCAGATCTTAGAGTAATAGCAGAAAAAGAAGGTATTAAGAATATTCAAGAACTTAATAAAAGAGATCTTATATTTAAAATACTAGAAGCAACAGATAAAGAAGAAGATGATATTAGTGTAGAAGGTATACTTGAAGTCATTAATGACGGCACTCACGGTATATTGAGATCCTATACATTACTCCCAGGAGAAAACGATGTATACGTCTCTGCATCTCAAATAAAAAAGTTTAATTTGAAACAAGGAGACTATATAAATGGGAAAGCTAGATTACCAAAAGATAATGAGCGCTATCTTAGTATATTAAAAATAGATAAGGTTAATGGTAACGACCCTTTGTTGGCAGCCAAAAGAATATCATTTGATAGACTTACTGCTATTTTTCCTAATGAACAAATAAAGTTGGAAATTGACCAATTTAGATTATCTAATAGAATAATCGATTTATTAGCACCTATTGGCAAAGGTCAGAGGGGTATGATAGTATCCCCACCTAAGTCCGGTAAAACAACATTATTAAAAGATATCTCTGATGGAATAACAAAAAATCATCCAGAAATACATTTAATAATACTATTAATTGGAGAAAGACCAGAAGAAGTTACTGATATTAGAAAATCCACTACAGGAGAAGTCTTTGCATCAAATTTTGATGATCAGCCAGAGAATCAAATTAAAGTTGCAGAAATTGCGCTAGATAGAGCAAAAAGATTAGTAGAAGAAGGTAGAGATGTTGTAATATTAATGGACAGTCTAACAAGATTAGCAAGAGCATATAATATAGTTGTTCCACCTTCAGGAAGAACATTATCGGGAGGTTTTGATCCTATTGCATTATATCCTCCAAAAAGATTTTTTGGTTCTGCAAGAAATTTAGAGGAACTTGGCAGTCTTACTATTATAGCAACAGCATTGGTTGATACTGGCAGCAGAATGGATGATTTAGTATTTGAAGAATTCAAAGGTACAGGAAATATGGAACTTCACTTAGATAGAAAATTATCAGAAAGAAGAATTTATCCTGCAATCGATGTTGTAAAGTCAGGAACAAGACATGAAGAAAAATTACTTTCTTCAGAAATATTAAATCAATCTTGGTTAGTCAGAAGAATGATAGATACTCTTAAAAATGGGGAAGGTAGTGAATTATTGATAGAAAGGCTTAAAAAGACTAAAAGTAATGAAGAATTCTTAATGACAATACATGAAAGCATCTAATGTTGGCATTAATTCATATAATTATCAGAGTTCTTATATTAATTGATAAAAATTATTTTTTTAATTTATGATTTAATCCCATAACAGAATGATTAGCCAGTGTATATTCATAAATCTCGTTTTCAGTAAACCATAAACCAACTTCATATGTAGCATCTTCAATAGAAGAAGATGCATGAATCAAATTATAAATAGGTCTTGAATATAATGTAGCAACATCACCTGCATCTAAACTATAGTCTCCTCTAATAGTGCCAGGAATTGCTTCTGATGGATTTGTATTCCCTATCATTTTTCTAACTAGTTTAATAGAATTTGGGCCTTCTAGTATAATAGCTATAACTGGTCCAAACATTAGATATTCTATATTCCACTCTTTAATTTTCTTTCCTATTTCTATTGCATCTTCTGTACCAAATTTATCAATAAGACTTAAATTCTTCTCCTTAAATTCACTTATAACTCTTTCACCAACATTACTAAACCATTCATTAGTTGAAGGATAATGATTCTGTGCTACATCTGGTGAAGCATTTACTAGCTTCAATGCAACAATTTTCAACCCTACTCTCTCAAATCTAGAAATAATCTCACCTATAAGCCCTCTTGCAACACCGTCATGTTTAATAAGTACTAATGTTTGTTCGTATTTGACCATTATTTAAAAAACTAATATTAATAACAGGAATTCTAGCAAAAAATTTCTATTACAGCAAATATATCCTTTAAAAAATTATTGAAAACTAATATAATGTATCATACATCTTGTCTCTGTAGCTCAGCTGGATAGAGTATCTCGGTCCTAACGAGAGGGTCATAGGTTCGAATCCTATCAGAGACGTATATTTATAACTACAAAGCAAATGGTAATAATGACTGATTTTTAATTAAATTAATCTCATACAATAAGTTACTCTTATATTTTGCATTATATATTAAAGCTACAAGATAATTTCCTCCAGACACAATATAATATGTGCCTGATAATTTTTTAAGCAGTGTAACATTATTACTAGCATTAACAGTTTCAATATTTAAACTATACAAATTATATACTGCATTTGGTACCTTACCTTCATATACAATATATCCACCCAAAGGATACCACATTACATCATATAAATTATTAAACATATTACTCAATGTAATATTAGAATTATTGCTAATATAATATGCAACTAGATTAAGGTTATTTACCCCTAATATATATTTACTATCAGGAGAAAATTTTATAAGTGTGAATCCATTATCAAAACTTTTAATTGTATTATTGCTAGCAGAGTATAAGTAATTATGATGATTCGTAGATAATGCTATATATCCACTTGCACTGTTACTTGCCAAAATATTTTTAATTAATCCTTTTATAGTAAATAAATATTTCTTATTAGATCCATCAGAATTGATTGAAAAAATCCTGGAAGTATTTGTCAATTTATCATATTCACTGTAAATAAGATTACCATTAAAAATTGCAGAATTAGTGTGGTATGAAGAATTAAATGTTATAAGAAACATTTGTTCTGTAGATAAATCTAATATAGCTAATAAGTTATTATTCTCTATAGATAAATGATTGTTTCCAACCCATTGAATTTTTGTGATGTTTCCATTAAAATTAAACATTTTATTCAATAATGTAATTGAATTATTTACAACATTATATAAATAATATTTTCCGTTATAATTTATAGCCAAATATGTAAAATTACTATTGCTATAAATTTTAATTGGAAGATTAGCAAAACCAATTTTATTTGATAAATTAAATAAATAATGTTCTGTTAATGATGGAACTCCCGATGTTAATGAGTTTAAGTTATAATAATATAATTTAAAAACTCCCCCTAATTTAGTAATTACAAAAAGATAATTATTATCACTCATTTGGACAGATTCTACTGTACCAATTGTTTTAAAAACATTTTGCTTAATAATATTAGGTAATAAGAATGCATCTACATTTGTTATATTTTGAGAATTAACAGATACAAGACTATCCCAAGTTATATAATTAGGAAGATAAACATTTAAATTATAAGTTTTTGGTATTAAAGATTTTACAACCAATGGAGATTTACCTATATATTTGTTATTTAAATATAATGATGCATTAGATGGAGTTGTATTTATTCTCAAAATTCCAGTTTGTGATACTGTATAATTACTAAAATTAAACCTATACCCCTGCGCCCAAAGTATTACTAAAATCGTAATAATAAAAACTATAACAAGACCAATAATCCGATCACTCTTTGAATAAAATATGTTTAAAAACTTCTTCATAATATAAATATTCTTATATAATTTGAATATACACCCTATTGTGTTAAAATTATAACACAATTAATAATTTTAATTTATATCTACAATGTTAAAAAATAGTAAATTTGGATTAGATTTTGGAACATCTAATTCATTAATATACTCTGATAGTAAAGGTATTCTAATTAATGAACCATCAGTTGTTGCATTATCAATCAATGATAAAACAATCCTATCTGTAGGTGAGGAAGCAAAGGAAATGATAGGAAAAACACCTGAAGGTATTATATCAAAGAAGCCAATAAAGGGTGGAGCAATAGCAAACTATAAAGTATCAGAATCAATGATTAAATATTTCTTTTCGAAAATTTCAAAATTTAATATGCGAACACAAGTTGTAGCAAGTATATCCTCAGGATTAACTTCAGTTGAGAAAAGAGCAATATATGAAGCTATTATGAATTCTGGAATTAAAAAAATATATTTAGTGCCAGAAGCTCTTTTAAGTGCAATTGGAGCCAATTTACCAATTGGTACATCTTCAGGAAATATGGTTATCAATATAGGGGGTGGAACTGCTGAATTAGCAGTAATATCCCTTAATGGTGTGGTTGTTTCTGAATCAATAAGGGTTGGTGGAGATTCAATTAATGAGGCTATTATATCGTATCTGAGAAAGCATCATGGATTGATTATTGGTGATCAAACAGCAGAAATGGTAAAACTAGAAATAGGTTCCGCTTTGCCATTAACTACTCCACTAGAAATAGAAATAAGAGGTAGAGATACAATTACTGGAATGCCTAGGTCATTAACTGTTAATACAAACATTACAGTAGAAGCTATTAAAGCACCTTTGGGTAATATAATACAAGCAACAAGAAGTATATTAGAAAAAACACCTCCAGAATTATCTTCAGATATCATAGACAGGGGCATATTATTGACTGGAGGCACAGCGCTGCTAAGAAATATAGATATATTATTAACAAGGGCCATAGGAATACCCGCTTATATAGCAGATGAACCATTATTAACTACCGTGAAGGGAGCAAGTGAGGCTCTTAAATATATTGATCTATTATCTAAAAATATAAAGAATTTCTAACATGAATATATTTATAGTATTAATATTATTATATATAATAATATCATTATTAGCATTGAACTATCCGCAATTAATAGTTCCTATCCTTTTAATATTATCTCCTTTAGAAAGATTTAATATATACGTAGGACTAACAGTTGACCCAATAACAATGTTTATTCCAGTTATAATACTATCTTTACTAATAAATTATCAAGACATAATATCATTTGCTAAAAATATTAATAAACGGTTACTATACAGTTTAACTGCCATAATCATAGCAATATTTATTACTGATATCTTTTCTATTAATAAATTTCTATCTATTAAGGCAACTTTTTATATATTACTCTCAGTACTGATACTTTTAACTACATATATTTATACTTGTAAGTACAAAAATATTAAACAAATTCTCATATTTGCATTTATATCAGCTTTAATTGTGTCAACATATGGTATTTTTCAATTTTTTGGATATTTATTTTTTCATTTTGATACATTTAATTTACATAGATATCTTTATTCTACAACAATAAATCCAAATGCATTTATAATCCAAATAAAAAATTTATTAATATTAAGACCTAATTCAACCTTTAATGATGTAAATACCTCTGCAGGATTCATACTACTATTTATACCAACTATCATATTAATATACTTTAGTAAAATAAAATATAAACATTTAAAATTAATAAAAATACTATCTATCCCTATTTTATTTTATTTTATAACTACATTATCAAAAAGTGCATTGATAGGGTTATTATTTACATCTATATTTATAGCTATTTATTACTACAAAAAATTTAATATAAAAAAATATTTATATATTGTAGGTATAATGTTTTTCATAATTATTATAGGAATAATAATTTTATACCCATATCTTTACAAATTGCAAAATTATTCAATTAATGGACATCTGTTATTAGTAAAATATAGCTTTTTAAGCTTTTTAGATCACCCATTATTTGGTATAGGGCTAGGAACATTTAGTTATTATTTTGGAAATTATATAAAACCATTCATTCCGTTTTATTATAATAATATAGATAATCCTCCACTATATTTACTATGGTTATCTGAATTAGGAATAATAGGATTTATTAGTTATATTTACTTTATATACACATATATAAAGATATATATCAAAAATATAGGAAGTATGCTAAAAGACAATAATAACATCTATTTTATAATATCAATGGGATTTTTATCTGGAGTAATATCTGTATTAATAGCTAATCTATTTCATTCATATTTTAGCCTATTTTTCAATTGGGTATTCTTAGGAACATTTTTAGGAATAACTAAAGTTTTATATAATACAAAAAAAATACAGGAGAAATAAAATTTTCTCCTGTATTAACTAAAAATAAATATTATTGCAACTCAATTTCAGCACCTGCCTCAGTAAACAATTTCTTTATTTCTTCAGCTTCTTCCTTACCTACTGATTCTTTAATAACTTTAGGTGTTGCTTCTGTAATATCCTTAGCTTCTTTTAACCCAAGGTCTTGATTAACAGATCTCAATGCCTTAATAACTTCTATCTTCTTTTCTCCTGCACTCTTTAACACTATATTAAATACATCCTTTTCAGTGTTCTCAGCACCATTTGCTTGTTGGCTAGCATCACCTTGAGGTTGAACTACTGTTTGTGCCACCATTCCTGTAGATGCTTGAACATCAAATTTCTCTTCAAGAAGCTTAACAAGTTTAGATACTTCTAAAATGTTTAATTTTTCTATACTTTCAACAATAGATTTTAAATTACTATCTGCTTTATCTGCACTCATATACTATTCACCTCCCTTTGAATTACTAATATTACTAATAACATTTACTAACATTTGATTATGATAATTTATATTATAGATTATTCTTGTTATGCCACTATTTAAAACAGATAATAATCCAACAATAAGCTGTTCTTTTGATGATATTTTACTCAAATCATTAATCTCTAAAGAATTCATAGTATAGCTTCCTAGTATTCCAAAATTAATATTTGATTCATTGATTTTTGCAAAATCAGTAATTAATTTCATTACGTCAACAATATTATCATTTAAAAAAATACAAGCATTATATCCAGATAAATTCTCTACAACTTCTAACATTTCTTTATTTGACTGCTCAAAAGCCTTTTTCAATAAAGTATTCTTTATTAAGATGTATTTAGAATTAAAATTAGCAAGAGACTTTCTAAAAGCTTCTATTACTTTTACATTTAAATGTTGAGTATCTAGAAAGACAATAGCTTCCGATGTATTTATTAAATCAGTATATAACGTAATAAGATCTTTTTTCTTATTTTTATTTATTGCCATATATATTTGAATATACAAAAAGTAACTAAAACGACTTTTTATAGCCTCAATAGGATTTTAATTCTCTATATATAAATATATAAAAGAAACCTATTTTCTTAGAACCACCAATATTGTACTTTATATCTATCATACTTGTCAATCTTCACTGTGAGGGGGTCAGAACATATAGATATAAAAAGGGATCGATACTGCCCCGGATCGATCCCATACAAAACGAATACATTTCCTTGGGACCAGCAAAGCTTCTTTTACTAACCAGACCCAGGGAAATGTATTCATAAATCTATACCACTTTTAAAGAACTGATTTTATTGTAACCCATAACCAAAAATTTGTCAAGCCCATAGCTCAACGACCATAGATTTATGTTTATATTGCAGTATAATTACTGTTATGTGGATAACTTTTTTTGTTAAATATCTGTGTGGATAAGTTGTTTATATCTATATCTGAGTGATTTCAATATCATTTGTATGACTATCTATACTCATAAGTACCTGCAGAGGAGATGTATCGCTTAATTTTATATCTGGATTACTAATAAAAAAGTTTGCAAGTGTAGTTTCTGCGTACTTATCAAATAGTCTCTTTAATTGACGTACTCCAAACTCTTCATTAAATCCTCTTTCAACTATAAATCTATAAAATTCATTGGAAAATTTTATCTTAATGTTATTATGACTAATCTTAGATGAATATTCTACTGCAAGTTTTTTAACTATTTTTAATGCATCAGATTTATTAAGAGATCTAAATATTATAATATCATCAATTCTATTAATAAATTCTGGCAATAAATATTCCTTTAATCTTAACATGGTCTCATCTTCTACCCTATCATATTCATCTCTTATATCCATATTACTTGATTTATTAATATCTATATCAAATCCTAATACAGAGTTATTTTCAATAATATCTGAACCTATATTTGAAGTCATAACAATGATAGTATTTTTAAAATTTACGAACCTTCCTCTACTATCAGTAAGATGACCTTCCTCCATTATTTGTAATAATATGTTTAGTACATCTGGATGAGCTTTTTCAATTTCATCAAATAATACAACGGAATAAGGCTTATTCTTGACGTTCTCAGTTAATCTTCCACCTTCTTGATACCCGACATACCCAGGAGGAGATCCAATAAACTTTGAGACACTATGCGCCTCCATATATTCAGACATGTCTATTTGTATTAATGATTTCACAGATCCCATATATTTTATTGCTATTTGTTTAGCTAGTTCTGTTTTACCTACTCCAGTTGGACCTAAAAACAAGAATTTAGCAATTGGTTTAGAAGGATCTCTAAAACCTGCTCTTGCACTTTTCAAAAAATTCATTACTCTATCTAAAGCATTATCTTGCCCTATGATTTCTTTTCTTAACTCACTTTCAACCTTATTAATACTACTAATATCATTATTCTTTATACTATATATTGGAATACCTGACCAATTAGATACAACATTTACAATATCATCAGATGTTACCACCTTATGCTCTATATTAGTATCTGCAATCATTGATAATTGCGTATTTAGTTCCCTTTCTTTATACTTGAAATTTAAAGCTCTTACATACTGCCCCTTCTCTACATACTCTTCTTTTTTCTTTATAACTTTTTGTATTTCAAACTTAATATTTGAAATAGTCTTTGATAATTGGTTGTTTATCTCAAGACCTTTAATAGTAGATGCCTCTTCTAACACATCAATTGCTTTATCTGGAAGAAAGCGATCTACAATATATCTATTTGATAGTTGTACCGCACTTTCTAATGCATCAGGATAAATTTTAACATTATGGAATTTTTCAACATCTGCCTTTATTGATTCAATAGCCTTAATAGAATCTTCTACAGAAAGTTCCTTTAGATTAACTGTAAGAAATCTCCTATTTAACGCTGTATCTGATTCAAAAAATCTTTGATATTCAAATAATGTCGTTGCACCAATACACCTGAATTTATCACTAGTAAGATGTGGTTTTAATATATTAGCTATATCATTATTCGAAGAAGGCCCAGAAGAATTAAATATCATATGAATTTCATCAATAAATAAAACTATATTTCCTCTTTGTTTAATCTCTTCCATAAGCATAGAAATCTTGCCCTCTAATTCCCCTCTCATTTCTGTAGACATCATAAGCTTAGATATATCTAAACTCCATACTTCACAGTGTAATAAGTTTTCAGGAACTTCCTTTTTATGGATTTTATACGCCAAAAATTCTACTAATGCAGTTTTTCCAATACCTGCTTCTCCAATAATCATGGGATTATTTTTATTTCTTCTAGATAAAATATGAATTATCCTCTCTATCTCCTTTTCCCTTCCTATCAGAGATTTGGGGGTTGTTTCTTCTCCAAAAGCACTTAAATTAGTTGCAAGATTATCCAATATTGTTCTACCTGTACTTATCTTTAGTGAATTAATATCTTCTTTAGGATAAAGAAATAGCCCTGGAGGATAATTTGCATAATTCCATATCAGATTATATCCAACTTCCTGATCTAACCCATATTTTTTTAACTCACTTACAAAATGATGAGAGTCCATTCTCAAAATACTCAAAAACAAATGTTCTACACCTACATATACATGATTAAACTCTCTTGCCATATAAAATGCCTCTATAATGGCAGTTATATATGCATCTGTTACTATGATATCTGATTTATTAGATCTTGCATTTTTTCCAATAATATCACCTATATGCTCAAACGATATTGGAAATTTATAATTTGCATTTTCAAAAGCCTTAGCTACTAAATTATCTTTTTGATTGACAATTGCTAAGAATAAATGCTTTAAATCTAGATATCTAGATTTTGATTCTATTGCATATTCATGCGACTCATTAATAGCCTTTATTGCATTTTTAGATAGTTTTAAAAGACTATCTTCTGGTTTACTGGAATTCATAGTATCTATATTATATCATCATTTATTACAGACTCAAAAGAAACTACTAAATATAAAAGTTAATTAGTATTTATTTTTTCTTCTTTTCTGCTTTTTTCTTAACTTCCTTGACTTTTTTATCTGCTACAGGTTTCTTAACCTTCTTTACCACTTTTTTTTCTGGTTCTTTTATTTTTTTATCTGCAACTGATTTTTTATCTTTCTTTACTACTTTTTTTGTAGTACTAGCAACCTTAGAATCAGACTCAACCTTCTTCAAACTTAATCCTAGATGTCTTTCTACAGGAGAAATAGATAGTACTTTCAAATTAAGTTCATCACCAACCTTTACAATATCATTAATATCATTGAAGTGAGTATCTGATAATTCTGTTATATGTATTAAGCCATTAATACCTTCCTCTATTTTAATGAAAACTCCATAATCAACAATTTTTTGTACAGTTCCTTTAATAATCTGCCCCACTTTATATTTTGATATAGCATCATCCCAAACATCATTCTGAAGTCTCTTAATAGAGTATGCTATTCTTTTACCTTCATCACCAAGACCTATGACTTGAACCTTTACTTCATCACCCACCTTATAAAAATCAGCAGGATCTGAAACTTTATCCCAAGATATTTCAGAAAGATGTACTAAACCTTCTAATCCCTGTGCTGTTACAAATAGACCATATTTTGTAACTCCAGTCACAACTCCATCTAAAATATCATTCACTTTAATATTCTTTAAAGTCTCATTCCTCAATGTAATATTCTCATTATTTACAGCTAATTTTTCAGAAAATATAATTCTGTCCTTTGCTCTATCAAGTTCTATAACCTTTACATTTAACTCTTCTCCTATCATTGACGATAATTGGGTGCTAACGTCTGTTTTATCATCAGAATTCTTAGAAATTCTAGCAAAATCTAATTGTGATATAGGAACAAACCCAGATAAACCTCCACTAATATCTACTAATAATCCTCCTGCATTGAAATCAACAACTTTGACTTGCATAATATCATTATTTTTTAATGAATCATTTAATTTTTGCCATCTTCTAATATCTTCTGTTCTCCTTAAAGAAAGTTCTGTTTGACCTTTTTCATTTTCAGGATTTAAAACATAAACAGTAAGCTCTGATCCGGGAATAATATTTTTAATAGAATAATCTGCACTCTTGAGTTCACTTCCAGATATAAAGCCTTCAGATTTATAATTTATATCTACAAAGACAGTTCCATTTACAATTTTTACCACCACACCATTAACAATATCACCTCTTTTTAATACAGTTGATTCTAATGGATGTTCTTTTAACAATACTTGAAATGTTTTGTCTTCAGTTTTTTTTACTTTATCCATAATAAATAAATATATCAGATATTCTTGGCAATTACTTATCTTCCCCATTAGAGTATTTTCAGCGCAAAAGTGTTTTACGACTCTGTTCGGAATGGTAAGAGGTAGTTCCACTTCGCTATAATCACCAAGAATATTTGATATATTATAACATAAATATTAATAATATAAATGAACATATTCTCTTAAAAATGAATAGGCATAATTTGGTTATAAAATACAAAATCATATAACAAAAATAGAAACTTCGATCGATTAGTACTCCTTGGCTTAATACATCACTGCACTTACACCTAGAGCCTATAAGGCATATAAGAATATAAAAGATTGCTCTCTTATATCCAACATACACCAATACCTCATAATCTATAAGGGATCTCAAAGGATTCCTAATCTTGAGAATGGCTTCATGCTTATATGCTTTCAGCATTTATCCAAAAATAACTTAGCTACTCAGCGATGCTCTTGGTAGAACAACTGATACACTAGAGGTTATCTCACTCCGGTCCTTTCGTACTAGGAGCAAAATCTCTCAAGAATCCAACGCCCACACAGGATAGAGACAAACCTGACTCACGTCGGTTTAAACCCAGCTCGCGTGCCACTTTAATGGGCGAACAGCCCAACCCTTGGGACCTTCTACAGCCCCAGGATGTGACGAGCCGACATCGAGGTGCCGAACCTTATCGTCGCTAGGAACGCTCAGATAAGACCAGCCTGTTATCCCCGGGGTAACTTTTATCCGATAAGCCCTGAGACTACCATAAGTCTTCAGAGGATCATTTTGCCCTGCTTTCGCAACTGCTCGACTTGTATGTCTACCAGTAAAGCTCCCTTATGCCAATACACTCACCGATTCCATTTCTATAGGAATTGAGGAAACCTTTGGGCACTTTCGTTACTTTTTGGAAAGTGACCGCCCCAGTCAAACTGACCACCAGACACTGTCTTCTATCCGGATAACGGACAGAGTAAAGAACTAAAATAATATAAGGGAGGTATTACACTGTCGACTCCACCAAATCTTACGACCTGGCTTCAAAGTCTCCCTCCTATTCTCTACAAATATTACCCCAATTCAATGCCAAGCTTCAGTAAAGCTCCACGGGGTCTTTTTGTCCTTGTGTGGGTAGGCCGCATCTTCACAGCCATTTCAATTTCACCGAGTTCTTCATCAAGACAGTGTCAGATTCGTTACGCCTTTCATGCAGGCCACTAATTAAGTGGCGAGGAATTTCGCTACCTTAGGACTCTCATAGTTAGAGCCGCCATTGACCAGGACTTCAGTCACAAGCTTCATTTCCATAAATGGAAACTAACCCATTTCCTTAATCTACTGGCATTGGGCAGGCGTCAACCCCTATACATCCTCTTACGAGTTAGCAGGGATCTGTGTTTTTAATAAACAGTCGATCTGACCTCTTTGATGTCTCTTATATCACTATAAGAGTTGCTTTATCCCGAAGTTACAGCAATAATTTGCCGAGTTCCTTGACAAAGATTATCTCGATCACCTTAGTATTCTCTACCTATCTACCTGTGTCGGTTTGCGGTACGGTTAATATTTATTCTCACTAGAGACTTTTCCAGTAGACAGAATAGTTGATAAATTTCACCCCGAAGGGATCCACCTACATCACAACTCATATTAAGCACTTCACTGGATTTGCCTGGCGAAGCTAATTTGTTGCTTTGAAAATCATAGCCATAGACTTCTCAACATCTCCCGTCCAGTCCTCCCATCGTTAATAACGAATAAATATTAGTACAGGAATATCAACCTGTTATCCATCACCTACGACTTTCGTCCTCGGCTTAGGACCGACTAACCCCCGGCTGATTAACAGTGCCGTGGAAA
>JAMCRT010000040.1 GCA_023380695.1 Patescibacteria group bacterium | reverse complement strand
TTTAGTATATTTGTAGTAATTGTACTGCAATTCTATTTAATGAATAGTATTGATACATATGATAGTTTAGTAGGTAATATGGTTTCAAAATATGAGACATTATCTGAGTCAAATCAAACTTTACAACAGAAGATATCTACTACTCAGTCTATTGCAAATATAGAAAGTTCTCTTGTAAAGAAAGGATATAAGAATGCTAAGACTGGAGCTAATCTTCCTCAGGCTACATATACATTCAATATTACAAAATGATAAAAGAAGATTTTTTCAAAAGGAGGCTCTCATATATAATGGGATTTTTCATTCTTGTCTCTTTGATTATTCTTACCCGTTTATTTATAGTACAGGTTGTAGATCATAATATATATGCATCTGAGGCTTCATTTGAAAATACATTCAGCAATAAGATTCCAGCACTAAGAGGCGTTATTACAGCATCAAATGGTGCAATTTTAGCAAACAATAAACCTATTTATCATATGTATGTAAATTTAAAAAATATGCAAAATAAAGGTAAATTAGAGTCTAGTATATCTTCAGTATTAAATATTTCCAAAAGTAATATATCAAAAATTTTAAATAATAATAATCTGGTTTGGGCTAAAATATCAAACGGTGTATCATCATCAGAAAAAGATAAACTTTCAAAATTCCAATCTCTTATTTTTGTAAAACATGAAGGTAGGTTCTATCCGGATAATAATTTATTTGCACATATTTTAGGATTTGTTGGTAAAAATCAATATGGAAATACTTCAGGATTTTATGGAATTGAAGGATATTTCAATGGTGCACTTAGTGGACATGATGGTTATTCAAGTGGAGTAGAGAGTGCTTTAGGTATCCCATTATTAAACAAGAATTACAATTTTGTTCCACCCTCTAATGGAGATGCAATAAATCTTACAATAAATCCTGCAATTCAGAAAGATGCATCTTCTCAGCTTGATAAATGGGTAAAAAAATTGGATGCAAAATCTGGAGCAGTGATAATTATGAATCCTAAAACAGGAGCTATAATAGCAATGTCAAGTTATCCTACATTTAATCCAAATCAGTATTGGAAATATAAATATAGCAGTTATATAAATAATGCGATAAGTTTTATTTATGAACCAGGTTCTGTGGGCAAGATTATAATGGTTGCAGGTGCTCTCAATTCTGGTAAAGTAACTCCTCAAACAACAGTGGATGATAAAACAGGAGTATTTTTAGCTAATGGTAAAAAAATCTATAATTGGAATAAACTGCCTGCAGGTGTAATGAATCTTGGCAGAATTTTGTATCTGTCTTCTAATGTGGGAGCAAGTATAGTTGCAACAAAATATTTATCTTCACAGATAATGTATAACACATCTAAAGCATTTGGATTTGGATCACTGCTTGGTATTACTTTGCAAGGAGAGGAAACTGGTATAATTCCTCCATATCAAACATGGGATAAAGCTGCTCTTGCTACAGATTCATTTGGGCAATATGTATCAGTATCTCCACTACAAATAATTGATGCATATGATGTAGTAGCAAATGGTGGAAAAAGAATGCAACCATATATTGTTAACAGTATTACCCTGCCTTCTGGTAAAATTGTTCATTACAAGCCAAAAGTAATAGATAGCCCAGTAACAAGTACGATAGCAAAAGAAATGATACCTATGTTTACATATGCAACTCAAGGTGAGCCAAATTGGGCATTACATCAAACCGGTGTTGCACAATATATGCCAATTATTGCATCAAAAACAGGTTCTGCACAAATGCCATCTGTTAAGCATCCAGGTCAATATAGTAAGCGTAATTATGTGATGACTTATGTTGGTTTTGCTCCGACCCTGAATCCTAAATTTATAATGCTTACTATGATAAATTCTCCTCATAAACCATTACTAAATCAATATTATGCAGCTACAACCTCTTGTGTTTTATGGGGTGCTATATCTAATTATTTATTCAAATACTATAATATTTCTCCTTAATATTCCAATTTTTATATTTTTATTTACATTTTAGTATAATTTTCTATTGTCCTATATATTCTATAGACTTTTAATAAGGATTAATATATAATATCCTATATAAAAAATTATATCATAATTATGTCTGAATTACATACTATTTCCCAAATACCTGAAATACTAGAAGATACAGATATTTCGAGTATTGAAGCGTCATCATTTGACTATATTCCTGGATGGGCTATGTATTTATTATCAGATAATTTTTTTGCAGGAAGGAAACCTTTGGATGGTATTAATGAAAATATTTTGCAGTCTAACAATCATGATAGAGAAGATGCTATGGGAGAGGATATTGTTGATTTATATTCTGAGTATGAAGAAAGTGACTATGATGTGAGGAAAGTTCTAAGAAATTTACGTAAGTTTCATTTTAAAAAAGCTCAGGATAATAAAAAAGATACAACACAACTTTCAGATAAAGATATGAAATCATTATTTGAAAAGATGAAAACGTCTAAAGATCCTGAAAATATTAAAGAAGAAATATTCTATCATAATATTGGTTTAGTATTTTTTGCATTAAGATTTGTTTTATATAGAAAAGATAAATTTTCTAATGAGGATATTTATGAAGAAATGGTTAATGAGGGTATGGCTGGGTTATTTGAATCTATTGATCAATTTGATTATACACGAGAAAACACTTTTAGTACTTTTGCTATACAAAGTATTGAGTGGAGAATAAAGCGTTGCTATGTAGAGAGCAAATCTTTCGATATACATATACCAAGAAGAACTTTTTCTCAAGATATCATACCTTTAGGGCTTACATATGATGAATTAATAACTTCTTTAAAGAGGTATCCAAGTTATACTGAGTTAGCAGATAGTCTGGGTATATCAATAGAGAAGTTAAAGGAAACCCTATCATATATTAATATGCTACATTTTCAGTCAATTGAAGATGTAGATTTACCAGATACTGATGATTACTCTATAGACACTATAGAAGATAATTTAGCATATAAACCTTTGCTTTTACCATATATTGAAAGGTTTCCTTCGAGGACTAGAGAAATGTTATCTTTATATTACAATATTGATGGAAAGAATGATAAGACATATACATATAGTAATATTGGAGAGATTTTTGGTATTAGTAGAGAGCGTGTTAGACAAATATTTGACACAGTACATTTTGGTATTATCTTTAGTATTATCAGAGGAGAATATAGAAATTCAGCAATGTCTAAATCATATCTCCCTAGAGTTGAAATACCTGATAATACAGAGTCTTTGTTATATAGCAAAGATGGAATAGAAAGATTAATAACTAATATATCTAAGTTTCATTTCAAAACTACAGTAATAGAGCATATGCAAAATTATGAGGATTTATTTGTAGCATTACAAATAGCAGAGAATATTGATGATCAAAACTCTATTATAGATAAGTTAGGTTTTGTAATCAGTAGAGATGAAATTGATTTACCACTAAAAGATATAGTTCTTGCAAAAATATTTTTTGCAAATATAATTCCTAAAATATTAAATAACCATGAAATTCTTGCTCTTAATATGATATATGGAGAATCTCGGGATAGGATAAATGGGCTCTATTATGCATATGCAAAAAATAGGAATGTTATACCGAAAATTTTGAAATATATGCAAACTATATATCGCTGTTTGTAATCTATATATCTTTTTGAGATAATATTTTCTGTATGTATGAATTTGAAATTGAAGGAGGATATCCAATTAGTGGCAATATAAATCTTACAGGTGGAAAGAATTCTGTTTTACCTGTGATAGCTGCAACTCTACTAACTGATAAGAAGTGTATACTTTGCAATGTTCCAAAGATTCTAGATGTTAGAATAATGTTAAAAATTCTACAAGAGTTGGGAAGTAAAATAGAGTATATAAACAGAACAGATATTAGTATTGAGAATAAAAACATTAAAATACATGACATTGATCATTTTCTTTCTTTAATTTCAAAACTTAGAGGGTCAATTTTACTGTTATCTCCACTAGTATATAGACTTGGAAAGGTGCCATTTGTATTTCCCGGAGGAGATAGAATAGGTAAAAGAGAACTTTCTGCACATTTCGATGGATTTAGACAATTAGGACTGAGCATTAATTTTACTAATGGTACATTTGAAGTCTCTGGCAGGGTAGATAAATCAGAGGTATTTTTGTATGAGCCATCAGTGACTGCTACAGAAAATATATTAATGTTATCTGCTACCAAAGAAAGAGAAATAATAATAGAAAATGCAGCAAGCGAACCTCATGTTTCAGATCTTTGTAATATGCTTATATCAATGGGTGCTCATATAGAAGGTGTTGGAAGTAGTGTACTGAAAATTAAAGGGGAAAATAATCTTTCAGGCATAAAACATACAGTATTAAAAGATACTATAGAAATTGCAACATATATGATATTTTCACTTATTACTGGGGGAGATTTAACAATCAAAGATATTCATCCACCTTATCTAAAATCTATTTTATATGTTTTTGAAAAATTCAATGCTCAATTTGAAATATTACAAAATGAAAATTCTTTTGATATTCATATTCCATCATCTCAAGATTTATATCTAAGAGATGATCTTGGTTTTAATAATTTAGGGATTTATACTCATCCATATCCCGGGTTTCCTACAGATCTTTTAGCTCCAATGATTGTTCTTAGTACAAAAGTAAAAGGCAGCATTTTATTTTTTGAGAAAATGTATGAAGATAGATTAAGTTTTTTATATCCTTTGAAAAAATTGGGTGCAGATTTTAAGTTTATTGATTCAAATAGAGTTATAATTAAGGGTGGAAAGGGTTTAAAGAGTGGTAGATTAAATGCTCTAGATATTAGATCAGGTGTTTCATACCTTGCAGGAATGATTTCTGCAGATGGAAAGAGTACACTAGAAGGTGTGCGTCATATAAGGAGAGGTTACGAACACATTGATACAAATTTAAATAATCTTGGGGCTCATATCAAAAGAGTTAGAAAATGAAAAAAAATATCAGGAAAACAATAAAAAATGTTTTATCTTTTATGACTTTAAAAATTATTAAGTCCAATAATATTAAGTGTATAGTTGTTTTTGGTGATAATTTTTCTGATATAGCACTAGAGGGTATATATAGTGTTTTAAAAGATAGAGGATATAATGCAAGAAGAAATTATGTGAATTTTGATAGGGATATAGATATTCCATTTTTTATAAGTCTTGATAAAGATAATTTTTCTTTTATTAATTTTGTTCTATTTATTATAGAATTTCCTTTTATTATTTTTTTTAAAAGTAGGAAAGATGAATATTTGATTTTAAATCTTACCACTTACAATGCATCAGTCGTTCATTTCTATCTTCGTTTTATAAAACCAGTAGTTGTAGTATTTTTAGATATTACTAAAAAGTCATCAATATATGAGAATAGAATTATTGAAGGTAGTACAGAGGATGCAAATGTAATTTATGATGGTGATAGTATTTTCAAAAATCAGTTAATATTTGATATTAATAAAAAATATTATTCTTTTGGTGAAAATATTCACAATAAATTAGTGTTTAGTGCTAATAATGATGTGATAGATATTATATATGATGAGAAAACATATACTCTCAATAATACGTATAAAGATATACCTTTAAAGGTAATAGCAAGTATAATACTTACAGGTATAAGTTTAGATATATCTTTTCACAATGTATTATCTAGTGTATCAAAATTTAATATTCCTCATAGAAAATTACAAAAAGTTTTTGAGAAATTTGTAAAATGATTATAAAGAGAATATATCATATAGTAAGATCAAGAATAGAAATTCTACCTTTTATTTTTGTAAAATTTAATTTTAAATTGATAGGTGTTACGGGTACTGATGGTAAGACAACCACTTCTACTCTTATTTATAATATGTTGAGAAATGATGGGAAAAAAGTTGCACTTATTACCACATTGGGTGCATTTGTTGACGGAAAGAAATTAACTGATACAGGGTTGCATATCACAACTCCTTCAGCTTTTACTTTGCACAAAATTCTTACAAAAGTAAAAAACTATGATTTTGTAGTTCTTGAGACATCATCACATGCTATTGATCAAAGACGTATTGTAGGTCTTTTGTATGATACAATTGTTTATACAAATATTACTCATGAACATTTAGATTATCATAAAACATGGGAACGTTATGCTAGCACAAAATTATCTCTGCAAAAATATTTAAGAAAACAAGGTTATGTAATATTAAATGTTGATGATAAAAAATCTTTTGATTTTCTATACCCTAAAATTAAAAAGGATTTTAACATTTTTACTTATGGAATATATAATGAGGCTGATTTTAGAGCAGTAAATATTGCAAAGAATTTATTTGATATAAAATCAAAATATTTATCTTTGAGTGTGGTATCTGATCTTATTGGTGAATATAATATTTCAAATTCTCTTGCTGCGATTGCAGCTCTATATAGCTTTGATATTTCTATAAAAAGCATATTAAAGACTTTAGAACATTTCCCATCAATTGATGGAAGATTTGATATTATATCAAAAGATCCTTTTGTAATAGTTGATTTTGCACACACACCAAATGCGATAAAAAATATTTTAGATACTATAGATAGAATGAAGACTAATCAATCTAGAGTTATTACTGTGTTTGGTGCACCAGGCAGAAGAGATCATACAAAAAGACCATTAATGGGAAAGAGTGCGTCAGATTATTCTGATATTATAATCATAACATCGGATGATCCAAGGGATGAAAATTTAGAAAACATATTCTCTGATATATCAAAAGGAATTGATAGAAAAAAATTCAGAAAGGACATTAATTTTTTCAGAATTGATGATAGATATGAAGCTATAAAGAAAGCCTTAAATTTATATAGAAAAGATGATATTATTGCGTTACTAGGGAAAGGTCATGAAAAATCTAATGCTATTTTAGGAAAGGAAATACCTTGGTCTGATAAGGATAAAACATTAAAATTAATAAAAAAAAGAAAATCATGAAAAAAGAGAAAGTATATTTTGTGGGTATTTGTGGAACTGCTATGGCTCCAATAGCTAATATGTTTAAGAATATGGGATATATTGTTGAAGGTTCTGATAAAGGATTTTTCCCTCCGGTATCTTTGTATCTTGAACAATCATTAATACATTTGAAAAAAGGATATAAAGCCGAACATATTACTGATGATATATTATTTGCAATAATAGGTATGGCTATCCCTGAGAGCAATCCAGAATTTTTAGAAATTAAAAAAAGACATATTAAATATTATTCATATCCTGAAATACTTGCAAAATTTTTAATAAAGAAAAATTCTATTGTAGTTGTAGGCGAATATGGGAAGACTACTATTACATCTCTTTTATCATTTATATTATCTAAGGGAGGATTTAATCCTTCTTTTATGTTTGGAGGTGTATCTCTAGATTTTGAAGATTCTGTATATCTTTCAAATTCTGATTATTCTGTTGTTGAGGGAGATGAATATAGCTCTGCATTTTTTGATAAAAGATCTAAATTTCTACACTATAAACCTAAATATGTTCTTTTGACATCAGTAGTATGGGATCATGTTAATTTGTTTGAAACATTTGATGACTATATTGAAACATTCAAAAAATTTATATCAATGATTCCAGAGGATGGGCTTTTGGTAGTAAATAAAGAAGGGGAAAATGTAGAAAAAGTATTAGATAGTGCTAAATGTAAAATAATATATTATTCTCTGAGTGTTAGTAGTGCTGATTATTTTGCAAAATCTTATTCTTTTGATGAGGATGGAATAAAATTTGAATTACAAAATGGTTTGAAATTTGAAAATAAAAATATTATAGGAGAACACAATATTTCAAATTTTATAGGATCAATAGCTTTATCTTTAAGTTTAGGGATGAATGGTGAAGAAGTAACCAATATTTTATCTCAATATAAAGGAGTAAAAAGAAGGTTAGAGGTAAGATTTAAAAATAAGGAGTTTGTTGTCATTGATGATTTTGCACATGCTCCAGCAAAAATTAAGGCATCAATAGATGCTGTAAGGCATACATATCCAAAAGATAAGTATAGATTGATATCCATTTTTGAACCACACACACAAAGTATTAAAGATAAGCAAACTCTGTCTTGGTTTAAAGATGTATTTATGGGTTCTGATAAAGTAATAATTACTGATATAAAGAATGAAAGAAAATCTAGAGTAGTATCCTCAGATATTGTAAATCTTGTAAAGGAGAGTATAGATGATGCTTTGTATATCCCAAATATTGATATTGCAGATTATATTTTAAAGGTTGCATCTATTGGAGATGTATATCTTTTTATGTCATCAGGGTCATTTTCTGGTGCAATTGGAAAAAGCATAGAAATGCTATCATGAGATTGTTTTAAAATAATCAATTGTATTTTTTATGCCAGTTTTTATGTTTGTATGAGGATTCCATGAGAGTAAATTTTTGGCAAGTGTTACGTTATTTATAAAACTTTGTTGTTGAAAATTTCCTGTTTTTATTGCAGATGGTATAAATTCATTTATTATACTTACAATATCAATATTAGAATATCCTTTTCCAGATCCTATATTTAATATTCCTGTATATGGACTATCTAATAGTAGTATTAGTGATTGTACTAGATCTGATGTATATAGATAATCATAAATATTATTATTTTCTATATAAATTTCTTTTTTTTGTACTGCACTTTGGATACTTCTTGATAGAAAATTATGTTGATTTTCAGAATAAAGTCCATATATATCAGATAATCTTAGAATCACTATTGGTAGAAAATAGGATTCTAGATATTGCAGAGATATTTCTTCTGCTTCTAGTTTAGTTGATAGATATACTCCTCTTTTTTTAACTTCTGATTTTTCAGTAAATGGTATATTATCAAAATAAACCTTGTAATCTGATAAATATATAAATTTTTTGATCTCTGTATAATCAATCAGATCTTGATATAGTTTTTCTAGACTTTTTACATTTATTTCTCTTGTATAGTTAGCAGTTGATATATCATCATCATATACATTTGCAAGATATATTATATATTGTGGTTTAAAATTCCGTATATTAGGGTAAAGTGGCATTTTTAAATCTATATATTCTGTTTTTATCCCAAGTGGTGAAGGTTTTTTGTCTATATTAAGAATCTTTCCAATCTTATATTCTATAAATTTGATAATAATATTTACACCTATGAACCCAGATCCTCCTATAAGTAATATTCTTTTCTCCTCTTCTAGTGAATATTTATTTTTTTTATCCATCTAGAACTATTCTATATTTTTTTCATTTGTAATAAAAGTAAATGTAAATAATATTAGGATATTAATAATACTTTAAGTTAATTTTTCTTATTTAATACACTTTTTATAAATTCCTCTGGGTTTGTTGGGTAATTCACTGCTGCATGTTTTATTATTCCATCATCTACATCAGGATATTTTCTTTGTAATGTCATTAATATAGTAGGATTATGTCTATATGATAATTTTGCTAACTCTAGTGCCATATTTGGAGTAACTCCTAATTTTTCTGAGATTCTTATACTCATAACAAAATCATGAGTATAACTTAGTATTATGTTTTTGATATATTCATCATTGAATATATATAGTATGTCCTTTTCTTTTTTCCCTCCATATAGCCTGTATTGTAATTTTATATATATCTTTAAACCTTCAGTATATACCTTTTTTATTTCATCAGTATGGATTTTTTCTAGATAACCTTCTAGTAATGGAGATATGTATTTCTCAATAAATTCTGAGTTCTCTTCTTTTAAAGAAGGTAATAATCTATTATCTAAATTATCATATATCACTTCACATATACTTCCAGCATTTCCGCCTAATCGTTGTATATCTTTACCTTCAGCTTTTATGTTTCTTTGTTCTCTTATTGTGTCTAAATAATTTTCTAATCGTCCAAGCAGATCCGCGTGAGTAATCACGGGGGTGTATCGGGTTCCTAAGTCAGGTGGTACAATAGAAGAAATGGAAACGAGACGTCAAGCCCATGTGGTGTATAGAGTGGAATACCATATAGTGTTGGTAACCAGATACCGATATAAAATACTGAAGGACGGTGTAGATAAATATCTAGAAATCAAACTTGATGAGGTACGCAAATACTATCCAGAGATAGAATATATAGAGAGGAACATTCAACCGGATCATGTACATATGGTATTATCATTTCCACCAGCGGATAGTATACCAATGGTAGTAGGTACAATCAAAAGGAATACAGGGAAAGCATTGAAGGATAAGTTTGATTTCTTAAAACGGACATACTATG
>JAMCRT010000039.1 GCA_023380695.1 Patescibacteria group bacterium | reverse complement strand
GATCATGTACATATGGTATTATCATTTCCACCAGCGGATAGTATACCAATGGTAGTAGGTACAATCAAAAGGAATACAGGGAAAGCATTGAAGGATAAGTTTGATTTCTTAAAACGGACATACTATGGAAGAGGAGGTATCTGGTCAGTTGGATACTTTGTATCAACGGTAGGGCTTGACGAGGAGATGATAAAAAAATACGTTAGATATCAAGAAAAAGAAGACTTAGGACAAGCAAAGCTTGTACTTGAATGATTCCACGGGAGTCATCCCGTGGAGATTCAATGATTTAAAAAAGGGGTTATATCATTATCATGTTAGAACTCATTTTATATTTACGTTTTGTGTAATTGTTTGCTTGTCAAATTCATTAACAATATCTTTTCTGTAATCATATTTTCCTTGCACAAAGCCTAAAGCATACAAAACTTTTTTAACTTTTATAATTGATTGTTTTGATACTAATATATCGATATCATTAAAAGCCCTAGCACCTACAGGATAAATAGTACTTGATAAAACAGATCCTTTTTAAAAAACATGTTTTATATTAGATTCGCATAACTTCGAAGATATTATCTTCATATTTTCTTTTTGGAATTCCATTCTGATGCTTTGCGACTGATGAACCATATATATTGTAAAAAAAACAGGGAAATCTAAATTGCGTACATCAAATGGGTTTATAACCTCATACGCAAGACCTGCAACTCGATGGTAGCACAAATAACCCAAAACTTCGATCCAATTTAAAGTCTTATCATCAAGCACCTTAAGTAATCTATCTATTTTTTTATTTCCAAATTTTACTATTTCTAGTACAGCATTATATTCTTTTTTATAGTAATTTTTTCTATTAAATATATTGTTGGTATAATAGTATGAAATTATGAGTAAAGTCAAATTTGTTAATAGGGTAATGGAAAATGACACTGGGTATCGTAGACGATGTCAGAACCCTAATGATAAATTAAAATAAAGTTTGATATATTAATTTAAAAAATATATAATATGCTATATGAAAAAAATAATTAAAACCAGAAAAACCCTGAAATGAAAACAATATTAGTTACTGGTTCAAGTAGAGGAATAGGGGAAGCTATTGCAATCTTAGCTTATCAAAAAGGATATAAGGTTATAGTACATGGGAAATCAGATTCAGATAAATTAGAAGAAGTGCACAAACAATTAGAAGGATCCATTAAAGTGTTTTTTGATATTGCCGATAGAGTTGCTACACAATTAAGCATAAATAAATTACTTGAAGAGGTAGGCACAATAGATATATTAATAAATAACGCTGGAGTAGCACGCAATTTTATACAAGACATTGATGGCGTGGATGATAATAAAGCTATAGAAGAATATACTGTGAATGTATTAGGAACATTACATTGTATTCAATCAGTACTTCCTAAAATGTTAGTACAAGGTAATGGTAGCATTATTAATATTAGTTCAATAAAAGGATATCCTAACCTATCAACCATGAGTACATTGACTTACTCAACTACTAAAGCGGGAGTTATATCTATAACTAAAGCATTGGCTAAATCATATCCAACTATTCGTTTTAATACCGTAGCTCCTGGATATGTTAAAACTGATCAAGTAAAAGATTGGAATGAAGAAACATTTAATCGTATTAATAATGGGACTATTCTTAGTAGAATGGCTAATCCAGAAGAAATAGCCTCCTTAGTCTTATTTTTAGTATCTGATGAAGCTAGCTATATAACTGGTGCTGATTATCTGATAGACGGAGGTTACTCTATTAAAGGGAAATAATATTATAACCTTCTTATTTACAATTCTAATAGATATAAATTTAAAAATCAAATCTGGGTATCGTGGACAATGTTAGAACCCTAATTATAGATTTATAACTATGGTGAAATATTTTTTGAGTAATTTTACAGTTTCTTAAAGTTTTCTTAAGTTTATGTATTTAAAATATAAATAGTAATTTTGCCAGTATTAATTTCTTAGGTATCATATTGAATTCTTTACTATCTGAGCTTAATATATAATCTCCTTCAATAAAATATCCCCCTTTTTCTATTTTTGTAATTCTTTTTACAATATATATATTTTTATATGGGTGTTTGGCTACTATAATATCATTGATTTTTGGATTTTTAAATAAATATGGTATATAACTTACTAAAATTTTGTTTCTATTGTATATAGTAGGGTGCATACTTGTGCCCTCTACTTTGAATATTTTAAAAAATATCATCCATTTTTTAATCTTTCTTCCTTGACTTTAGTAAAAATATCTCCTATTTCATTTACCTTTGTCAGTAATTCTTTGGCTTTTTCTAGATCTACGTTTTGTTTATTGTAAGATATTAATTTTACAGTATCCCATACTTTACTATGTAGATCTGGTACTATTTTCAAATCTTCTTCTTTGAAGTAATCTGTCCATAAAATAAGAATTTCATTTTTACATATTCTTGCATGCTCTTCTTTTACTAAAATATATCTTGTTATAGAATTTAGTACATTTACATCACTGGGACTGTTTCTATATTCATCTTTAATTCCATCTATTAGTGTTACCATTTTTACAATGGTTTCTGCTGCAATACGTGATGGAGATGGGTCATAAATTCCACAAGGAATATCACAATGAGCATATACTTTGTCAAATTTAAATAGTTTCATATTCTTAATTATGAAATTAAATCTATATTTTGTCAAATTAAAAAGTTGAAAGTGAGATTTTTGAAAATTTTTTGCTTACCATCTATTAATAATAAAAAAATAAGTAATGATAAAGTTAGCAGTGAAATATCCATTTATTAGATTTTAGTCAAAGTAAGGATATAGGTAATATTTTCAAATATTATTTTTTACATCTATGACCTTATATTCTATTTCTGAATATGGAGTTTTTACTTTTATAACATCATTGACTTTCTTTCCTATAAGAGAACTTCCAACGGGAGAAGCTATCGAAATAGTTCCTTCGGTGGGATTTCCATCTTTTGCAACTAAAATAAGTTCCATAATTTTAGCTTCAGATTTTAAGCTTACAAATGAACCTACTTTTATAACATTTTCATCCATTATTATGTATATATTAGGATAAGTATCTTTTATATAACATATATAGAAAAACTCTTCCGATCTATGGGAAGGACAAAGAAAACATCATTTTTTCCTTGCCTTACACAGTTGTTACTAAAAAGTAAATTTATTTAGTTAAAATCACTGAAAACAATAATAGAATATAAAGAAAAGAACAGACTCTACAAGCGAATCTGCTTCATATTTTATACTTAATATAATATTACGTTTTTGTAAAATTATTGTATTTATACAATGTATTTTATTTTAAGATAACACATTTGTTTTTTCTATAAACACTATCAAAACTAAATATTCCATCTAGTCCTAACATTTTTATAAAAGCCATATTAGTACAATCTGTAAAGCTTGTATTTTTTGAAGTTTGTTTTTTAAAAATTTCTATTGCCAAAGATTCAATTTTATCATCTACCCATTGTATTGAAAACATACTGTCACTAGATTTAATTGTATTAATAAAATCTACTGCTCTATTATGTCCTAATTGCATACTCAAAACTGTAATTACTTCTGATATTACATAATTAGATGTAGTGAAAATAGTTTCATTAAAATATTTATTTAAAATTGCTAAAGCCTTATTGTGATTACTGTCATCATTTTTGGCTAATGCTATAAATATATCTGAATCAATAAAAATTACCTTCTTACTATTTTTTTTCATTATTATATATAATCTTATCTATATTAGAAGATAAATTTTTATCACCTCCACTAAAACCTAACAAAGATATTTTTTTCAATACATCTTTACCACTGATATCTAATGTTTCATCTTTTTTAATACCCTCTTCAATAAAAAGACGTATGGATTCAGCCATAGAATAACCTTTTTTTTTAGATAAATATATAAGTTTTTTATGTAAATTTTCAGGTATATAAACCTGTGTTCTAATCATAATATGTATTATACATTACGTGTATACGTCTGTCAAACTGATGAATAAGAATTACACTAAATCCTATTATAGCATTTCATCAATTGGAAAAGACAAATGAAGATATCAAAGTTATAACAGGATCATTCCATTTGTTAAATCATATTAGACCTCTTATTAAAAAGGGTTCATAGCATTAAATACTTTGACATAAAGATCATCTACAATTTTTTTCTGTTTTTCTCCTGATGAAGCATAATGATCTAGTCCAGGCGAAGAATTTACTTCTAATACAGAATATCTAGAATTAGTTGAAGTAATATCATTACATGCAATATCAATACCACATAGTCTTAGATTAAAATTTTTTGCAATATATTTTGCAAGTTTCACCCATTTAGGATGAATTTTATCTGTTATATCTGCAGATGTTCCTCCAGCAGAAAGATTTGATATAGGAAGTAGGGTAACTATTTCTGCTAGTGATGGAATATAATCTAAATTCAGACCAATATCTCTTAAATATTGAATAATTCTTGTATCATTAGGATTCAATAGAGTATCTCTTCCTTCTAATTGATATTGTTTTTGAAGATCTATAATAAGTTTTTCAATACTATTCTTTCCATTTCCTTTAACTTTTAAAGGGATTCTTTTATAAGCGCTAATAAGTTTCCCATCTAGTATTACAATTCTATAATCTGGCATAGCAATATTCTCTTCAATAATTACAACACGAACTCTTTTCTCATTATAAATAGCTATAATTTCATCTAATTCTTCATTATTTTGGACTTTATATATATCTGTACCTTTAGATCCATTTACAGGTTTAACATATATAGGATAAGTAAGGTTTTCTTGTATATATGCAGCTATTTGGTCTATAGTTTTAATGTTATTATTTCCATGCTTTTCTTGAGATTTTCTAATTGTATCTGCCCACCAAGGCAATAAAAATTCTCCTCCATTGGGACAATTGACTTTAAGATTTCTAAGCATAAATTTAGTATATCCTTTGTCTTTTGTAAGATCACCTGATGATCCAGAATTAATACCTAGATCATTTCCATAAGTAATACGACAACTTCCATCTTTATATCTAATTTGGGTCACGTAACCATAATTTGATTCTACTGTTATATCACTAACATTAGTTAATCTTCCATTATTAAATAAACGAATTAGACTGCGAGTAACGTATGAGTAATTTTCTTTATTAAGAATATCTTTTTCTGACATATCTCTAAAATCCTTTTCATGTATTATATTACAACTTATATCTTATTTAAATCGGTGTTGGTATTGAATATGCCCTATTTCAATTACATTTTCGTATCGTATATAATAGTTTATGATTACACTTTTAATTGTTTTGTTTTTGGCTTTTTTATTCGTTTTATTTGTATTTTTAATTGAACTTATATTTAGGAATAAAAATATAAGGAAAGAATTAATAAGAGTAGCTATTAGAATTTTTACAGGTATATTTTTTGTATTTCTATATCTTAATTTTAATATTTTTTACTTTATTATGATAGTATTTGCTTCATTTTTTATTATGGTATTCTCTTTTGTATTTAATATTTTTTCATCAATACATTCTGTTGATAGAAAAACATATGGAGAGATGCTATTTCCACTTGGGGTATTAATTGCATTATGGATTGCATATCCATATAGTAGTGTATTTTTAGCATCTTTACTTATTTTAACTCTTGCAGATTCTTTTGCTACTATACCTGGGTTTTTCAAAAAATCTGATCATAAAACAATATATGGGAGTTTGATATTTTTTATTGTATCTTTTGTAATTTTATATCTTTTCTTTGGATCTCAATCACTATATATAAATATATTCATATCATTAGTTCTCACAGGAGCTGAATATATATTTACATATGGACTAGATGATTTTTTTATTCCAACTATTGGAAGTATTCTCTTACTTGCTTTTAGATAATACTGTATTGTATTTATTTACAATTTTATTTATGTATTCCATAATAATAAACTATATGCTATAATCAGTCTTATAGTATGAAATATTATGAATATAGAAAGAGAAGAATTACAACAAGAACATCTAGAAAGTAGAGAAGCAGATTTACGCAGGGAGCATTTTGATCGCATAAATACAGATCCTACCGAATTATCAATATATCCTTGTGATGAACATTCATTAGAAGAACTATTAACTAATGAGACTAGGGAAGTAGTTGATAATACTGATTCCTGGATGAGAGATATATTTAAAGCCTTATATCCACATTTAGTATCTGATGAAGAGAAATTTGAAGCATTTAAAAACTCTGATGTTGTAAGATGGAATTGGGTAAATTTACCTTCTAGAAGAATTATAGAGAAATTCCCAGAAGAAGACTTATTATATAGGGTTCTTACTTCAAGAAATAGAGATATTATTACTGAAGAAGAACAAAAAAAATTGAAAAAACCAAGTATTGGAATTGTAGGATTAAGTGTAGGTCAATCATCTACTGTAAAGTTAGTTGAAACTGGTATAGGTAGTGAATTTAAATTAGCAGATCCTGACAGACTTGATGCATCTAATCTAGGCAGATTATCTATTGGTGGATGTGATGATATTGATAGATTAAAGACATATATTGCAAGTGAATGGATACTAAGTAGAAATCCTTATCTTCATATAAAACAATATAATGAATTGATAAATGCAGAAAATATGAGAGAATTTTTAGATGGTTTAGATTTTGTTGTTGATGCATTTGATACTATCCAAGCAAAAATTACATTGAGAAGAATTGCAAAAGAATTAGGTATTACCGTAGTTATGGGTACTGATTTTGCAGAAGGTGCTATTATAGATGTTGAAAAACCAAGTGATCCTATATTTTTTGGTTCATTATCAGAAGAAGAACTATTAACAATAGAGAATATGGAAAATATTCCAGATGATATGAGAAATATGGTAATTGCCAAATTATTAGGATTTAAGAGTATGGATGAATTACCAGAATCACTGAGAAGACATCTTGAATCAATGAAAAATGGTAAATTACCTTGGATGTCACAACTTGGTATAGCTTCTGCACAAGTAGGGATATTGGTTTCTAAATCAATTAAAAATGTAATTTTGGGTAGGCCAACTAAGGGAAGAACAAAACTTAGTCTGGATGAGTTATTACAAGAAACAATATAAAATTACCAAATTATAAATTTTGTATTAGATTATTATTTTCAATTCTAGATATAATTTGTTTAGCTTCGTCAATAGAATTTGGTATATGCATACGAACATAAGAGTTATCTAATTTAGAATATGTATTTTTAAAAGATTCTCCCCCTACAGTTAATATATTGATTGATAGAAAGTAATTATATAGATTTTTGTTTTCTGAATAGAGCATAAATATCGGTATATTGGGATTTGTTGGTAATATAAATATATTACTTATTGATAATTTATCTATAATATATTTTTTTAAATCTATTGTATTGTCTCTGTAATTATTAAGTAATATTTTGTCATTGAGTGCCATTAATGATAATTTAATACTTATATAAGATGGTTCAAATGGAACATCAATTTCTTTATAAATTTTTGCTATTTTATTTGAAGTTATCATATAGCCAGATCGAATACTTGGTAAGCAAAATCCTTTTGAAAATGACCTTACTACTATTATATTTTGAAATGTATTTATCAACTGAATTGAAGACATATTATTATCTAAGAAATCTCCATATGCTTCGTCAATGATTAATATTGTACCTGTCTTATCACATATTTGAGCTAATTTAGATATATCCTCAATATTAAAGACAAATCCAGTTGGATTATTTGGGTTATCTATATATAAAACATCATATAATTCGTTTTTGATAGATTCATATACTTTATCAAGACTAAAATTATTCTCTATTAAAGGAATACTAAAATATTTACCTCCTGTGGATACAAATTCACTTGGTATTTCATTAAATTGTGGTCCTACACCAATCATTTTTTTAGGATTAACTAATTTATGTATTATTCTTTCTAATATATTGAATGTTCCATGCCCAAGAAATATATTATCTGTTGTTAGTTTTTTATTATTATATTTTTTTATTATTGTCTCTTTCAATAAATTGATATCTGACATTTTTGGGTAAGCAGAAATTTTTTGAATAGAAAGGTTTTCTATCTCATTTATTATATCATCTAGATTCCATAAGCATTTAGATCCGAAATTACAATGAATTGTTGGTAGATTATCAGTATTCTGAGGTGTTTGGATATTAACATTTGTATAAGTATCTCTTTTATATTGATAAAGATTTTTTTGAATTTGCATATCTTTTTATTATATATTTTTTACTAGATCTACTACTTTTTTAGCACAACCCCATGATAATGTAAATCCTGATTCTCCATGACCATAATTATGTATAATAGTTTTATTTGCAATAGTTTCTTTTTCTATTCTGATTGGATATCTTTGAGGCCTTAATCCTACAGTTACATCTACAATTTCTAAATCTTTCAATCGAGGATCGATTTCTGTACATTTCTTGATAATATCTTTTGTGTCTTTTTCGTCTGGCTCTAAATTATAATTATATGCCTGATCTACTCCACCTAATGTAATATTATTAATTCTTGGGGTTATAATGCATAAATTTTTTACTGGATTATCATGATCAACTATTGCATCTTCAATACCTGGAATTTTCTTTATAGTAATACTCTGCCCTCTTACAGGGTATACCGTTTTATCATTAAATAAAGTTCTTGATCCTAATCCAGTACAATTTACTATTGTCTGAAACCCACTCTCTAGTATATCATCTATATTTTGAATATCTTTTTGAACTATTTTTCCTCCCAATTGTTTAAAATGATTCATTATGTAATTCATGTAAATATTTGGTTCAACTACTATTGTATTAATTTCATATCCATCTATATATGTCTTTGGTAATTCTTCTTTTGGTATTCTTTTGAAATTACCTTTAGTTTTTATCCAATGAGAATTACTCCATGCCGGTTTTTTCTTTTGTCTGTTAAATATTTCCTTAACATTTCTCTCTATACATCCAGAATTGTTATTATTAAGGATGTTATTTTTAATATAATCATATGTAAACTCACCCATAGATAATAATTCTTCTTGTTTTTTGTTTATCTTTGTGTTTATTTTACTGCTATTTTTTTTATATAATAAAGAGTAAATTTTGATAAAGGGAGGATAAATAAATCTTGCAATATTACCTATAATTGGTAATGAAAATAATATACCCCATATTATGATTTTTTTTTCATTTGAACATAAAGATGGGTGAATGATTGCTGATGCTTTACTTGAAGTTATATTTGTAGAAAAATCTTTTGCCCATATTGTAACATCAAATCCTTCTTTTAAGAGTAATATTCCAGATGATAATCCAGACACACCAGCTCCTAAAACTAAAACTTTCTCTTTACTATCCATATAATATTTATATGACTTATATTATTATATGCATAGTAATATATTTTGTTAGATAAAATCAATGTTATTAATAATAAAAGATATTATTTTTTAAAATTGAAATATATTATGTATGTATATATAATATATCTAATATGAATAATAATGTTAAAATATCTGCTTTAAACAAGTATTTTTCTGATGATATGTCAGATAAAATAAATAAATATAAAGGTATTGATGAAATTGATTTATTGAATGAAAGTAAGAGTAATGTAGTAAACAATTTTCAAAAATATGCATCAAAAATAAAAGCATATGTAAAATTTTTATCTGAGCATAGTATTAATATTGATAATATTAAAAACATAGATGATTTTGAAAAACTTCCAGCACTCCAAACACCTAA
>JAMCRT010000038.1 GCA_023380695.1 Patescibacteria group bacterium | reverse complement strand
CTCTGTTTTAATAGGAAAATTAGGTTTGAAGAAATGAAAGAAGTTATATATAAAGAAGGTGTAATAGATGGAGTAAAATTTTCTTTTGAGAGTGGAAGACTGGCACCTCAAGCACATTCATCAGTATTTGCAAAAATGGGAGATACAGCAGTATTGGTTACTGTAATAGTATCAAATTCCAAAGAAATTCCAGGATTTTTTCCACTTACTATTGAATATAAGGAAAAGTTATATGCTAGTGGTCTTATATCTTCATCTAGATTTATAAAAAGGGAAGGAAGACCTTCTTCTGATGAAATATTAAAAGCAAGAATTATTGATAGATCAATAAGACCCTTATTTAAAGAAGATTTTAGATCAGAAATACAGGTAGTTGTGAATGTATTATCATATGATAAAGAAAATGATCCTGTTGTAGTTTCAGTAAATGCAGTATCTCTTGCTTTATCTTTATTGGGATTACCATTTGAAGGTCCAGTATCAGGAGTAAAGGTATCTTTAATAAATGATGAATTTAAACTAAATCCTAGTGATAATTTGGAGGGTCAATCACCTCTCAATATGTTTATATCATCTACTGATGAATGTGCTTGAGGTGCCAGTCTTCCACTCTCAAAAGAAAATTTTACTCCATCTATTACACCTTCTTTATATATAACTTCTTTCATTTCTTCAAACCTAATTTTCCTATTAAAACAGAGTATCTTTCTTTATCCTTTTTTTCCAAAAATTGAAGAATTCTTCTTCTTTTTCCTAAAATTTGCAAAAGACCTCTTCTTGAATGATTATCTCTCTTATTTACTTTTAAATGTTCAGATAATTGTAATATCCTTTTTGTAAACAAAGCAGCCTGTACTTCAGGTGAACCATTATCACCTTCATGAATGGCAAAATCTTTTATAATATTATTTTGAGATTGACTGAGTAAATCTATTGATGTATTTTTCTTTGCTACCATATATTATATAAACATAAAAATACCCATAAACCACATTATGAGCATTTAAAAAAACTTATTAGTAAAAGAAGCTCTAATCTTCATGTTATCAGAACACTAAGTAAAAGTCAACAAAAAATAGGTATTTTAAAACAAAGAAAATAACTTTTCTAGAATACTTTATTTGAATGTATATATATTTCCGTTACCAGTAGCAACATAGAATTTACCTGAGTAAAAACTCATACCAGAAGCTAATTCAGGACCACCTAATGTTCTCTTTGCAATAAATTCCCCATTCTTTATATCTAATACATATACATTTCCATCACCAGTTATTGAATATATTAGATTCTTTATTATTATAAATGGAGCATTTACCATACCACTAACTTTAAATTTCCATAAAATCTTTTGTGTATTTGTGTTCACTGCAAGTAACTCTCTTGCTGCATTAGATGATGTATATAAGACATCTCCAACAATTGTAGATACACTTCCTTCCATAGGATCAGTAGGTAGATTTAATACACCGTATCCTTCTTTCATTTTCCATATTATATTACCATTTGTTGCATTAATCTTATATAAATATTCATTACCTTGATTCTTTTTATAATTTACTAATTTTGTACTGTTTGTATATATAAAACCATTAGAATATGTAGGTGTTGTATCATCTAGAGCTCCTGTAATACCTTTCATTGTATCTTTCCATGCAATACTCTTGCTCTTTATATTTACATCAAATACTGCATATGGATCTGCTCCTCCAAAATATACATTATTTCCTATCATTACAGGAGATGACATTGATACAATAGATCCAACATTCAAACTCCATAAAAGTTTTCCATCTTTGACAGATAATGCATAAAATGTTCTGTTTCCATTAACAAAATACAGTACACCTGATTTATAAATAGGTGTAGGCATATTTTCCCCTACTGTCTTATATTTCCATGCAATTTTACCAGTACCTAAATCTATTGCATATATATAATTGTTACCAGTACCCCTAAAAGATACCCCATTAGTTTTACCATAATGTTTACTATTTCCACTCCCCACAAAAACCATTCCTATTTGAGGGACAACAACAGGATTTGTCATTATCCAATTTGAAAAACTATCATGCCATACAACTTTTCCTGTAGTTCTTTTAATCGCATATAAAGCTCCAGTAAGCTTAGTTCTATTCATAGTTCCAATATATTCCATATCACCAGATACAACAGGAGTAGTATCAAAAGAGACTCCATTAATATTTTTTGCAAGAACAACTTTTGATAAAAGAGTTCCTTTTACACCCTTTACAACATTATTATTTTTTCCATTATTTGAATATTGTTTGTAGTTTTTAAAATAATATGTGGTATGAGGCTTTATAACTGAATGATTAGAATTAGCTACCAAAGATAAAACAATTACCAAAAGAATTACTAAAAGTATATATTTTAAGTTATTTTTTAACATCTATAAATCCCATAAAATTATGTCAATTCAAATTCTAACATTAATATATACAAAAATGCAAACAAAAAAGTTTCATTGACCAAATTAGACAAAAATACAGTGCTGCATATATAATAGAAATATGACTATTGTAAAAAATTACAAAGATTTGAGTTTTACTAATGAAAGAAAATTAGTTCTGGACCTTATAGAAAAGGCATATGAATCAATACAACCACGAAAAGTGGTAGGAGAAAATATATCACTGACAAACTCAAATATTCTTTATATAAAAGATGCTCCAATAGATCTTTCAAAATATAAAAATATATATCTTTTAGGTTTTGGAAAAGGTGCATCTGTAATATCAAAATTAGTAGAAGAAAAATTGGGAGATCTTTTAACAGATGGATATGTAATAGATATAATGGAAGAGAAATTCAGTAAAATCAAATTTACAAAAGGTACTCACCCATTACCTTCAAAGGAAAATTTTGATTTTGCAAACATGGTTCTCCAAAAATTTTCAAATCTTACAAAGAATGATCTTGTAATTACAATAGTTTGTGGAGGAGGTTCATCACTTTTCGAAGCTCCATATTCTTTATCTTTAAAACAAAAAACAGAAATTGACAGTGCTATTCTAAAATCAGGAATGGACATATATCAAATGAATACAGTAAGGAAACATTTATCAAAAGTAAAAGGGGGATTTTTTGCAAAAACAGTATATCCTGCAAGTATCATAAATTTAATTTTCTCTGATGTATTAGGTAATGATATTTCTTTTATTGCATCTGGACCATCAGTAATAGATGAAACAACAATAACAGACGCCATAAATCTTAAAAATAAATTTGGCATAAAAATAGATGATAAGTATTTTACAGAAACTCCCAAAAATGAAAAATACTTCAATAATGTATTTAACTTTTTAATACTTACCAATGATACTCCTATAGATTCCATTGATAGAGAAGCTAATAGAGTGGGCATTAAAACATTTGTTTATTCAAAAACAATATCCTGCGATGCAAAAACTCTTGGAGAGAAGTTGATACAAAAGACTCCACAGGGAACCTTACTGATTGCGGGAGGAGAAAGCTTTGTAAATGTGAAAGGTAAGGGTAGAGGTGGAAGAAATCAAGAAGTGGTACTCGGTGCATTATTAAATATTGAAAAAAATATAGTTATATCATCCTTTGGTACAGATGGATGGGATAATTATACATTAGCTGGTGCTATTGGAGATATAAATACAGTAAAAAAAGCTAAAGACTTGAATTTAGATATGAAAAAATACCTAATAGATGATAATACACTTCCTTTTTTTGAGAAAACAAAAGATGGGATAATAACAGGAAAACTTCCATCTAATGTTTCGGATATAATGATTGTATATAGACATTAAAAATTTTTGTGCTATATTATATAAAGAATGTTACCTGATATTACCGATAAAAAACTCATTGAGCTTGAAGAAAAAGCAGCTACTATAAGAGATCTTATTATAGAGATGTTACTTACTGCAAAATCAGGTCATACTGCAGGGCCAATTGGTATGGCAGATATATTCTCAGCTCTCTATTTCTATATATTAAATCATAAACCTGAAGATCCTCTCTGGGATGGTAGGGATAGGTTAGTGCTTTCAAATGGACATATATGTCCAGTAAGATATGCTGCTATGGCATTATCTGATTACTTTCCAATAGATGAATTAAAAACACTTCGTAAAATAAATTCAAGATTACAAGGACATCCTCATAGAATCGCTATTGATGGACTAGAAACAACTTCAGGTCCACTAGGAGAGGGTATATCTCAATCAATTGGTATTGCTCTAGCATTAAAAATGGATAATAAAAATAATAGAGTATATTGTATAACTTCAGATGGAGAACATGAAGAAGGATGTACTTGGGAGGCAATAATGATGGGAGCAAAATATAGATTGGATAACCTTACTGTTATAATTGATAGAAATAATATTCAAATAGATGGATTTACAGAAGATGTTATGCCTCTAGATGATTTAAAGAAAAAATATGAATCATTTAATTGGCATGTTTTAGAAGTAAATGGACACAGTATTAAAGAATTCATAGAGGCAGTAGCTGAGGCACAAACCATCCATGAGAAACCTCAATGCATAATAGCACACACAATTCCTGGGTTTGGGGTAGACTTTATGGAGAATGAAGCGTTATGGCATGGAAAACCTCCTAATAGTGAGGAAGCAAAAAAAGCGATCAAGGAAATAAATACAATGAAAAATAAAATTAGATCTGAATATTAAATGTTAAACAAAGAACTCTACCTAAATGAAGATATGTTTGAAAATCCACAAATGAGTGCTACTAGAGATGGCTATTCTAGTGGTCTTTTGAATCTTGCAAAAATACATAATGATGTAGTAGTTCTTACGGCAGATCTTACTGAATCTACAAGAGTAGAAGAATTTTCAAAGTTATACAAAGATAGGTTTTTTGAATGTGGTGTAGCAGAACAGAATATGGCAGGAGTTGCAGCAGGACTTGCTGTAACAGGAAAAACACCATACATATCATCATATGCAACTTTTTCTCCAGGAAGAAACTGGGAAGTGATAAGAACAACAATCATTTATAACAGAGCTAATGTAAAAATAGCAGGTCATCATTCAGGATTAATGACAGCAGAAGATGGTGCTACACATCAGGCAACAGAAGATATAGCAATACTGAGATGTATCCCAGATATAACAATAATAGTTCCAACTGACGCCATTGAAGCAAGAAAGGCAACTGAGAAATCATATGATATTAAAGGTCCTGTATATTTACGTTTTACGAGAGCAAATACCTCTATAATGACTACAGATAAAACACCTTTTAGTGTTGGAAAAAATCAAACATTTTGGATTGGTAATAATCCAAAAGTAAGTATATTTGCTACAGGATTTATTTTATATAATGCACTTACTGCAGCAAAAGAATTACAAAAAGAAGGAATAGAAGTCAATGTAGTAAATGTATCAACTATCAAAGAGAGTGATACAGAAAATATTATAAAAGAGGCATCTACGACTAGAGCAGTAGTAACAGCAGAAGATCATCAAATAACAGGAGGGCTAGGAGGAATGATATCTGAAGTACTCTCTCAAAACATGCCTACTCCTATAGAATTTGTTGGAATGCAAAATACATTTGGAGAATCTGGATCACCTGATGAATTATTATTAAAGTATCATATGGACAAAGACAGTATTAAAGAGAAAGTCAGAAAAGTTATAGCAAGAAAGAAATGACAAACATCAAAGAAGAATTAGTAAAAATACTTCAAGGAGATGTAACAGACAATGAGAGTGAATTGTTATCACATAGCACCGATGCTAGCATATTCACAATGAAGCCAACTCTAATTGTATACCCTAAAAACAGTAATGACATAGAAAAGCTTGTAGATTTTGTAAAAGAAAAAAAGAGTCAAGGAGAATATATTTCTATTACTGGAAGATCTGCAGGAACCGATATGTCTGGAGGAACTATTACAGACTCTATATCTCTAGATTTCACAAGATATATAAATAAAATAATTGATATTGATGAAAATGACATGAGTACTATAATAGAACCTGGTGTATATTTTAGAGATTTTGAAGTTTTAGCAGATAAAAAACATCTTCTATACCCTGCATATCCTGCATCTAAAAATTTATGTGCATTTGGTGGAATGTTAGCCAATAATTCAGGAGGTGAGAAATCTCTAAATTTTGGAAAAACTGAAAAATATGTTGAAAATTTAAATATAGTATTATCAGATGGAAAAGAACATACATTTGAAAAAATAGATAAACCTACATTAGATGAAAAAATGAAAGAGAACAGCTTTGAAGGAGATATTTTTAGAAAAATGTATGATTTAGTAGATAAAAATTATGATCTTATAAAGAATTCAAAGCCACAAGTATCTAAAATCTCTTCTGGATATAATATATGGAATATATGGGATAAAAATATATTTGATTTATCTCAAATATTTATTGGATCACAGGGAACGTTAGGTATGATTACAAAGGCAAAGCTGCGCCTTATAAAAGAAAGAGATAAAAGAGGATTAGTGATAATATTTCTTGAAAATTTTGATCATTTGCCAAAACTTATTAATGAAATATTAGAATTTAAACCTGAAAGTTTTGAATCATTTGATAATTATACATTTAAACTCGCATTAAAATTTATATTTCAATTTTCTAAATTACTTGGTAAAAAAGCAATAAATATGCCACTTGAATTTCTACCAGAATTCTTGTTAGTACTAAAAGAAAGAAAACTTCCCAAATTAGTACTTCTTGTAGAATTTAATGAAGATGATCAGTCAATAGTAAATGATAAAGTAAATAAATTAATGGATCATATAAAGAAATATAATAATCTTTATTCTAGAGTTGCAAAAAATGAATCGGATATAGAAAAATATTTTGCAATAAGAAGAGAAAGCTTCAACCTTTTAAGAGGAAAAATTAAAAACTTAAAAGCAGCACCATTTATAGATGATATTATTGTAAAACCAGAATTTTTACCGGAA
>JAMCRT010000037.1 GCA_023380695.1 Patescibacteria group bacterium | reverse complement strand
TAAAATTATCCAAAAATATAATAATAAGGAATAAAAGGAAAAAATGGATAACAGTATTTATAATAAGTATAATATACGAAAATATATTACCTGAAAGTATTGATGTAAGATTATCAAACATATGTTAAATTATATAATATATTATCAATGTTTACTATAACATGCAAACATAGTACAATGAAAAAGTTTTAGTAAAATACTTATGAACCGATATTTATTTGCAAAAATCATATCTAGAATATTTGACTTTTATTTTATAGTACCATTAATGTTCTTTGTCATTATATTTGGTCTAGATTTAAAAGTAAGTTTCTTATTTGTATTCCTATATTTATCAATGAATTACCATCATTTTGTAATTTTTCTGTTAGTACAATTTATAAGGCATAAATTTGTTTTTTCAAAAATTGATTTTGATTTATCTTCAAATAAGAAAGATAGATTGCTATCAGGTCTTATAATATCAATATGGCTTATAATAGGGACAATAATTGCAATATTTATACATACTAGTATTATTTTTATATCTATTTTATATTTGTTTACTGCAATTATAGTTTTGGCAAATATAATTACAATTTTTTGGAAAATAAGTTTTCATTCTATTATGATAAGTTCACTTTTTGTGATGGTATTACTCGTCAACCCACTGTTATCTTTAATAGTACTCCCATTTATTCCTATTGTTGGATATTCTAGGATAATTTTAAAAAAACATAATTTTGAACAGGTAGTAGCTGGATTTCTTTTAGTAATATCCATGTTTCTTTTGTTTTATAAATTAGGATTTTTTATAATTAAATAACATTTAAGGAGAGATCGCATAGTGGCCTAGTGCGCTTGCTTGGAGAGCAAGTATATCTGCAAAGGTATCGTGAGTTCGAATCTCACTCTCTCCGATTATATTACTCAAGGTTAAATAATTAAGCAAAAGAATAAGATGAAAAAAAGATACATATATATTCAATAATCAGAAAGGTGTTATAAATGAAATTTTTTATCTTTTACTCTAAAATTAAAGTCAACCTTAACTTTAGAGTAAAATTGTCTTAAGATGTTAATTATTATAAATTTTTGTTGACTAATTCTTTTGTAATTTTTTTGTTCAATAATGATAATGTTATGTATTTGTATATATTTGTATTAGATTTTTTGTAATTTTAATGTAAGTATATTCATTTGCCATTTTTTTTGCATTTAAAGAATATAGAGTATAATTACTATTTATTGTATCTATTGCATTCTTTATATTTTTCATATTAAGGTCTGTTATTATTCCATTTATACCATCTTTAATCAAATCTTTTGCAGCATTATCTTCACCATTAAAACAAATTACAGGTACTCCTAGAGATAAAGCCTCCAGTGTTACTATAGAAAATCCTTCTCTTTTTGATAACATCATAAATATTTTTGATTTGCTTATATATTTATATACTTCCTTTTGGTCTTGGATGAACCCTGTGAATTTTATATTTAGTCTTTTTGATTTCCTCTTGAGTGTTTGAAATTGATCTCCGTTACCAATAATAATAGCAGACATTGTTTTATTTAATTTTAAAATATCAATAATCTTATCTACATTTTTGAAATCTTTTAATCTTCCAGCAAAAGACAGATCATATAATTTTTTATCTTTTTTATAATCCATATCAATTTTGTTTATTCCATTAGGTATTGTTCCTTTAATTTTTGTACTTTTTACATATTTTGATAGTCTTTTCTTAGTATGATCACTATTTGCAATGATATTAGAAGAGAATATTAAAGATAGGTATTGTACTATAAAACCTATTGTTCCAATTATATATCCTTTATACTCAATCCAATATTGAAGGTTCCAGAATTCATGCCAGGTAGTAAATATTTTTGTTTTTCTAAATCTTTTTGCAAAAAATACTGAGAATATATTAAAGAATGGAAAAGATTGATTATCAATAATATCAAAATTATTTTTTAATAAAAAAAAGAATAATTTTAGTGAGAAAATTATTGGCTCTGTTATATTTCTATCTCCATTTTCCTTATATATGTCTTTTTTTCTCATTATCCCATGATAATGTATTCCATCTTCTGTTTTATCTTTATCTCCTTTCCAATATTTCATTCCAATGATATGTATTTCATAATCATCTCTCATATTGATTGATAAGTTATATATCCTTTGTTCTACACCACCAATGGAATATGGGTAAATTACATCATATATAAATGCTATTTTTTTCATATAATCTATATTATACTAGAAAAACATATCTATTTTAATGTATCTTTAATATTTATATCCTATAAGATATTTTATGCAAAGTGATTTGTTAAAAGTAAAAAATATTCATAGAGATAAATTTCCATGTAATATATTGATTATCCCTGATGGTAACGGCAGATGGGCAAAACAAAGAAATAAGAAAGTAACATATGGGCATAGAGTTGCTGCAGAAAAAATGAAAAAGATAATAGAAGATTTAAAAACTATTGAAAATGTAAAAACTTTAACTTTATGGGGATTTTCATCAGATAATTGGAAACGGGATAAAACAGAGATTAATGGGATTATGAGAATACTAAGGGTTATGATAAATAGTTTTTCAGGTCAATTAATTAAAGATCAAATAAGATTTATTCATATTGGCAGAAAAGATAGGATACCAAAACAATTGCTTGAAAGTATCACAATATTAGAGAACAAAACAAAAATGTTTGATAGAAAAGTTTTAGCTCTTGCTATAGATTTTGGTGGAGAAGATCAGATTATTAGAATGTTATCTAAGGTACGTGATCTTCCAAAAGATTTAGAAATAGATAAAAATATTTTAGAAAGCATAAAGGATGGAGGTGGAGTAATACCAACTTCAGATCTTATTATACGTACTTCAGGAGAGATAAGAATATCTGATATAGGATGGTTTAATGGTAAACAAACAGAGCTATATTTCTCTGATAAATATTTTCCTGATATAGATACAGATGATATTTTAGCAGCAATACTAGATTTTTCTAAGAGAGAGAGAAGAATGGGCGGAAGAGTATAATATTATTTTTTTAATTCTATTACTTTTGAAAAGAAACCTGCAAAAACTGTATCTATTGATAATATAAATAGAGTAATACCTAATATTATATGTCCACTATTTAGTAGTGGTCCATAATTATTTTGAGCCCAAATGATGAATGAATAAATAAAGAGTAATATACTCAATATAAACAGTACTATTCCATAAACAAGTATTTTATTCATTGTAAGTGATTTTACAAAAAGTGTTAATCTATCAGAAACAGCTAATTTTTCATTTAATGAATATTGTTTAGTGAGTATTCCAAATATTAAGATGTTATATCCTATTATGGTAAGCATAGATGCTATATATAATACATGATAATGAAGAGTTCTCCCAAAAATTGTAAATGATCCTGGTGATAATAATATAAAAATTAATGCTCCTATAAGAAATAGAAATAACCCAGGATATATAAACAAGTAATTTGTTCCTTGTGTTAATAAAAATGTTAAATGTCTCCATCCATCTTTGATAGTATTAAGCTTTGCTTCACTTCCTTCTACTCTTGTAGATAGTGTAATTGGAACTTCTGTTACTTTAAGTTTTGCTTGTCCTGCTTTTACTATCATTTCAGATGCAAATTCCATTCCTTCTGTTTGCATATGCAATTTTTGATATGCTTCTCTAGTGATTCCTCTAAATCCACAGTGTGCATCAGATATTTTAATATGATAAAAAAGAGATAGGATTTTAGTAAGAATTGGTGCTCCAATTCTATGTGATATAGGAGTTGCACCTTTTAGAATTTTTCCATTTTTATATCTATCACCCATTACTAAATCATATCCATTTTTTAATTTTGTATAGAATTTAGTTGATTCCATAAAATCATATGTATCATCTGAGTCTGCCATAATAATATATTTACCTTGTGCTTTTCTAAATGCTTTTCTTAGAGTATTACCATAACCTTTCTTATTTTCTTTTACTACTAAAGCACCATTTTTTAATGCTTCATCTACAGTAGTATCAGATGATCCATTATCTGATACTATTACCTCTCCTTTAATATTTAGCTTTTGTATAACTTTTTTTGCTTTTTTTACACAAATACCTACTGTTTTTTCTTCATTTAATGCAGGCATTATTATTGATAATTCTATATTATTTTTCATATCCAGATTGTTCTAAACTATGTTCTGTGTATTGTAGAAAAATACTCAAAAATCCTATGAAACGTTCTAATTCATTTTTCTTTAAAGATTTTATATGTTTTTCTTTAGTTATTCTAGTATCACTATTTTTAGTCATTTTCATGTAAAAATAGGGGTTTTGTTTATGTGGTTTATATACTTTTTTAATATTCATAGAATATGCAAGATTATAACATGATATTATATAGTCTATAGTATCCTCATCATATAATATTTTTTCCATTATAAAAGGTTGTACCATTGTACATAAAGTTCTATTAGGAAACATCTTGGTTGTTGATTCTACTATTTTTAATAATGAATTTTGCATTTCCTCTATATGATGAAATGAAGTATTTGTTATGTTTTGCTCTGTATTTTCCCATAATAAATCATACGTCGATAATATTCCAATATTATCACTAGGTCTTTCTATATCTTTTTCTCCTGACATATATAAGGATTATAGCACTTTTATTCAATAATTATTATGTAACATAAATTTTTTGAAAAATAAAAAGATTTAATATACCTGATTATGAGTACCTATATCAAATAATAATATTGAATTTTCTTCAATTTTATATATTACCCTTATATCTCCTGTAACTGAGAAAGAATTATAGAATGATAATTTCCCAGTTAACTTGTGGTTTCTCAAAATAGGATTATTAGAATCACTAAGAAATATAGCTAATTTTGGGTTTGGTAAAATCTTCTTCCTGTAGTTTTTTAAAAAATTTATGGTACTTAATCTTTATGTAATTGCTTCATCAAATCCTTGGCATTAGTGGCTTCATATATATTCTTATTATTCTTAAAATCTTTGTCTATCTTAAGATATCGTTTTTCGGCTGTATTTGATAATTGTGTATTTTCCCCAAATGATATATCAATATTATCTTTTGATGCTTCGACTAAAAATATTCTTATAAATTCTTGTAATGAAGAAAATCTCTTGGATAAGGCTACTATTTCAGCTTTATCTTTTAGACTTTTATTCACTGGTATTTGTAATGCTGTTTTATGCATAATATTATAGTTATACCATTTTGATACGCATTAGATCACATAGGTATGTTACCGAGAGTCATTGGTTAGATCAAATGTAGGGTTACCAAGACACATTTTAATTTTATTAATTTTCATTTAATTTTATTAATTTTTTTAGATTCTTCCAATCTATTATAGTAGTCCAATTTTTTAGTATAGAACTATTTAGAATTTGTTGTTTCTCATCTTGGTTACCTGAATAAGGATCAACACCTTCATTAAGAATAAAAACATTATAACCTCTCATTGAAAGTTCTTGAGCTGTACAAAGTACACAGCAGTCTATTGTTAACCCAATTAAAACTACATCAGTCTCTTCTGGGACACCTATAATGTTATAAATCCATTCACTGAATGCCTTTGTATCTTCATAGGGTAAACCTGGTTTACTGTTTGGATTACCAATACCAGTTCTGGTCCAAATGGGTGAATTCATACACTTTACCCAAATCGGGTGAAGTTTTATTTTTTCTGGAATTTCAGATTCATATCCTATTGTTCCTGGGTTACAACTATCATCTTTATCTCCTAGTCGTGGCTGTCTATAATCTGAAATAATTTCTGCAATCTTTAATCCATTTTTTTCACAATATGGAACTAGACTTTCTTTTATGAATGCTACATTAGGATGATTACGGTAATGCTTTCCTCCTTTAGCTGAAAAATCTTTCTGCATGTCTATAGATAATAATTGAATTTTTCTCATACAATTACTTTAACAGATTATATTGTTTATATAAATAACTTCTGAAAGCCGTACAATAGGTGGAACACCATTTTTAAAAACTTAATTTTAACCAATGATTTACTAGATAAATTAGGTATGATGAAAAATAATAGAATTAATTAAAAGTTCCTTTTTGTATATATTCTTTTATTAAAGATTGATAAGGAATATTTAGTTCATTAGCTTTTTCCTTTACTCTATTTAATAGATACTCAGGTATTCTAATAGATATAGACCTTGAAGTGGGTTTTAAGTTTGGAAAAGAAACTTTTGTGAAATCTTCAGGTTCAAAATATTCAGATAAATCTATTTTAGACCAAAAATTTCTTTCCTTATCTTCATTTTTAAATTTTGGTATTTTAAGTTCTTTTTTCATATAAGTATTTTTCCTTTTTATTAATATCTCTTGCAGAAATGATTCTTAACTTTTTTTCTCTTTTTGTAAATACAATATACAATAATCTTTCTTTTTTAGTTTTTC
>JAMCRT010000036.1 GCA_023380695.1 Patescibacteria group bacterium | reverse complement strand
TTCTCAATAGATTTATCTACTTTAGCATACACAATTCCATACTCATCTATTATTATATTAGAAGAAACACCTAGATGATATGATTTTTTATCAGAAATAAGTTTGTTATAAAGTTCATTTCTTTTCTTTTCAGATAATTTTTTTGAATCATTTACAGCGCTTAATATTGGTGTTTTACTTGTAATAGTATATGAGGCTGTTACTACTGGTCCTGCAAGAGGCCCTCTACCAACTTCATCGATTCCAGTTATAGAGTTATACTTTTTTAGAAGTTGTTTTTCTTTCGTGCTGAGTAACATTTTCTTTTACAAATAGTGCTTTCTTTCCAACTCTCTCCCTTAAGTAATGTAGTTTTGCTCTTCTTACCTTACCTTTCCTTATAATTTCTATTTTATCAATTCTTGGAGAATGTAGTGGAAAAATTCTTTCTACTCCTATATTTTTAGATAATTTTCTTACAGTGAATGTTTCTCTTATACCACTATGACTTCTTTCCATTACTAATCCTTGAAATATCTGTATCCTTTCTTTTTCACCTTCAACTATTTTGGTATGGACTTTTACTGTGTCTCCAACGGATACTTCCATTCTCTCAGGTTTAATAAAATCATCTTCAAATTTTTTAAGTAGTATTGTATTCATTGTTTTTCTACATCTATTGCAAATTTACCTCTATTTGTTTTTGTAAGTCTTCTAAATTTTACTATTCCACTAATTTTTGAGTATATAGTAAAATCTCTTCCCATACCTACATTTAACCCTGGGTGGAATTTTGTGCCTTTTTGTCTAACTATGATATTTCCAGGTATTACAGCTTCAGATGAGAATTTTTTTACTCCTCTTCTTTTACCTTTAACATTACTTCCCTGGTTTGCCTTTGAACCTCCTGCTTTTGTATGTGCCATAATTTATATCTTTTCAAAAATAAATATTTCTCTTAGAATCAATGCATTTCTTCTTTTATACATGATACTCATTATATCTGATAATTCTTTGTTTTCAAATGTTATTATATCAGATATAAAAGGAATTTTCGTCAGTCCTACAAACTCCTTATCTCTCACTTTTAGATACATAGTTTCATGTTTCATTCTAAAAGCTGGTATTATTATAACTAATCTTTGATGTTTTTTCAAAATTTTTGAAATAGATTTTATACTTTTCTCAATAGATTTATCTACTTTAGCTATTGTTTTAAGGTTTTTTGTGCCTTTATTGATCTTTGATGTCCAGAGTTCTCCAAGGTATGGTTCTGTTACTATTGATATATTGTCATCTTTTGCTTTGAGTTTATCAGGCATTGTAGTTGCATTGTGTTCAAAAATTTCAAATTGTATGTTTTTATCTAAATTATATTGATCTCTTATCCATTCTATATTTTTTATTGTACCTTTAACTTGCTGAGTATTGATATCTGACCCATAGACATTTAATCCCTGTAGTATAGCTTCTGTTATTATAGTTCCAGTACCACAAAAAGGGTCATATATGGCTGTTGTATCATCTTGTATTCCTAGATTAACCATTATTTTTGCAAGTTTTACTGGAATCATTCTATTCTTTATATCTGAATATGGTTTTTTAAATTCTCTTTCTTTATAGCTTTTTATTGATTCTGTAATTGCAAATCCTAAAGCTGTAGTAGAATTGTCTAAATTAAATTTAAATTGTTTTTTTATTCTTCTTGCTTCTTTTGTTGGGACAATAGTATCTACTTTAAAGATTTCTCTTGTTCCACCTAATATGTTTAGAAGAATGTCTGGATATATATTATTATTGATTTTTAAATGTAAAAAATATCTGTTTGCATTAATAATATCATATGATAGATTTCTACTTTTTAAAACTGTAATTATTTCTGCGATTGATAAAACAGGTATTTTCCCTAGTTTGAATATAAGTTGCATTTAAATTTTGTTTATTTTAATTTTGAGATAATGTTGTCTATGCCCTTTGTGTTTTCTATATCTTGATTTAGCTTTAAATTTCAGTATATTTATTTTATCTCCTTTAATTTCTTCTAACACATTACCTTCTACTACTGTTTTTTCTAAGAAAGGCTTACCTAAAGATATATTTCCGTCTTTTACAAGCATTAAAACTTTATCAAAAACTAATTTATCGTCTTTTTTCATATCTTTGATAAGTTCTATATTTAGGGTATCATCCTTTCTTACAATATATTGCTTACCACCTGTTTGTATTACTGCAAATGTGTCCATAGTTTAGCTTCTAGATTATATATTATTATATTGTTATATTGCAAATAAATTTATCATACTCTATGTTTATGATAAGATGCAATATGATATTTTTTTGTATTGATTATACGAGTATGTATTTTTGATACTTCTATTTTATTTTTCTTTTCTTCCTCTATTATTTTTTCTAATTCTTTTATTTCAGCTTCTAATACATCAGGGTTGATTTCATGAGGATATGTTCCAGATATCACAGATATGTACATTTTATTAAATTTTATTTGAGCAAGACCTTCAGATACTATAAGTATGTGTTTTTTATTATTAGAATCTATAAAATGTAACTCACCTAGATGTATAGAGCTAATCATTGGTGAATGATCATGGAATACACCTACATCACCATTTGAAGTTGGTATATATATTTCTTTTATTTTGCCTTCAAATATTTTTTCTGTTGGTGTAGTAATTATAATATCTATCATTTTTCTAGTTCATCAATTGATCCAATCATATAGAATGCATTTTCATCTACATTATCATGCACTCCATCTATAATTTCTTTAAAACCTTTAATTGTATCTTTTATATGTACATATTTCCCCTCTTTTCCTGTAAATGGTTCTGCTACAAAGAATGGTTGAGATGCAAATTTTTGAATTTTTCTTGCTCTTTTTACTGTTAATTTATCTTCTTCAGATAATTCATCAATTCCAAGTATAGCAATAATGTCTTGAAGATCTTTATATCTTTGCAGGACCTGTTGTGTAAGACGTGCAATGTTATAATGTTCATCTCCTATCACTGATGGATCCATTATTCTGGAAGTTGATGAAAGAGGATCAACGGCAGGATAAATTCCTTGTTCTGCAAAGATATAAAGATCT
>JAMCRT010000035.1:21836-33306 GCA_023380695.1 Patescibacteria group bacterium | reverse complement strand
GTTGTAGAAAGATAGAAAAAAGCAAAATTACAAGTCAATTATTGCTAATAATTATTTTTGGAGAACATGGGATCAATATGAAGTTGATTTTGTAGAAGAAAGAGAGGGCAAGCTTTTTGGTTATGAATTTAAATATTCTCCAACTAAAAAAGGTTCTTCAAAGAATTTTTTAACAACTTATCCAAATGCAGAGTATTCAACAATTAATTCTGATAATTATCTTGATTTTGTTGGCTAGTCGGAAAATTGAGTGTAAAGAATGTAAATTACTATATAATTATTAATCCTCTATGCTAACTATGTAAATAGGATATATTTAAATTGATTGTTCATTTATTTGATTCTTTTTTGTAGAAATCATTATATAATAAATAAGCTATGAGTAAATCATACGAATTGCGAACAATATATAGTGTTGCATTGTTTATAGTTTGAACAGATGTTTTTCTAATTAGTTAAAAATTGAAATCATTTCTGGCTCCATAAGATTGAATGTCAATATTTTTTGATCTGTTACAATATTGCCAATTTTCTTTATACCTAGCCTAGAACCTAGGAGTTGATAATTAATGATTATCAACTAAATGGAATTATATTTTATGTGTAAGTTCCATTAATTAACCTCACTCCTTATAATTTTACTATTATGGGGAGCTGACTTCCCTATAATTTGACAATTTTGGGGAATTTTATTTTTCTTCTTGGCTTTCTTCCTTCTCTTTTATAACCTCTACGTCTTCAGGAGATATCTCTTCAGTTTCTTCTATTTCTTCTTCTTGAGGTGGTGATATAGTAACAATTGCATTTTCGAATTCATCTTCTTCCATTTTAGTCAGTTCAGTACCTTCTGGCAGAAGAAGGTCTTTAAATGTAATAGAATCTCCTATCTCTTCAAGTTTAGAGATGTCTATTTTTATACTATTAGGGATCTTATTTGGAAGGGAGATAATTTCTATATGATGAAAATTTTGCACTAAAACTCCTCCATAAACTTTTATAGCTGGTGCTATTCCTTCTATTTCTATTGGAACTTCAGCTTCAACTTTTTTGCTAAGAGAGATTTCATGAAATGAGACATGTAATACTTCTTCATTTACAGGATGTGTTTGAATTTCTGATACTAATACATTATGAGGCTTATTATCTAATAAAAGATTAATAATTTGAGTATAATGAGTTTTTTTGAAAATATTTAGGAATTCTTTTTTATCTATAGCTATAGATATATTTCCAGATATTCCATATACTCCTGCAGGTAAAAGACCTTCTTTTCTTAAAGATGATACTTTTTTACCTGTTAATATTCTTTTTTGTGCATTTATTTCAAACATGGTTATTACAAAGAAAGATTATAGCATTAGTATATAATATTACACAAATTTTATTTTTGTCTGGCATAGTAGCAATACTGATATTTCATACAGTTTCGTACATAATACTCTCTTCCTTGGTCTTTATAAGATTTTCTTCTTTAAGGTTTTGGAAGATTAATTCTGTTATAAAAGGTACAAAAGGATGCATTAATTTTATCAAAGTATAGAAAGTATATATTAGTTCTGCTTTAGCTTCTATACTCTTATCATTTTTTGCATCTTCAAGGTAAGAATCACAATATGTATGATGATAAAAATTCTGAAGATTATGTGCTGTAATTCCAATATCAAAGCTTTTAAAATTGCTATGTGTCATATGTTTTAAATCTAGTAATTCTTTTTGTATGTTTACTTTTGATTTTATACAGTATTTCCCAGTATTTTCCCTTATAAATTCTCTATCTTTTTCGTCTAAATCCTGCATCTGAAGAAATATAAATCTTGATGAGTTATATATTTTATTTATAAAGTTTCTAAATCCTTGTATTTTCTCATTATACAGTTTTGTATCTTGGTCAGGAGCTATTCCTGATACTAGTGCTAATCTTAGTGCATCTGTTCCAAATTGATCTATCATACTACTAGGATCAATACCATTACCCCTTGATTTAGACTGTTTTTTTCCTTCTCTGTCTAATATAAGGCCATGAAGGTAAACATTCCTAAATGGAATATTCTCAGTCTTGTATATATTAAGTATTATCATTCTTGCTACCCAAAAGAAGAGAATGTCCCTGCCAGTTTCCATAACATTTGCAGGATAAAACATTTTAAAATCCTCAGAGTTTACTCCTCCAAGTGCTGTATATGGCCACTGACAAGAAGAAAACCATGTATCAAATATATCTTCATCTTGTATAATTTTGTTGCTTTTACATTTAGGACATGTTTTTGGAGGGGTAATAGATGCAATTATCTCTCCACAACCTAGCATTTTCTCTTGTATATCTCCATTATTGTCTACTATTGTCTCTTTTCCCCCGCAATAATAAATAGGAATTCTTTGTCCCCACCATTGCTGTCTTGATATACACCAATCTTCTATATTTTCAAGCCATCTTATTAGGTTTTTCTCTTGTCTTTGTGGGTAGATTTTTATTTCTTGTAACTCTATTTTTTCTATAGATTTTTTTGCAAGATCTTTTGTTCTTAAAAACCATTGATATGATATAAGTGGCTCAATTGTACTCTTACATCTTTCACATACTTGAACGTTGTGTACAATATCTTCCTGTTTTTCTATGAGGTCTAGTTTATATAAATCTTTTACAATTTCTTCTCTAGCTTTCCTTATTTTCATTCCTTTGTACTTTCCAAATGTAGATCTTCCATTCATGTCAATTACAGATATTATTGGAAGATTATGTCTTTCTCCTATTACAAAATCGTCCTTGGAATGACCTGGAGTTACTTTTAATATTCCTGTACCAAAATCTTTATCTACTAAATAGTCTGCTATTACAGGTAGAGTTCTTTCTCCTTCTACTGATTCTATATGAATTGTTTTACCTAAAAGATGTTTATACCTTTTATCTTTTGGATTTATTGCAATTGCGCTGTCTGCCATTTTTGTCTCAGGTCTAGTTGTAGCAATTACTAAATCTCCATATTTTATATAATAAAGTATTCCTTTTTCTTCTTTATATTCTGTATCTATATCTGATAGAGCAGTTTCACATCTTGGACACCAATTGATGATACGTTTATCCCTATGTATTAATCCATCTTTATACATTTGTATGAATGTTTCATACACTACATTTGTAAGTGATTTATCAAGTGTAAATTTTTCTCTTGTGAAATCTGCACTAAGCCCAATTTTCTTTTCTTGATCTCTTGCTATATTTGCATTTGTCATACAAAAATCAAAACATCTAGATAGGAAATCTTCTCTTGTTAAATCTCTTTTTCTAATTCCTTCTTTTAATAAATGTTTTTCAAAAATAACCTCTGTTTGAATTGCTGCATGATCTTTCCCGGGTACTAATAGAACTTTTTTACCTAACATTCTGTTATATCTACCAAGAATGTCTTGCACAGTATTTCCACTCATTGTGCCTAAATGTAGAGGGCTATTTGCATTAGGTGGAGGAAGTGTTATGCAAAATGTTTCTTTTCTATCATTTTTATATTCAGGGGAGTAAAAATTATTAGATAGCCAGAAATTTAAAATTTTCTCTTCAAAAAATTTAAAATTATATGCTTTATCTTCAAAATTCATTTTTCCAAAATTTATTTTCATAGATTTCATTATATAACAATTATATTATCAATTAAAATTTAATTAAGTCTAGAGCTTTATCTATTGGCTACAAATTATACAAGTTGTATATCAGCCATATCTCCTACCATTAGCCTATTTAGTAGATAAAGATTTTGGAACTCTATTTTTCTTAGTAATTCTTGAGTTTTTTCCTACAAGAGAGCTGTCTATTCTATATCCTACATCAATAATAGAAGAATAATCTAATATAATTGAGTTTTCAATTTCACTCCCAGTTACAACACATTCATTTCCTATAGAACTAAATGGGCCTATATAGCTAGATATGATTTCCGAATTTGCACCTATTGTTGCAGGTCCTCTTATAAATGAGTTTTCAATTCTGCATCCTTTTTTTATTTCTACATCTCCTTCAATTACAGTATCTTTAATAGGGCTTTCTATTTTAAATTTATGATGTTTTTCTAGAATTAATCTTTGTGCAAGAAGCAGATCATTAATTTTTCCTGTATCTTTCCACCAACCAGTTACATTATATGTATTAATTTTATAGCCATGATCTATTAGATATTGATGAAGATCTGAAATTTCTAGTTCACCTCTTTTTGATGGAGTTATTTTATCTTTTCCCTCAAATGCTTCAAATACATGATGATCATAAAAATATATACCTACTACCGCAAGATCAGTTTTTGGATTTTTTGGTTTTTCTTCTATTCCTATTAGTTCTTTATTTTTCCCGAATATTGGAACCCCAAATCTTTGGGGATCGTCTACCTTTGTAAGTAGCAGATAACTATGATTAACAGTGTCTTTTTCAAAAGACTCTTTTAAATCTTTTATGTCTGATGCAAGCATGTTGTCTCCTAAGAACATAATAAATTTACTATCTTTTATGAAATCTTTTGAAACTCTAACGCAATCTGCAAGTCCTATGGGGGATAATTGGTGTATGTATGTAATATTTACTCCGAAATTATTATTTTGTTCTATGAAATCTTTTAATTCTTGTAGATTATCGTTATATATTATACCAATATCTTCTATTCCTGCATTTTTTATAGTGTCAATTGCATATTCTAATATTGGTTTATTTGCAATAGGAATTAGATGTTTATTGTTAGTAAATGTCAGAGGTCTGAGCCTTGTTCCTTTTCCCCCTGCAGTAATTATTGCTTTCATAGATTTTTGAATACTTTCTTATTATACAATTTAATTACATGCTGGTACAGTAGTTTTTGTTATCTCGCTAGCAGGATTGTTAAAACAGTTAGTAGAATTTAGTTTCCAAACTCCAGATCTGTTTAGAAAATTATATTCAATTTTGTTTGTGCCATTTTGATTATATGTCTCAATTATAGCTATTGTGGTCAGTTCTGTAATTATATGATACTGAGGATTTATAAAGTTTGAAGAAAGTCTTGTTATAGGGTTTAGTTTCCCTCCATTTTTAATATATGAAGAAGATATGCTCCTGAATTTTTTTGTAATAGGGCACTTGTTATCGTTTATACAATTCTTGTAGTTTCCAATAATTATTTTCATGGTTGTAAGAGGTGATGTTGATGGCATTTTTATGTTACTTATTTTTTGTGCAATATTTTTTCCAGTATGTGCCACTTTTCTATGATTTTGAGAGTGACTGCTATTGTTTAAAAGCAGTATTAGTATGATAAATATTAGTACAAGTATTAATATGTTTTTTAAATTAAATCTTTTATTGTCCATTCCAATATTGTGCTATCATACCAATTCCTGCAACTTCATTTGTGTTCCAAGTTCCTCCACTTGGTAGTCCAGATACTGTACCCGTAACTGTAAATGTTGCTCCATTTTGTGGCTCACCATTAGTATTTGTTGCTCTAAGTCCAAAATAATTAAAAGAAGAGGTATTCCATGATCCATTGAGTCCACAATAAGTAGGACAATTATTTCCAACAGATATACTTACTGGAGAAAATGTGTCATTTACACTATCTCCATTTTGTCTTGCATTTCCTTCAATATTAAAAAATAATCTAGGATAAAGAATGACAGAAATGTCTGCTATAGGAGTATTATTTACGTAAAATACAGCCATATTGTTATTACTCCACCAAGCAAGTTTTATTGTTGTAGGACTATTTGAAGCTGGAGATATATATTGGTGAGAGAATACTCCATTTTGAACTCTTTCATATATAAAGGTTGGTTTGCCTCCAGAACTAGGAGACGTACTATCAGATTGTATTCCTACAGAGATTGCATTATTATTAGCATCATGCGCATTTATATATGCACTATATCCAGACCCTGATCCGTTAGCAGTAATTGTATCCTGAAATGTAAAATATGGAGAGCCTGTAGGAACTGATACTGAACCTGTATTTACAGAGCCTGGAGAGAAATTAATATTTTGAAATGTAGTATCACATATATCTCCTGTTTCTCTTGCGGCCGCTAGAAAAGAAATAGAAGGATTATTTTCAGTTACTGGATATACCCCTAAGGTTACATTGTTATCAAGTGTAAATGATATTCCATTTGCAGTCCAAGTGACAGTTATGTGATGTGCTGTACCAGTAATTGCGTTTGTCGGCCAATAACCTCCTACAGGAACTCCATTTGCAGCTCCTTCAACCATTATTGTTGTGCCCACTGGTGATACACCTGGATCATGAATTAGACCAAATGCAATATAGTTTGTTGGATTATTCCAAAATTGTACCAATCCTTTATATCCGGTACCCGCTCCATATGCACACTGTCCATTTGGGCAATATGTTCCAAGCATATCAAAATTTAATGTGCCCGAGGAATTTGCCCTGTATGATATTGTTGCTCCACTTTGGTAATTTACAGGACCAGTACCCCAAGCGCCTGCAGTTTTTCTCATTCCCCATGCATGTACGTTATCATAAGATGAGGTATATGTTGCATACAAACCTGGATCCCAAGAATATGGTGTAAGGGGGGTTACCATTGCAAAAGATTCTGTTCTAAAAACGATTAAATATATAAAGAATAGAAATATAAATGTGAAAATTTTAATTATTTTCATTACATTTTTATGATAGGGAAATATATGTATAAAAACAAGATACTAAGATTTAGTAAACATAAATTTTATCATACGAAGAATTAGCAGTAATCGTATAGTAATAATGGTAATGTAGTTAGTAATAACAGAATTCCTTTCTCTGTAGTATTTTTCATAAAAAAGCTCCATTGCATTAAAATATGCTTTAATCCATCTTTTCTTTGTTTTACTATCTGCGTTTGTTTTATCTTTAGATGATTTCTTTATTCCTCCAGATGCTCCTTTATAGTGGAGTGTAGTTGTTTTTGGGTAATATATTATTTTCCATTTTGCAATTTGAAATCTTTTACATAAATCTAAATCTTCACCCATTGCCCAAAATATTTCATCAAAAAAACCTATTTTCTTATGAGTACTATCTCCATAAAGTGCTTTTGATCTTATAAACATAAATGCTCCAGATATAGCTTCTACTTCTATTGTTTTATTTATATTCTCTCTTATATTATATCCTGAAAATTGGGGAAATATTTTTGATAAATAAAAAAATTTACCAATACTATTTTTTATATTAGGTATTGATCTTCTACATGATCTATCTAGTGATCCATCAGGAAGTAGAAGCTTACATGTGGACATCCCTACATTTAGGTTTTCTTCCATGAAATTAAACATTGTATCTATTGTGTTTTTCTTAAGTTTTGTATCAGGATTTAATACAAGAATATATTTTCCTTTTGCAATTTTAAATCCTATGTTATTGGCTTTTGCAAACCCTATATTTTCTTTGTTTTTAATGTATGTATACTGTTTTTTATTTTTAAAAAATTGATATGTGTCATCATTTCCGTTATCTATTACAATGATTTCAAGTTTTAGGTTTTTGGAGGTAATACTTTCTAGGCATTCTTTTAGCAGTTCTAATACATTGAAAGTTACAATAATGACAGAGACAGATATGTTGGGTTTTTCCATATATTTATTTTACTATATTCTAGGGATATTATATATATGTTACATAAAAGAAGTGATATGTGTTAAAATTAAAAAATATGGATGAAAATGTAGGGGAGGTACAACCTCAAAATAATATAGTAAAAACAAATTCTAAATTCCCGACATTATTAGTTACAGTTCTTATAGTAATAATAGTACTATTGTTATTATTACTTCTATATTTATTTTTTGTAAGTAATAAAACTAATACTCATAGTACTACTGCTAAACAATCAGTAAGCACACAAAAACCAAAAACAAATACTTCTGGAAGTCCTTACAATGGATGGATAAATTATAGCTCACCTCAATTTGTTGGAATATCTTTTAAGTATCCAAGAGGGTGGGTATTATCAACTACAAAAAGCATAAGTCCTTTTTATGTACATGCTCCAGGGAGTATTAGTACTTCAGAAAATTATACATATATTGATAAGATTGTTAATAAATCAGGCTATGTTATGCATGCAGAATTTAATCTTTCTTCAAGTACAGCGATGCAAATAAATATAGCTAAATATTCTAAAATTAATATAAATGGAAAATCATTTTTGGAAGTATATTATGATGCAATTCCAAGTTGTTATTCTGCAATAGGTGGAATTCAATTTCCTGCAGTGTGTACCCAATTTTATAACACAATAGAATTATTTACTTCAAGTGTTATTGGTACTAGTAGTAGTGTAATAAATACTGATGGGTTGGCAAGTGGATTAAAAGGAACAAACGCTTACTTATTTAGTGTTACTTTGCCTAAAACATATTCTGTTAATAACAATATTCCTAATCAATATCTTTCAATAATAAACCATTTCTTTCTATCTATAGTTGGGTTATAACAATATAAAAATTATAAATTACCAAAATTTATTTTTATACTAAATATTTTTAATTGAGATATTTTGAGCAACAATTCGTTTATATATATCATTCTTAAAATAGCTTGTATCTTTTCAGATAATATCATTGCTGTTTCTACAAAGATATAAGTAGGGAATTTTTATCTAAAATCATTATTTGTGGATTTTTCTAACTTATTGTATTGTCAAATTTTATCTAATTTCACCCTTCGCATTAATAGAAATTAACCATACGTCACACTTGTGTAATATTAATATACTTTTTAGTAAGTTCTTCAAAATAATTTTTTATTTCATCTAATGTAGGTATTGTTTTGTTTCCTATTGGGATAATTTCAAAATTTAATATATCTTTAAAATATACTAACTGCTCTAAAAAAATCTTTTCATCAAAAGCACCATTAAATACTTGCTTTGAACCTAATATAATTTCTTTTAGGCTCATATGTCCATTTTTAAGAATAGTGTATAAATCAAAATAATCTCTATATACCCCACGTCTTCCAATAGCATACGCTTTTTGAAGTGCAATGTCTTTAATAGTGAATATTTGTAACCCATTTTCTACTTTAATATTTTCAAACAAAGGGTTAAAAGGATAGTAGAGAAAAGTTATTTTTATGGAATCTTGTGTAAAAAATGTTAATTCATCAGAAGTATCAATAGTAATATTGTCAATGATAAATGAATTTGAAAGCTTTTCAAGTAATTGTTTTTGTATTTCAGATAAAGAAAAAAAATCAAAATCAAATGATTTTCTATGAGAAAGTTGAAGGGCAAGTGCAGTACCTCCACCCAACACAAAACCTTTTGTAAAAGGAATCAGTTGTAGCAGAACCTCTTGTCTTCTCTTATCGAGTAGATCTGGATGTATGGGAAAGGTATTGTTGTTCATCAATTGGAGTATGAATTTCTAAAATAAAATTTTTAATAAAATTAAGTGCTGCAGGGGTATATATTTTTTTAGGATATCGTAAAAATTGTTCTTTTATCTTTGCTTTTCCAAGATTTTTCTTTAAAAAGGCGATATCAGAAAGTTTTCCAAACATTAATATTTGATGAATAGTGTCTGGAGCATTAATGTTTGTATCTGGTGAGTACCATATAAAGTTGGTTTTCATACTCTTAATTATACCAGAAATTGAAGTTGTTTTGGAACAGGAGTCTTATCTAGTCAATAATATTATAGAAATAGGATAATAAATAATTGAAAAATGACATTGAAATTGTAAAAAGACGTGTAAGTACTCATACTAAATTTAGCAAACACAAAACAACAAAATATCTATGACGGATATACTCTTATTACGTGCTGTAATAGAATTACAATTTTTTTGGGGATATTATATATGAATATGTTATAATATTAATTATGTGGTTAGAAAAATTTTTTGATAAAAGAAATCATTCTATAGAAGTAAGAAGCATAGAAGATGTTAAAGATCTTAGAGTTTTATGTATTTTGGCTACCAAGGGAGAGATTGATGCTACTTCTTTGAAGAATAAGCTTTCAGGTGTAAAAGAATTGGGGGTTTATTCAGGAGCAAACTTACACTCTATAATTGATTTTTATAAAGAATTGGTGAATGCTTATGGTAAAAATCTTAAATATGTTTTTTTTATTGACCCTTCATTTTGTATTGGAGATGAGAATTTTGCAAATGTTATAAATAAAGTTTCTCAAGATGTAGACTTATCTTTTGTTGGATCAGGTGTAAATAGATGTAATAATTATAGAGTTAATGCTCCTCTTCAGGAGATTGTAGGCGAAAGGTATATAGGAGATTTATATGAACGCTCAGAGTGTCCTGCATTCTTTCCTGATTTAAATAAAGATACAATAGATTCAATACTTAAAATATAGAAAATTTATTTTACTCTGACTTTTATATATAATATCAATAATGAATAAGAATGATAGAGAACTTCTTTTTGAATTTGTAAAAACAGACTTTACTCTTAGATATAACAATTCAATTTTAGGGTTTCTATGGGTAGTGATAAAACCTTTGTTGATGTTTACTGTAATGTATATAGTGTTCTCAATACTTCTAGGAGGAAGTGTGAAATATTATGCACTGTATCTTCTTTTAGGTATTATAATGTATAACTTTTTTAATGAAGTAACAGTGAATGGTTTAAATGCTTTAGTTCAAAAGAAAGACGTGATATTAAAAGTCAATTTTAAAAGATCTTTAGTTGTAATTGGTTCTACATTAATAGCTGGTATAAATTTAGCATTTAATCTTTTAGTCTCTGTTGTATTTTTCATATTTAACGGAATTTTGCCTTCTATTGAAGGGATCTTATTTTTTGTTTTTGCAATTGTAATTTTATATATATTGGCTTTGGGCATATCATTTTTCATAAGTGTGTTTTTTGTAAAATTTAGAGATTTACAACATATATGGGAGATTTTGATGTTAGTTTTGTTTTACCTTACTCCAATAGTATATCCAATAGCTCTTGTTAAAGGGTATGCGTCACTTATTATTTATGCAAACCCTTTAACTCATGTATTTAATTTTGCAAGAGAGGCAATTATTTATGGAAAAGTTTTGTCAGTCAGTTCGACATTGGTAATATTTTTAATATCTATCATTATTTTATATCTTGGTGTTATATTTTTTAGAAGAAATATAAAGACTATAGTGGAGAAATTTTAAACTATGGAAGATGTTATTGTAGTAAAAAATGTATCAAAGGAATTCAGAATTCCTAAAGAAAGGAAAACTCAAATAAAGGAGTATTTTATACATCCCTTTAAAAGAGTAGAGTATGACAAATTTAAAGCCTTATCTAATATTAATTTTTCTGTAAAGAAAGGTGAATTTTTAGGTATTATAGGGAGGAATGGTTCTGGAAAAAGTACCCTTTTAAAGATTATTGCAGGTATTTATATTCCAGATAAAGGAACATCCAAATTTACAGGGAAATTAATTCCTTTTTTGGAATTAGGTGTAGGATTTAATGCAGTCATGCTGTACTCGTTTATAGT
>JAMCRT010000035.1:0-21765 GCA_023380695.1 Patescibacteria group bacterium | reverse complement strand
GCTTGAATTGCAAGAGAAAATATATTTCTAAACGGTATTATTCTAGGTCTTTCAAGAGAAGAAATAGCTTCAAAATATAAGACAATTATTGATTTTTCAGAACTGTGGGGATTTGAAGATACACAACTAAAAAATTTCTCATCTGGTATGCAAGTAAGGCTTGCGTTTTCTGTTGCAATTCAAGCTCATGGAGATATATATCTGCTAGATGAAGTACTTGCTGTAGGGGATATTGCATTTCAGCAAAAATGCTTTACAGAGTTTAGAAGATTGAAGAGTGAAGGAAAAACAATGGTTTTTGTATCTCATTCTATGGGTGCAGTAGAAGAATTTTGTGATAGGGTAATATTACTGGATAAAGGTAGTGTAAAAGATGAGGGAGGGGCATTTGAAGTTGTAAAAAATTATACTGCAGAAACATTATCTTCTCAGAAGAGTGTTTCTTTGAAAGATAGAAAGAGCCTTATTTCTGCTGTAAAATTTCTTGATTCATTGTTAAATCAAACAAATAGTTTCAATTTTAATGATAAAATGACTATAAGGATTTATTTCAAATCAAAAATTAAAATATTAAACCCAATATTCCAAATATTTATAGTAAGAAATGATGGAATATTAGTATCGTCTATAGATAATAAAACATTAAATTTTGAAATAAATGAAATTAAAGGAGAAGGATTTGTAGACTTTATCATTGAAAAGATAAAACTTTATTCTGGTACATATAATATAAATATTGCTTTATTTTCTCAAGACTTTTCAAATCAGTTAGTAATACAAGAAAATATTGCAACATTTAGCATTTTCTCTCCTCTTGGTGAAACTCAAGAAGGCATTTTTGAAATAGATGGTGTTTGGAAAACAGTACAAGATCACTAATATAGATATGTGAAAAAGAAAATAGAGTTGCCAAAATTTAAACTATTTGCATCAATATATGATTGTGGATATATAAACCCATATATTTGTATCTAAAATAGCTAGTCATTATACTTTGTTCCTATCTCGATAATTTGTTGCATATTTTTATCAATATGATATAATTGTATATGTAGTGTATATACTGAACTTAAGATGAATTATATAAAAATATTTAATGATGATATATTATTTGAATGGGATGAAGGTAATATTATAAAAAATGTAAAGAAGCATAATATTACTAATGAGGAGAGTGAGTCTGTGTTTTTTGACACTAACAAGATAATATATAAAGATACTCCTCATTCGAATAATGAAATAAGATATATAATATTAGGAAAAAGTAAATTTAATAAATTGTTATTTACTGTTTTTACAGAAAGAAATAGAAAAATAAGAATAATATCTACAAGAATAGCAAATAAAAAGGAGGTTAATTTTTATGAAGAAGAAAATAGAGTTACCAAAATTTAAAAATGAGGCTGAGGAAAGAAAATTTTGGGAAAAATTTGATCTCTCAGAATATGCAGAAAAGGGAGATTTTAGAAAAGTTGCATTTCCTAACTTAAAACCTACATCAAAAAGTATATCTATAAGAATACCTACATATATACTCTTAAAACTAAAAGAGAAAGCTAACAGTAAGGATATTCCTTATCAAAGCTTAATAAAAGAATTTATTGTAGATGGGTTAAAGTAAATTTTTTGACATTAGAATATTGTAGATTTAATCTTTTGTAGATTCTGTTATTGGAAAAATAAAATAATTATATTCTTTAATATATTACAAATATTTAGAAAATAATTATTTTTCTCATTTAATATAAAACCATAGTTCTAAAATTAGGATTTAATCAGTAGAGATATATATTTAAATGCGAATTCTTTGTTTTTCATATAGTAAATAGGGAATTTTAAAAGGTCATATATTTTGGCTATATATATTCTATATCCAAATTTATGTTTACGAAGTAACTTATATTTATTTATAAATGAAAGAGTTAGATTTTCAGTTGAATTACTTATTCCTCTTAAATGAACACATTCTGCATTTCTAATAAAATAGTTTTTAAATCCAGCTCTGTTAATTCTTATAGAAAGATCAACATCTTCATAATATGATATAAATTTTATATCAAAAAATCCTATTTTTGAAAGTAAGGCTTTTCTATATATTGTAGCTGCTGCACATGTACCAAATATCTCCTTATTAAATGGAGGAATCTTCTTAATATTTTTTGCAGAATATCCGAAATTTAAATATATTCCACAACTATCAATTTTTGTTTTCTGAAGATTTGAAAAATATATTCCTTGTGCAGAGCCAATTTTAAGATTCCTATCCATTATGTATATAATGTTTTTTATATAATTTAGGGCAAGGTATACATCATGATTTAGTGTAAGAATATATTTCCCTTTTGCAATCCTTAGCCCCATATTATTTGCTTTTGCAAATCCAACATTTTTATCATTTTCTATTAATCTGAATTTATAAGGAAGTTTTTTTAAAATCTTTATTGTGTTATCTGTAGAATTATTATCTATTATTATCAGTTCAATATTCTTGTATGTCTGTTTAAATACTCTTGTAATTGTTTCAAGAATATATTTTTCTGAATTAAATGTAACAAGAATTATGCTTACCATATATTGATTATATCAGGTTTTCAACTTGAATAATTCAATATTTAGCTAATGATTCCTAAAGGTACAAATCCATTTCCATATAATGATCCAAAGAACTGAGCACTACCAAATGTATATACTGCACCATTTTGGGTTAAAATATAATAACCATTATTTGTTGCAAGAAATCCTCCTGCTAGATAACTTGGTTGGTTTGGAATATTATACATAGATCCGAAAAACTGAGCATTACCAAATGTATAAACTGCCCCATCCTCCGTTAAAATATAGTAACCTCCAGAAGTTACAGCAAATGATACTATTGTTCTTGAAGGTGCGTTTTGAATGTTATACATGGATCCGAAAAACTGAGCATTACCAAATGTATAAATAGCTCCATTCTGTGTTACTATATAATACCCATTACCTGACGGTGTTATAGAAAGATTTATTGCAATTCCATTTATAATTGCAGATGGTGGGATGTTATACATGGATCCAAAAAACTTTGCATTACCAAAAGTATAAACAGCACCATTCTGAGTTAAAATATAATATCCGGAATCATTTGGAAGTGGAGCTATTGTAACTGGAGTACCTGAACTTCCAGGAATATTGAACATAGACCCAAAAAACTGAGCATCACCAAATGTATAGACTCCACCATTTTGAGTTAAGATATAATATCCTCCAGGAACAGGAGCAATACTTATCGGAGGAGAATTACCTACTTCTATTGAGCTTAGATTTCCATAATTTTGTGCATTTCCAAATGAATAGATATTTCCGTTATTACCAAATATCTGATATCTATTGTTAGTGAGAGATACATTTAACATTGCATTAATATTTAAAAGCCCATATCCAAACTTTGTCATGTTGGAGAGATTAGTTGAACTCTGTTTTATTACCTGTATAATATTATTTGCATTTTGCAATCCATATTTTGACTCATACAGCGCTATTGCAGCACTTACTTGTGGTGCTGAAAAAGAAGTTCCTGCAAGATATTCATTAGAAAAACTAGTAAATGAAGAGGCTTTCCCTGTATTGTATCCTGTATATGTTTGCTGATAAACTAGTGGATTTGAATATCCAACTGGGGCTACAAGTGTTACACAATTATTGTATGTACTACACCCATAATTTGAATATGATGTTAGTTGGTTTTGTGAATTTGATGCTCCTACTGCAATCACATTAGGATAACCTGCTGGATAATCAATTGATGAATTTCCCTCATTTCCAGAGGATGCAACAACAACAATTCCTGAATTTATTGCATCTTCTATTACACTTTCTTCTGCAGAGGATGGTGTAGTTCCTTCAATTGATAAATTAATAATATTTGCTTTATGTGCTATTGCCCATTGTATACCTAGAATTTCTGCAGAAAGTGGAATTCCATTACTATTTCCTATCTTAATTGGCATTATACTTGCATTAAAAGAAATTCCTGCAGTGCCCAGAAGTGTAGATCCTGATGAATCTTGATTTGTTGCAGATGCTATAACTCCTGTTACATATGTTCCATGTCCAACTCCATCATAAGGAGAGTACTCATTTACACTTTGATTGTTGTAAACAGCTAAAGCATTATATGGATCAACAATATGTAGAAATGATAGAGAAGGAGCCTCACCATATGTTGTATTAGTAAGTGTATTAGTGAAATTTTGATATGCGACTCCACTATCAAGGACTGCAATTGTTATATTCGATGATCCACCAAGACTCGAATTAAATCCAGAATTATTTACTACAGGGGCATTATCAATAAATAGATTTTTTTGTGAATTAATGTCTACATTATTTGGAAGAGAAGAAAAAGATCTTACATAATTAGGTGATACAGATTTTACTTTTTTGTTATTTATTAAATTTTTTAAAAATGAAGAGTAATTTTCATTTGCAGGTTTTCTCACAATAGAGACATTGGAGTTAACATTGATTTGGGAATTACTGATTTTAGATTTTGGATTTTTATATACTACAATTGCACTTTGCTGATCAATTTTTTTATTTGCTATAAGGGATAGTACTTTTTTATTTGTACTCCCTAGTGTATATGCTTTTACTATGTTAGTTTCAAATACACTAGATATAGCAAGAAAACAAAATAGTACAAAAGTATATACAGATATTGTTAAAATATTTTTAATATTAAGCATATTCATTTATTAATTATTGAGTTACAGTAATTTGATTGGTATGAGAAAATATTCCTATCCCTGTGCCATCATATATTGCATTACCAAATGTGTAAACACCGCCATCTGCAGTCATAATATAATAACCTCCATTATTACCTGTTACTCCAAAACTTACAGGCAGTCTCACGGGAGCATTTGGAATATTAAACATAGATCCATAAAACTGTGCATCACCAAAGGTATAAACACCACCATCTTGTGTAATTATATAGTATCCATTACCTGATGGAGTAAGTTGCATAGTTACTGCATTCTTGTTTGGAGCTGCAGGTATGTTATATACTGATCCATGGAATTGAGCATCACCAAAAGTATAGACTGCACCATCTGCAGTTGTTATATAGTATCCGTTACCTGTAGGTGATACATTAAATGAGATTACGGTGTGATTTACAATTGCAGATGGTGGTATGTTATACATAGATCCGAAGAATTTAGCATCACCAAAAGTATATACACCTCCATCTTGAGTCATAATATAGTAGCCTTTTCCATCTGGAGTTACAGCAAGAGAAACTGGATTTTTATCTGGTGCATTTGGAATATTAAATACAGATCCATAAAACTTTGCTCTTCCAAAAGTATATACTGCACCATTTGATGTCATAATATAGTAGCCAGTATCATTTGGTAGGGGAGTTAGTGTATTTGCATTATTATCAGGCACAGCACTAGAAGGCATATATGACATATCTCCAAAGAAATTTGCATTTCCAAAAGGAAGGACCCTTCCATGTGCAGATAACAGGTAATATGCTGAGTTTGCACTAGAAAAGAGTGTGTTTGATATGAAATAGTTATTTATAACATCCCAAAGAGAAGTCGAGGGTTGTTGATAACCTAGTGTCCACATACTTACACCTCTCAGATTATCTTGTAGTATCTGGTTATATATAAGAGAGAGTGATTTAGAATTTTCATAATATCCTTGTCTTATCTGATCTGTAGAAGCACAATTTGGAGGAATGTTGTTTGAAGGGTAACAGTATCCATACCAAGGAGTAGATGAAGTACTGCTCCAGTGTTTAGTATTACTGTTTTTGTATTGATCATTTGTCTGTCCATATGGTTCTGATATACCTGAACCTATTGTAGGTGAGCCTTCATTGAAATTTTGTGTTTGATAATCATTTCCATAATATGGAACTCCAATTATGATTTTGTTTGCAGGAACAGTTTGAGCATAACTATTTATTGTCTGTTTTACATCATACCAATAAGGGCCATTACCATTGTTATATCCTGTATATGGAGAGTTTGGGTAAGCAGAAGCTGAGGATGGAGAATAATAATCGTAAGCCATAACATTTATTGCATCCACTACATTTGCAAGAGCTGGTATATCATATAGAGAACCTGGAGTTACTGCAGCTGTTGCAACTGTATCAACAGAGACAAATGATCCCGAAACAGCACTATGCATTTGTGATGTAAGGTTTTGCATAAAGTTTGTGAAATTTGTAGTATCTGTTGAGGTTGCATTATATCCTCCATCAGATGTTTCAAAATCAATATTTACTCCCTGAAGGTTATATTGACGCACAACATTTATTATGTTTGTTATGAGATTTTGAGAATTTGTATTTGAATTTATTACACTTTCTATGTCTGCTAGATTAAATATTTTTACAACTATTACAACTCTTACTCCATTTTGATGTGCAATATTTACCATATCTGTAAACTGTGCAGATTGTAATCCCTGCCATCCAGGGCCATTAGTTGTTCCAAAATTTCCAGATCCATCAGATGTAATTCCAAAATATGCTATTGTTCTAAGATTATTATATTGATAATACTGATATGGGTAATACTGTGATGGGTATATGCCACATGTAAAAGAGTTACAATTAGTGAGATTTAAATCCCAATATGGCGCAAATCCAAGGACTTCTTTTTGCATACCTTGTGGACCTAGAGATGAATATCCCCTCATTGGCTGAGGTCTCTGAGAAGTAGGAGTAAAGTTATATGTTCTGTCCTGATGTATACTATTTAAATAAATATTACCTGTTTCTGAGTTTGCAGGAGGTAATACTTTAGCAAAAATACTTCTAGGTACAGCAAAAAATAAAGCTATAAATAATGTGAAAAATATAAATCTTCTATACATAATTATATATACAAAATATCATACTAAATTGTTTTAATCAAATAAAATATATATTTCAAAATAGGGGAAAACTCTTATTAGTTTATTGTTAAAACTGTTCCAATTTCACCAAATGAATAGTATTCATGTGTTCCTCCTCCTGTACCTAGGAATGTTAATCTAGATCCATACCAAGGATCATTTATTAGATAGTCTCCATTTGGAAGCTGTCTATAAATGACTATCCAATGTTGCCCTGCAGGTGCTGCAAGATATACTATTGCCGGCACTCCTGCAGATAAAGCTTGATTTACTGCACCAATTCCTGATCCGATACTGTTAATACTTGCATTAGGAAATTGAGGAAAAGAAGTCATGTAATCATTGCTAAATGATGACATACTTGCAATCATTGGAGGTGTATATATAGGACTTAGTTCCTTAGTAGCAACCATAGCAATAGATGTAACTAGACATCCATATGTCATATTAATTGATGTTCCATATTTCCCTGGCAATCTTCCATACCATTGTTGACAATAATACCAACTGTTTCCTTTTATACATCCTTGATAATTTCCTCCTTGATATTCTGATATTGTCAGTGCATTAATTTCATTTAGAATTTGTTGTTCTTGTGACTGACTCTGAGATACTACATTTTTCAGATTACCATTTTGTGCAGAAAAAGATGCCTCTTCAGATTGTAGTGTATTTTGATTTTGCACTAAAGTTTGTTTTTGAGATACTAGACTAGAGTCTAGTGATTCTGCAGTGGATTTGTTTTGCTGAAGGCTTGTCATTGTATCGTTAAGTTTTGTTACTAGTGATTTTTCATGATTCATAGTTGCATTAAAGTAAGCTACAGACTCAAGAGCACTATTTACATTTGGGTCATTTGCAAACATTGTTATAGGAGAGACATAAGTTTGTTCATAATTACTTTTTGAATTTACATTAATTTGTGCTTTAAGAGAATTTATCTGTATAGTCTCTTTCTGTATCTCTCCATTTAAATCATTTATCTGTGTTTGTTCATTAGTAATAAGGTCTTCTTTTTGCAATATTAAATTTTGGTAATTTTGTATTTGTGCAGACAGTCCGGATATAGCATTATTATTTTGCTGAATTACTTTCTCATTTTGTGAAATACTATTTTGTAATTGTTGATATTGTTGCTGTAGAGCTTGAAGCCCTCCTGTTGCCGTTACTTTCGTGCCAGACAAGGTATATATCCCTAACATTGAAAGGGCAGTTACAAACAATATAATTCTTTTTACAACCAAACTTTTGTGTATGAACATAATCTTTTAGGTTATTTAAATATAACACTAATGTAAACTTAAATCAATTCATGTTATTTTTTATAGGATTTTTATTATTGCTTTTTTTAATTAAAATTTTATTAAAAATTGGAATATATGTTAATACTATGAGCAGAAGGATTAAAAGACCTGCAAGTGTTAAGTATTCTCCTACTTTAAAATTGGTGGGTTTATATATTAGCTCTATATTATTGTTTTTACTTTTAACATTTATTCCATCAAAAATGCCATTAGTTCTAAAAATTTTTATTTGTTTTCCATTATCATATGCTTTCCATCCAGGATAATATAGTTCTGATATATATACAAATACATTTTTTCTCTTATTATCTAATACTTTAAAATCTATACTATTTCCTACTATTTTATAATTTGTAATTTTTGTATTTTGTGGGTGTGTTATTTCCATTGAAGTGGTGACTGCAAAACTTTTATGTATAGTTTTCTTTATTGCATTTATTTGATTATTTTCTCCCTTTATATTGGTTTTGATGTATTTAGGTATACTTACTATTGGTGTAGGATTTGTAACCTTATATAGTAGAAATGATGGAATTTTTGTAGATAATAATTTTTTTAATTTTGCTGAGTTAATATTTTTAATGTGTATATAATACTTGTGAAATTTTTTAATGGTAGTGTTTTTAGAATTACTTTTTAATAATTTCTGTATATTTTGGGAAAAAGAATTTGCTGAACTATTTTTCAATGTACTATCGTTTTTATATAAGAATGAAAGATAATATAAAGGGTTTGTGTATTTTGATGAAAGATTATATTCTTTCTCTAATTGATTTGCTTCTTTTAGAAATTTTGTGTTTGTGTTTTTATTCATTTCTATAAGTCCAGGTGATGGAGTTTGCCAAGGTTGAAGTAGTACATATTTAATTGATGCCAGTCTTATAAGCTCTGTTGCATTACTATTAATATGTGTAGGTATGAAAAAAATAAAATAAGGATTGTGATATGCAATAGATTTGAAATACTTTGTATAAGAATTTGGGATTACAGGATCATATCCTTCAAACTCATTAAATTTAGAAAGTACATTTATATTTGGAGGTGCAATTTGCCATGTTGAAAATACTCTATAGCTGTTATTTTTTGTAAAGAGTTTTGTATATTTATTTGTAGGATGAAATATATTTGTACTGGATACTGGAACAAATTGCCAATATGAATTTAGTATATATACAAGAGGCAGCATAGTTATTACTATTATAGATATAAATAAGATAATCTGCTTTATTCTTTCTTTTGATTTTATATATATGGTACATAGTATAATTACTGCAAGTATTGCAAACAAGATATCTTCCCATAATATGCTTTTTAAAGGTCCAAGTATTATCCCAGGTGTGGGCGCATTGATTGTAAGTATTTTTATGGTTATAAATATAGATATAGCAATTATAACGATTGAGAATATCAGTATATATTTTTTTATGCTTCTAAATTCCTTATTTTTAATATAGTTAAATAAATTTTCTATACCTATTGCAATTAAAATTGCAAAAAATATTGGTATAACTGCTATGATTCTATGATGTAATGTGTCCTTTAGTAAGGGTAGATCTACTAGGAATGATACAAGTGGCATATTTATTGCAACTCCTATAATTATTACAATAAGTGCAGATATCCATATTAAAATCTTTTTTCTTTCTTTATTTGTAAATGCGAGTATTCCAAGAAAGAAAGCAGGGAGGGCTACAAAGAATGAAGTTTCTGCAAAATTTGTATTTACTAAAGTTAAGAAATTTGACCAAGGTATACCCAATATTCCTGGATATAGAAATTTCACAAGATATATGGGAGATATTGCATCATATTTAGTATTTTTTATACGCATATGAAAATAATGTGATCTTAAAAGATCAATTATTGCAGGATACCACTGTATTCCTGATATAACTGCCCCCAATACTACACCTAAAAACAGAAATTTCAGACTTTTTATATGTATTTTTTTATCACGGATGAGAAGTGATATAAGAAATAGAAAACTTACAAATAATAATATAAGTGTCATTTCTATATTTCCTGCAAGCCCAATAAAGGCTGTAATTATTGCAGATATCAGTATTGATGTTCTCGCTTTCAATTCTTCTCTCACAGTTTTTTCAATTGCCCATAGAACAAATGGAAATATACAAATAATAGTAGCAAGAGGCCATAGAAGCCATGCGATAACAAATCCATTAAATGCAATAATCAAAGATCCAGTGATTTTAGCTATGGAATTTTTAACATACAAAGATATAAATAAGTATCCTCCAATAGCCATAGTTATTACCTCAAGTAGTACTGATATGTTTATTACAGTAACAGGAGAAAATAGGAAAAATAGCGGAAATTCTAAAGGAAAATATGGATGAGATTGATCATTTCCTAAAAGTGGCATTCCTGCAAGATTTTGAAATTGCCATAGTGGAGGATATCCTGATCTTAAAAAAGTCTCTGTACTTTGAGCCCAAGGAAAAGTGTTATATAAAACATCTTCATCGACTATTGTTTTTCCGTTACTTTTAATACCTTGTATATCTTTATATAGAGGAATTCCTTTATATATATTACCTGGGAATATTACATGGCCTGTAAATAAAGGATAAAATGCAATACATGATAAGAATATGATTATCAGTATCTCAAAGAAAGTTTTTTTCATATGAATATTTCTAAATAAAGATTATTATATATTATATTTGAATACAGTCACAAGTTTAATTTAAGATATACAGATTAAAATTGTTTTTTTGTGAAAATACCTTTATATTTTATATATGGATAACTTTGCAATTGGCGAATCTTTCTATTTTTTTGTAAAAAGTATTATTTTATTTTTGCTCTATTTTTTCCTTTTTGCAGGTGTCTCATCTTTTATAATATATTTTCTTCTTTTTTTAACTTTACTTGTTTTTCTATATGAGGAAAAAGGATCTATTTTGAAAAGGGGAGAGAAGTTGTTTGCAAGATATATTGAAGGTATATATAAATATAAATTTATAGGAATCATTCCTTTAATATTTTTTATATCCTACTCTATTCCTTTCCTTTTTATTCCTTTATATGTTGTCTCTTTTCTTATTTTACTTTTTTTCATCTTTTCAATTAGAGAAGATGCCTTTCTAAAAGATAAGATAACTTTAAAAATTGGAACTTCCTTACAAAATCAAAATTTGCAATTTAGAGACCTTGTAAAATATACACCATTTAATTTTTCTATTGTAAAAACTACTAATAGTGTTTATGAGACTATTTCTATTAAATTATCAGATAGAGCATATGTTCAGGATGTATTTAAAAGATATTATCCAGATATATCAATAGCTATAGATGATACAAAAGAAAAGTTTTTATATAGAAAAATTGTATTAACATCTATTCATAATAATTATTTTAAATATTTACTCTCACTATTAAATGAAGATGTACCATTCTCCGTGTCTTTACATTTATTAAATCCATTTAAAGACAAAAACACATGTTTGGGGTTTATAATTTTATATGCAAATGACAAACAATTTCTAGAAAGACTTCAAAAAATTTTTTCAGGTACAATGCATTCTTTGTATATAAAACAAGACAGTATTTCAAACATTATAGATATTATAACGGATAGTGATTGTAAAAGAGATACTATTCTTCCTGTTCCAGATATATTGCCTCCTACAAAATTTTTCGAAATTGGAGGATTGTGTATAGGAGAGTCTGGAGGGAAAGAAGTGTTTATGCAAGATAGTCTTAGAGAAACACATTCATATATATCTGGAAAATCAGGTACAGGAAAAAGTACATTTATGGCAAATATTGTATGTGATGATATTAAGAATGGAAAATCTGTTCTAGTCATAGATCCACACGATCTTACAGAAAGAATTCTTAAAAAAACAGATAAAAGCATGGTAACTGTTATAAATCCAAGAGATAGGAAATATTCATTTAATCCTTTAAATTTAAAGAACAAAGAAGATATATCTTATATGGTAGATAGTATAGCTTCAGTATTTCATTCACTATATAGAGAATTTTGGGGACCTCAAAGTGACGATATTTTAAGAAGATCTCTTAGGGCTCTTATTTTATCAGATAAAAACTTTACTCTTTTAGATCTTGAAGAATTTCTAACTGATGATCATGCAAGAATTCTTATTTTAAATGATATAGATGATGAAGATGTAAAATCATATTTTTCTAATATTTATTCTCGTTGGGATCAAAGATCTAGAAATGAAAAAATTGCGCCTCTTTTAAATAAATTGGGAAGAATCAAAGGAGATGAAAATTTAGGACATTTTCTATCTAATAACGAAGAGTCCCTAGATTTAGAAAACCTAATAAATTCAAAAACAAATATTATTTTTAATTTATCAAAATCTGAAATAGGGGATGAGAACTCTAAATTTCTTGGATCATTGATGCTCTCTTTTATACAAATATTTATTCTAAGAAAAAATCCTTCTATGATTAAATATATTTATATAGATGAATTTCAGAATTTTTTAACAGATTCATTAGTATTTCTTTTCTCTGAGAGTAGGAAATTTGGAGTATCTATTACTCTTGCAAATCAATATGTAACTCAAATAGATATGAAATACCAAGATACAATTTTAGAAAACGTTGGGATTTTCTATATATTCAGTGAAGGAGAAAAATCCAGAAAAATATTAAAAGATATTATTAAATTTGAAATACCAAATGTTCCAAAGTATTTCTGTTTTGTAAAAGCTTTGGATAATCCTGTATTTAGTATTAGGACAGATGAGTAAGATTATAACTAGTGAACATCTATTATCTTTTATATATTATCATCCTTATCTTAGCAGTACTGATATTTCTGTATTTATCAACACAAAAAATGTATTAACAAAATTAAGGCAGTTGCAAGATAAAGATTTTATAGATTCTATTAAATATGAAAGGACTAATTATTATTTTGTTACTCTTAAAGGATTTAAACTTCTGGCAGTTGAGGGCTCCTATAGAAATATAGATATTGAAAGAAGAAAATTTACACTGAGTCACTACATTGATACAAACAAATTTTTTAAAATATTAAAAATTTATGCTGATGGTAATGGAATTGAATTTAGTGATTTTGTATCGGATAGATTTTTAAATGTAAAGTTTTCATATTCTGGGAAGAGATATAACATAAATCCAGATGGGTTTTGTATTTTTAAAGATAAGAGTTTTTATATTGAAATGGATAGATCAACTGAGAGTTCTTTTAAAATTTTAGAAAAAGTAGATGCATTTTCTTCCTTCTATCTTTCATTTGAATATTTAAAATATTTTGAAAAATTTCCAACTGTTTTATTTATTGTCCCAACTCTAAAAAGAAAGAATTTACTAACAGATAGAATTAAAAGATTTATAGATAGTAATAAATATAAAGATGAACTCCAGTTTTTTAAAGTTTTTGTATTTGATGAGTTTATAGATAATCCTGAAATTTTGACTTATTGATAGTTTCGTAGCATTTTTGTTTTTTTATGATAGTTTTGTTAATATATAGGGGATATGAAAAAATTGAAAAGAAAAGTACAAAGAAATATGGAGAAAGAAAAAGCAAAGATACAGAGAGTGAAGAATAAGGAAAGGAAGATTGCAAGAAAATATAAAAATAAAAGTGACTGAATATGTATTATTTAATTTCTATATCAGATTTCCTGGTTTTTGTAATGTTTATCATAGCATTACTGAGATTTATTAGAAAAAAAAGAGACGTTTATTTGGTTTGGACAATAGGATTTCTTTTCTCTTTTTTATCCATGCTATCATTTCTTATTTATTTAAACTCAGGTACAATCCTATTTTTTTATGCATATTATCTTCTTGGTGCTGGTATTCCTCCTGCTATGTGGGGTATGGGAGCTGTATTTGTTTTAAATAACAAAAAATTAAAGAAAATATCTTTATATTTTACTATATTTGTATCAATTGTTCTTTTTATATCATTATTCTTTACAAAAGTATCTCAATTTCAATCAATATCCTTAATACTATATTTTAAAGAAGGTAGGATATTTAGTAATTTTGTATCTCCATCTGGGAGCGATGTTTTAAAAAGTGGTTTTTGGGAAATACCTGTGTTTATATTAACATTTCTTGGTACAATTGAGATTATTGTAGCATTTATATATTCAATAGTTATAGCACTGAGGAAAAAAATTCTAGATAGGATATTGATTGGTATAACTATTATTACTCTTGCTACAGCTATTACTGGAATAGTAGGAACTATTACACGATTTGAATATTTCTATTTATTTTGGCCAGGGGTAGTTTTTGGAATAGCATTGATCTTTTTGGGATTTACGATTTTATAAGTATTAGCTTGCCCCCCATTTTCTTATATACCTGAAGTATCCTGTATATAATAGATAGTGTCTTTGTATGGAATTTAGAGTTTTTGTGCTTTTCCCGTACAAATGAATTACTTTTGCAGACACAAGGTAATATGTTTTTATATGATTTACTGATAGCTTTTTGAAGAAATCAACATCATTAAAATATAGAGGGAATCTTTCATCAAATAGGCCATAAATTTCTGGCAATTCTTTTCTTATAAGAATACATGTTGCCTGAGGCTGAATTACTTCTTTTGATCTTTCGTGAAATTTTATATCTATTTTGTAAGATCCCCTTTTTATAAATTCCATGAAAACATTATGGAGTGTTGGAAATTCTCTAAGTGAATTTTGTATTGTTTTATCTTTATTTAGAAGTTGTGGAGAGACTACACAGTAATCCTTGTTTTTTTCTAAAAATAGAATTAATTTATCTATAGAATTATTTAATATAATAGTGTCAGTTCCTAAAAGCATTACATATTCTCCTTTTGCTTTATCTACCCCTTTATTACATGCTTTTGCAAATCCAATATTTTCTTTATTTTCTATTATTTTTACTCTGTGGTTTATCTTTCTTATAGATACTAGATTTTCTTCAGGAGAATTATTTAATACAATAATTTCATATGAATATTTTGATTTAATACTTTTTATACAATTTTGCAGTAAGTTTTTTGTCTTGTAATTTACCAGTATAATTGATAATTTCATTGATATTTTTTCCTTATTTTAAATAGATTTGTAAAATATTCTAAAATATCATTAATTCTCATTTTTGAAGTGCCTTTAGTTCTATCTCTAAAATCTATTGGTATCTCTTTTATTTTACAATTTGATTTATATAAAAAATACAGCAATTCTACTTGGAACAGGTATCCATTAGAATCTATGCTTTTTATGAATTTTAGTGGTAAATTCTTTGTTTTTATAATTTTAAATCCTGATGTACAATCTCTCATTGGTATATTTAAAATGAGTCTGGTAAGTATATTTCCAAAATTAGAAATCATTCTTCTATGAAATCCCCAATCTTTTGGAATGCTTCCACCTTTTATATATCTTGACCCTATTATAACATCAAAATTTTTGATGTTATCAGTAAGGGTTTTTATATATTTAGGATTGTGTGACAGGTCTGCATCCATTTGAATTATATATGTAGCTCTCATTTTTTCTATTGCATATGAAAATCCTCTTTTATATGCTACTCCAAGGCCTTTTTTTTCTCCTTCTAAAAGATAAATATTGGGATTTTTCTTTTGCAGTTTTTTTATTAAATTTCCAGTTCCATCTGGTGATTTATCATCTACAAATAAAATCCGTATATCCGTATCTACTTTAAATATTAGTTTTACCAGTTTTTCAATATTACCTAGTTCATTATATGTTGGAATTATTATTACTGTTTCTGTATACATGCTCTAGAGAATACTTAAAGTACTATTTATATTATGCTTCCATACTAAAACTGTGTAGTCTGCAATATGGTATTTCTTGTAAGATTTTCCAAACACAAAAGTTGCAAGTGTGAAATCATGAGATACCTTATCATATTTATTTCCACCAAAGACAAAGAATTGAAACTTTTTATTTGATGTGGGATGATACCATTTTGTAGAAGATAACCAAATTAAAGGGTAAATACTATTTTGTGTAATTAGTACTGCCCGTACATTAACTTTATTTGAAGATAATACTGTAGTGATTGATGAGTCCCAATATGTACCTATTCCATATTTTAGATTTTTGCTCTCAAGAAAAGATACAAGTTTTTTTTCATTGCGTATATGTGATGATACAGGAAAATGACCAACTCTATAGATAAATGAAAATATTAGAAATAGGGCAAATAGAAAAGATATATATATAACCCATTTTTTCTTTAATAGATATACAATATTTAATGCTATAAAAACTAATGAAAATACAGTAAGTGGCATCATGTATCTTGCAAAACTCATATTGTGTACTATATTAGAGAATATAAAGGCTGATAGGTTTAAAAATATTGCAGATAAAAGTAGAGTATTTATAATACTTATTTTTCTTGATTTGATTATTTTATATACAAGATAGATAAATAAAACAATAAACAGTGTTTTTATAAGTTCTTCCATTGTTGATAGAAGAAAGAGTTTTTTCCCAAAGAAATGAGATCCAAAATAATAGAGAATAGAGTTTATTGCAAGATACATTCGTCCGGGTATTTTTGATAGGTGTGAAAATTTATATGGTACTGGAGCTACAATATGAAATCCTCCAAGTGCTTTTATTACAGATATTGATATCTTGGATAATAATAGATTTATTATTGTTATAACGATAGCAACTATCCCTTTTTCTAAATAATTTCTATTTTGCAAAATTGCAATTATTGCTGCAATTATAATTGGTATTGCTCCTATCCATATGGCAAAAGGATCTGATAAAAGATAGATAAATTCAGATATAAATAAAGGTATAAGGTACCAGTAGTTTTTTTTTGATAGAAAAAGTTTAAAGAATATAAAACTTGCTAATATAAAAAGTACTGTTCCAACATGTATTTGCCCTGTAAGTGTTGTGTTTAGTAGAAAAAAAGAAGGAAATCCTAATAATACCAATGTAGTAATAATGCCTTTAATTTTATCTTTCATATTTTTAAAATTTAGAGATACTAAAAGAGAAGAGAGGATAATAACAAGTACATATATCAGAATTGGAACGAATGATATTTCAAATGTATTGATTCCTGCAAATGTTTCATAAATAATATAAAAAGGTAAATCAGTAAGATAGAAATTATCAGTTGAAATTGCAAAAGAATGAAGAAGATAATTACCATTTATAAAAGAATGTGCCTCAAGAATTCCAGATACATTATCAGATGAATAAGCTATAGAATGAGAGTACTTGAACAATAAAATTGTACTAGATAGTAAAAGGACAGCGATTATTATGATGCTTATAAGCCCTCGTTTTTTCATTTATGAGATTTTACTATGTTTCCCAGTAGTATTCAAATTTTTGTATGTGAGACCTATACATACATTGCATAGATCACTGTATTTTGATACTAACACAATGTAAATTTCTATATTTAATACCTATTTGCTATACTCTCTATAGATTATATATACACTATCATGACATTAAAAGAGATAATTAGTATTGGGAAAAAGAATGGAAATTCTTGGTTTGCAATGAGACAGAAGACAATAGTATCTGCTGCAATAATAATTATGGCAGCAACAATTATTGCAAAATTATTAGGACTTTTTAAACTTACATTACTTGCAAATATATTCGGTCTTTCAAGAGGTTTAGATATATTTTATGCTGCTGATTCAATACCTCAATTTTTCTTTAATATATTAGTTATTGGATCTTTCAATACAGCTCTTATTCCAATTCTTGCAGAACTGCTATCTAAGAAAAAAACAGATTTAATGTGGAATGTATTTAATTCATTCTTAAACATTTTTGCATTTATCTTAATCATTATAGGAATAATAGGTATTATTTTCTCAAGAGAGATAGCCCAAATGTTTGTCGGACTATCATCTGCATATAAAGCATCATACCTTTCAGATTTTAATCATTCAGATATTATTCAATTATCATATATGATGAAGATTCTGTTTATATCTCCAATAATACTAGGTATAAGTTTTATGTTAACCGGTGTTTTGCAAGTTTATAAAAGATTTTTGGTGACACAAATTGCATATGTTGTATATAATCTTGGTTTCATAATAGGTATACTATTTTTTACTCCATTTTTAGGAGTATACGGAGTTACTCTAGGAGTACTGTTAGGTAGTGTTTTTCACCTTTTAGTACAATTTCCAATTGCCAAGTATTTAGGATTTAGCTATAAAGCTGAATTTTTAAATTTTAAAAGTAAATATATAAAGGAAATGTTCAAATTATCATTTCCAAGATTTTTAGGAATCGCATTATCTCAGATTATGTATATAGTGGAAGCTTTTATTGCTTTTGCACTAGTTCCTGGATCTTTGACTGCATTTAATTGGGCTACAAGTCTATATCTATTTCCGGTAGCGATAGTAGGGTGGAGTTTTGCTCAAGCATCTTTTCCAACATTATCTTTTGAAAACTCTAAGAGAATGATGGGTAATTTTAAAAAGACTTTGGGAAAAACAATTCTGCAAGTACTATTTTTAGTAATACCTTTGTTTATGATGTTTTTGATATTAAGGTTGCCAATAGTAAGACTTATATTAGGTCCTGGATCTAATAGTCAGTTTGGATGGAATGATACAATTCTTACTTCATGGATATTGCTATTCATGTCTTTATCTATTATTGGCCAATCAATACTTTCAGTTTTAATTAGAGCATTTTACGCCCTTAAGGATACAAAAACTCCATTAATAGTAGAATCTATATTTTTTGTATTAAATATTTTTCTTGCTTTGTATTTAGTAAGAGTGTTTGGAAATTTTCCTGTTGTATCTCCAACAATAAATAATCTTTTAAATATTGGATATTACCTACATTTCAAGAGTGCGTTTACATGGAAGGCTATAGGAGGGTTAGGTGCTGCTGCAGGAATTATTGTAACATTAAATGTTTTAGTGCTTATCTTTATTTTGCATAAAAGGCTTGGAGGGTTCTCGTTTAAAGACTTTTATTCTTCTGCAATCAAAAAATTTGTATCTGGAGGTATAATGGGTGGAGTAATGTATTTTACATATAAGGTATTAGATGTTTTACTTAATACTTCTAAGACTATAGATGTGATATTCCTATTTATGATAACTCTATATATAGGCGTATCAGTATATATTATTGTTTCATTTATATTAAATGATCCTGATTTAGAGTTAATTACAAGATCAATATATGTTCTAAGAGATTTTGTATATGGTAAATTATCAAAGCCTATATCTCCAATAGATGATAATATGACACAAGATGGAAAGGGAGATTTAGATTAAACTTTGATTTTTTTACTATTTTAATCTTAATATTTCTTTTTCAAGTTTGAAGACTTTTTATTTTAGTGAGTTTAAGATGATATTTGAGGAATATTTGAGTCATATATTTGTGCTTCATCAAGCATACTCTTTTTAAAGTCAGAGAGAATATTTCTGAAAATATCATCATGATCACTTAATATACTTTGGAAGTATTTTACTGTTTCTTCAAAATTAGTGTCTGGCATATTTTGCATTTCATCCTCAGTAACCTTATCTTTCATTGTTAAAAGATAAGCTTCTATAAATGTTCTTCGTATAAGAAATAAACTTTCCTCTCTTTCTTTTGGGTCTAGTTCATTTAATTTCATTACATCAAATAAATCTATATCTCCCTCAAAATTGCTTTTAAATATTTGATCCATAATTTTTTTAATTAAATAAGTTAAATATAGATTACACCAATTTTACATATATCTCAAATTATAATGTGATATTCCCAGATGAAGGAATCCAATGTGCAGCATGCATTATTTGTTGTGGTGTAAATTGTTTAAGTATATTTGATACAGGTACATTTGGATTAGATATCATAGATAGTGTTTTCCCTGCACCTTCATTTTTTGCAATTATTTTTGCACTTTCAAGAAAATGTGGGTTATTTCTAAACATATTGACTATAGTTGTTAATCCTTTTTGAGATTCAGGTTGAATACCTTTGCTTTGTAAAATTCCCCATACAGTATCTCCTGGCTTTAATGTCACACTGCCAATATTTCCTAATTTTTCTGTGTTAGGTGTAACTCCTGGTAACTTAGGATTTTTTCCTACATGTTGTGAGACTGAATGTATGGAGTTAGCATTATGTCCATGATTTGTTACAATTTTTTGTATATTATGTCCACGAAGTCCATGAACTGGTATAGCTAATTTAGTACTGTGTTCTAACAGTGGTCTTACTAGTTCTCCTATAGCAACTCCTGCTCCTACACCTATCAATCCTGCGAATATACTTCTTCTTACTTGAGTTGCAACTATTCTATTTCTTGCTTCTGTAGTAAATTTCATTGCTCTTTCTATTGCAAGTCTCATACTTTCATTTTCATCTTCAAGAAGTTCTGGTTTTGATTTAATATATTCTTTTATTTTATCTAGCATCTTTTGTTCCTCTTCATTATTACTTTTGTATCCAGTTACTAAACCTATAAATAGGGCATTGGAATCATCTGGTAATTTAGGAATATCTGTTATATCTGTAACTTCAGAGGTAGATTCATCTGTAACATTAGTAACTGCTTTGGTAGTCTCCTTAGTTTCGGTATCTATTGGGATTTTTATATCAGTTATAGCTTTGTATGCAGATTTTGCATCAAACAAAAATGTACTCTCTTTTGAACTGTGAGAAGATACATCTTCTTCTGCAGTTTCAGGAAGTTCATGTAACTCTGCATACTCTATAAGGGTCTTTATATTTGAAACTATATTTCTAATTTCATCTTCTGTTAATTCTATACCATCTGTTACCAAAGTATTAGATAATAAGTGTTCTAATTTGCTTTTGCCTTCAATACTTAATCCTCTATTTGCAACAGATAATAATTCTTTTGCAAAATTGTTTAATATAATTATATCTTTTGGAGAAGCTACTTCTATATATTTTTGAAATACTTCTGGATTAGAGTCAACAGTAAGTTCTGTTACTTTCTCTGGTTCTGTAGTTTTTGGTTCTACCATTTGGAATTTAGATTCTCTGAGATCTTTGAATAATTTACTTTTTTCATTATTCGTAAGTTTTCTGTAATTTTCTGTTTCTTTTTTTGTACTATCAAATTTATCTGGATATTTTGATTTAAAGTTTTTTAAAATATATTCTAGATTCTCTTGTTGTTTTTGTTTTTCTTCCTCACTTGCGTTTCCTACAACCAATTTATTTGAAAACATATCAGCTATTTGTGCAGTATCTTTAAAAGTTGCAGAGCCCACAAAAGTTAGAACTTTTCTTGATAAATCTGTGAGTTCATCTTCTGTAAGTCCATCTACAAATTTGGAAAATACTTCTGGATTAGAGTCAATAGTAAGTTCTGTTACTTTTTTCTCTGGTTCTGTAGTTTTTGGTTCTACCATTTGGAATTTAGATTCTCTGAGGTCTTTGAGTAATTTACTTTTTTCATTATTCGTAAGTTTTCCGTAATTTTCTGTTTCTTTTTTTGTACTATCAAATTTATCTGGATATTTTGATTCAAAGTTTTTTAAAATATATTCTAGATTCTCTTGTTGTTTTTGTTTTTCTTCCTCACTTGCGTT
>JAMCRT010000034.1 GCA_023380695.1 Patescibacteria group bacterium | reverse complement strand
TTTTTATATCTCTTCCTTCTAAAAGAGTATTAATTCTTGGATCTCTACTATATTCAAACCCTTGTATAGTTCTATCTATCTCATAAAGAAATCTTAAATCTTCACTATCTAAATCTCCTCCTTTATTCACTCTATCACATATTCCTGTTACTCTTTTCATATCCGAAACTTTCGTTTTATATGACTCTCCTTCTTCTCCAAATTCTTTAAGTTTTCTTGATACAATATCTTCTATATATGGATCCAGATTCTGATCTTCTGCTACTCCTATTACATCTGCTATATGATTACTCTCCATTCGTATTAATGCTCTTGGTATTCTTTTGGGGCCAGTATAATATACTATAATATCTCCAATTTTAAGTTGATATTTAGCTTTACTTGGATCTTCTACTGACCATCTTGTTTTATTTCCTAAAGACTCTACTAATGGTGCATGATCTCCCCCTTGTTCATATATTACCCATTCTCCTACAGTATTTGATAATTCATCCTCTTTTTGTGGATTTTTTAATACTTCATTCATAATAAATATTATATTACATACAGACCCTAATGTCAATACTATAAGGTATATATTTATTAATATTAAGAATACATAGATATAATTTTATACATCTTTTATAATTGGGAAGAATTCAGTCTCCCTTATATTATTCAGATTAGCGCAAAGCATAAAAAGTCTATCTAAACCAACTCCAAACCCTGCAGTAGGTGGCATTCCATATTCTAGAGCTTCTATAAAATCCTCATCCATCATCTGTGCTTCTTTATCTCCGCTATCTCTTAATGATTGTTGTTCAATAAATCTTTCTTTTTGATCAATTGGATCATTTAATTCTGAAAACCCATTTCCTAGTTCAAATCCTAAAATTAAGATTTGAAATCTATCAACTATTAACTGATTAGATTCATTTTTTTTAGCAAGTGGAGATATCTCAATTGGATGACCCACTAAAAATAAAGGCCCCTTTAAATTAGGTCTTGCAATCTTTTTATAGATCTTATCTATTAAACGTGCTTTATTTAAAGAAGATATATTATCTATACCTATATCTTTTGCAAATTTTTGTAACTTCTCTAATGTATTCAAAGTATCAAGATCACATCCATATTTTTTCATCAGATCAAAATATGTTATTGTTTCCCATTTTTTTCCAAAGTCTATTTTTTCACCTTTATACTCAAACTTTAAAGTTCCAAAAGTCTCTTTCAATACATATCTATATAGTTTCTGAACAAAATCTTTTAAATAATTAAAATCCTTATAAGCATAATAAAATTCTAATAATGTAAATTCCTGTAAATGTTGAGTACTCATGCCTTCATTTCTAAAAACCTTTCCTATTTCAAAAACTCTATCGAAACCTGCAACTATTAGCCTTTTTAAGTGCAATTCTAATGATATCCTAAGATACATATCCAAATCCAATGTATTGTGATAAGTTTTAAAAGGTTCAGCATCAGCACCACCAGGAACTAATTCTAATACAGGTGTATCTACTTCCAAAAACCCAGATTTATCAAAAAAATCTCTAAATGAATTTACAAATTTTGATTTAAGGTAAAACTTTTCTTTTAATTCTTTATTGGTAATAAGGTCTACATATCTTTTTCTTACTTTTTCCTCATCATCAGATATACCAAAATGCATTTGAGGAATTGGTCTTAATGATTTAGTAAGTATATGATAATTTGTTACTTTTAATGTAATCTCTCCAGCTTTTGTCTTAAATATTAAACCTTCCGCTTCAACAAAATCTCCAATATCCAAAAGAGATAAATTTTCATAATCCAATGTTTCATTATTAAAAAAAAGTTGTAATTTAGAAGTTTCATCTTCTATATCAAAAAACGTAATTTTCCCATGTTCTCTTATTGAAATAATTCTTCCTGCAACATGAATCCTTTTATTTTCTAGAGTATTAAAATTTTTAATTACATAGACATTATCAAAATCTTTGTTAACCTTAGAAGGATAAGGGTTAATACCTTTATCTTCCAATATTTTTATTTTTTCTTTCCTTTGGTTTATTAAATCATCGATAGTAGACATAATAAAGAGTATATATGAAAAATATTATTGTTTCAACACAAAACACTATCATAAATATATCTAAAGACAATATTTATCTATACATTATGGTAACTGTAATGATTTGAGAAGATTTTCAAATACTTTTATGTTACTGTTAGTATTTATTGAATTTATATTTATTGCAGATGATAATGTTAAAGATATTGATCCTACTGCATTATTTGTATTAACATTAATTGCAGGATCAGATATATTAGTATCTATTAGTGGAATACTGACATAATAATTACCATTTATGTTTTGTATAGATTTAGTCTGATTACTACTCACCAAAACTACTTTATTTGTATTTTGAATACAAGACCTAGGTAATAAAGAACTAGGGAAAGTAAAAGAAGCCTTACCATAGATTTGAGGACAACTAGATTGAGAATTAGATGCCAGAAATACTAAATCATATTGGGTATTATTCATATTAAATTTCTCTATTTTAGAAACTAGTTGATTACCTCCACCCAGTCCAGTTAGATTATATGTAAAGATTATATGTGCACCATCAGTATTTAATAGTTCTACTTCAGCACTTGTTTGAGAATTAGCAGTAGTATTACTGCCAAAAACAATATTAGGATAATTAGATGTATATAATTTCCAAGATGATGGATATTTAAAAGAATATCTATATGTAGAGTTCGTATAAGTAAGCCAACCTTTATATGGGTTAGCTACTGTAACTGCTTTTTTTGTTGTACTTGTAGTTTTTAAAGATACTAGGTTATTGTTTGAAGATTTTTTAAAAGCAATCACATAAAATATTAAACCTAAGGTAATAAGAAGAAGTAATCCCAATATGATTATTGTATTAATTTGCCAACTTTTAATACCACTAGTATTATCTGAATTAGTATTTTGAATATTAGGTGTCTCTAAGTTATTATCTACATTTTCTTCCATTAATAATGAGTATATGACATCGAATTTGAAAATACAATCAAATGTATAGAACGTATACAAATTATTGTAATAATAAAATTTAATGATAAAATTAAATATGCAAAGATATTCAGATCTATTTGGAAAAACAAGAAAAGATTCTAAAAAATATGATTCTATAAATGCAACACTGCTCATAAAGGCAGGATTCATAGATCAATTATCTGCAGGAATATACACATATCTTCCTATGGGAAAAAAGGTATTATTCAATATTGAAAATATCGTAAGAGAGGAAATGGATAAAATTGCAGATGAAATTTTAATGCCTTCTCTTGCTCCAAAAGATATATGGGAAAAAACAGGAAGAATAAATACAATTGATGTATTACTCAAAGCTGTAGATGCAATACTTACAGATTCTAGAAAAGAATATATCTTAAATCCATCACATGAAGAAATAGTAACTCCACTTGCTCAAAAATATAACATGTCATATAAAGATTTCCCTTTTGCCTTATATCAAATTCAAACAAAATTTAGAAATGAAAAAAGAGCAAAATCAGGTCTTCTAAGAGGTAGAGAATTTAGAATGAAAGATTTATATAGTTTCCATACATCTAGGAAAGATTTAAACAAATATTTTGAAATAGACTTGAAATTCTATTGGAATATTTTTAGAAAAATTGGTATTGAACAATATGTAGTAGAAGCACTTGCATCAGGTGGAGATTTCACAGATGATAGATCAATAGAATTTCAAGTAAAGTGTGATAATGGAGAAGATACTATATATCATAATCTAAAAACTGGAGAATATTTCAATGAAGAATTAATAAACAAAGATAATATTACACAAAAAGAATATGAAATATTTAAAGGATCTGAGGCTGCAAATATATTCAAGCTTGATACAAAATATACAGATGCATTTGAATATACATATAAAGATAAAGACAATACTAAAAAGCAAATATATATGGGATGTTATGGTATAGGTATAAGTAGATTAATGGGTATACTAGTAGAGATAATGCATGATGATAATGGTATTATATGGTCACAAAATATATCCCCTTATGATATATATTTCATAACAAATAAGTTAGATAATAATGCTAATACGATTTTACAAACAATTATGAATACAAATAAAACTGTATTACTAGATGATAGAGAAATTGGAATAGGAGAAAAATTGAAAGATGCAGATTTAGTAGGCATACCTATAAGACTAGTTTTATCAGATAAAAGTATTAGAAGTGGGGGAGTGGAGTTTAAAATTCGAAATGAGGATAAAACACAAATAATACCAATAGACAATATTGATAAATTTCTAAAATAAGTATTACAGATATAGAAATATCTTACTAACTAAAACAACTTTGATCTTATCTTAAAAAACCAAGAAGATACAATGGTCTGATATTTAATGAACTATACAAAATATCATCTTTTAAAATAAAGGAATTTGGTACATTTTTTATCTGATTACTAGATTTTTTTAATCCTCCTATTTCAATAGTATAATCTTTCGTTATAATATCACCCATCTTTGAATAGAAAACATTATATCCTGAATCTTCTAGACTCGAAATAGCAAAAAGCTCTCTAATTGTTCCAATATGAATTTCTTTACCTATAGTTTCATTTATTGAATAGAGTAGATTGGTATTATCAAGATATATTTTTTCTGTATTTCTTACTAAAGCATGCCTAGATTTATCAATCAACAAGAACCTTAGAATACCAGTATCTCTCAAAATTTGGACATATTCTGTTATTGTAGCATGATCTTTACCCAAACTGTTTGCTAACTTATTTATACTGACACTCCCAGGTTCTGATGTAGCAAAAAAATAAATGATCTTTTTAAAAGTATCTAGATTTTCAGTTTTTAGAGCATAAGATGATGTTATATCCTCATAAATTGTTTTTTCAATAATACCCATTAATGTATCTTTAAACACTTCATACGTTAAAATTGTATTTGAAGTTGGATAATATCCTTTTTTCCAATACTCATTTAGATATCCTAAAAGCTTTACAGTGCTACCAATTTCTTTATCCACACCAGAAGTAGATTCAAATATATCTTTAATCGTCAAAATTGGATATTTATTACCTGTCCTAAATTCTAAGTATTCCCTAAACGAAAACCCATACATTTGTCTCAAAATAACCCTTCTTGAAAGATCATATTTACCTTTAATAAGATCTATACTTGAACTTCCAGAAAATAATATTTGCACATTGGGATATGAATCAAAAATATTCTTTAATTCCTGATTCCAGTTTTTGTATTCATGAATCTCATCTATACATAATAATTCTCCATCATACAATTTCACGAACTGATCTACTATTTCAATCAAAGTATGGTCAGCAAAATATAAGTTGTCTGCAGAAATATATAATCCTTTTTCAGAATCTCTATAATTCTCTCTTAAATACTGAAGTAAAAAAGTTGTTTTTCCTACTCCACGTGCACCAACAACACCAATAAATCTATTATCCATTTTGAAATTACCATAAAAATTTCTGTAATATGCTGGTGTCACTTGCTCGAGCAACCTTTTGTAAGTTTGTATGAAATTATTCATATTTTGAGTATACCCCAATTTTTTATTAATTTAAGAGTGCCATATGTTTCTGAACTTATTCAGGAGTTATAAAACACATATATTCTAAACTTTGGACGTATTTAACATATATGTTTGCTGCTATGGGTCTCTAAAAACAGATAAATTACTACTCAATAATTAACTTTTCTACTTCTTCTAGTCTTTTTACTAAAATATCACTACTTTTTGCTTCCATATTTAACCTTATTAAAGGTTCTGTATTTGATCCTCTTACATTAAACCTATAATCTTTAAATTCAACAGAAATACCATCTATAAAACTTAATTTACACTCTTTACTTTTATATTCATAATTTATTTTATCAATAATAGATTGTATATCTTGTACCTCATAATTGATCTCATCTGATACAAAATATTTCTCAAATAATGGTACAACTAGTGAAGATAAACTTTTCTTTGTATCAGAGATGAGCTGCATTATCATAAGCATTGGAATCATACCATTATCAGCAAAAAAATTTTCTCTGAAATAAAAATGTGAAGATAACTCACCTCCAAATATTGCATTATTTTCTCTCATAGCATCTTTTATATATACATGACCCGGTCTAGATAAAACTGATTTACCTCCATATTCCTTTATCACATCTTCAATTGCCCATATTTGTCTTACCTCATGTACTATAGTCTCCCCACTGCTGTGTAATAATATATTTTTTGCAAGTAGTGTTGTTGTAAAATATCCATTTATACATTCTCCTTTATTATCAATAAAAAAACATCTATCAGCATCTCCATCAAAAGCTACTCCAAAATCTGCCTTTTTATTTACAACCATTTTTCTTGCTTCAACTAAATTTTGTGGTAATGGTTCAGAAGGTCTATTAGGAAAAGTCCCATCTACTTCAAAAAATAAAGACAATAATTTACAATTTAATCTTTCAAAAATTGATGGGAGAATAGTTCCAGCAATACCATTTCCAGAATCTGCAACTATAGTAAGATTACTCAAAGAAGATGGATTTATAAAGGATAAAACATGATTTATATAATCATTTTTAATATCTAATTTTTCAGAGTTAACACTTAATGGGAATGGAAATTCTTCATTTAAACTATTTTTAATAAGATCTCTAATTTCATATATACCATTATCACCACTCACAGGTCTTGCACCAGATAAGACCATTTTTACTCCATTATATTCTTTTGGATTATGAGATGCAGTAATTTGCACTCCACCATCAAAATTATAAAAAGCAGTAGCAAAATACATCATATCAGTGGAAATCATTCCTAAATCAGTGATATGAGCACCAGCATATATTGCACCTCTTAGAAAACTTTCAAAAAGTGAAAAAGAAGAAACTCTAATATCTCTACCTACACAGATATTCTTTAGATTAAAATATCTCACATAAAAATAACCTATTCTGGATACAATATTTTCATTTACACCTTGAGGATATACACCCCGTATATCATATGCCCTAAATACACTCTCATCCATATTTATATATTATATAAAATGATGGGAAATGACAATGTATTACACACTCTATATAGATAGTAATCTATTACAATATATCCTGTTTATCTTTGGACATTCTAGATAGATATCGATTTCGGCTTAACATAGAAATTATTGCGACAAGTACAAAACCCATACCTATCCCAATTAATGTGAAGGCACCCACTTTATGAGTAAGCATACCTAATCCCAACCATATAAGGATTGATCCAACAAACGCTATTCCACTTGGATATTGAGCATTAAATATATTATTCGTCTTCTTTGTCATTGTTTTTCCTTTCAATACTAAATAATACCATGATTTAAACCTTATTTGCAATCAATATGGATCCAGATTTGCAAGAGTAGGGTATTTACCTGATTGTAACATTCTATACATTTCTCCTAATAATTCACTACTTATTTCACTTATATGTAATTTTTCACGAATTCCTCCAGAAGATGCAGTAGTAGTAGCCTCAAACATCATATCAATGATTCTTTTAGACACAGTATTAGGCGAAAGCCTTATACCATTTTCTATTTGTGGTACAAGACTTATTTTTTGTCTATTACCACTATTATCAGATAATATCTGATAATATCTATCTGCTATAGATTGTACATCAGTATTTTCATATAAATCAGGACCATCTTTCCTAGTATTATCAGCCATAAGAGAATTAACAGCTAAATCTGCACTAATTTGTGGTACAACAACATGAAAATCTTCCAAATGAAGACTTTCTAGAAAATATCTATCTGATTCAAGCATAAATTCATATAATTTTTTAATATTTAAATTAGTATCATGTGTTTTGGAATAGTATGCACAAGTTATAACATTTGATGTCACAAATCTATCAAATAACAATACTACTTCCTTATTTGATCTTTCATAAATATCACAAGATTGTTTTTTTATTGCATCTATTGTTTCCAATCTGTTGAGCACATACAGTAACATTCTTTCTTCAAGAGTCAAATCTATTGCATCTGAGTGTAATACTCTTTTTATGACCTGTCCCCAAGGTTGTTCATATTGAGGTAACTCTATTGATAACACATTTAGGCCTCTTGAGGCCAACATACTAGATAATTCATCTACAATAGTTCCTTTTCCAGATCCATCAAGGCCATCAATTATAACATGTTTTAAAAAACCTATATTGTATAATGTTTCAAAAGATATATCTGGTGAGTTATCTATCTCTATCATAATATTACAGTCCTATAGTAACAATTAGAAACTATGGGTTGTCCATAGATTTTAATTTATTACTTATTTTTATTTCTGACTCTCTTCTTGATAAAGAATAGTCATTATTATCAACTAAAACCCCACTAAATACTAATGGGTGAACCTTCCCAACTTCTTCAACTATTTCTTGTACAAGTTTCCTATAAGATGGCTTACCTTGTGGCCCAGTACGAAGTTCAGCTATCCAATATAGTTCTCTTGCACTAAGCTGCATTGTCCATCTCTGATAAAAACCAAAAGGTACAATATATTGAGCAATGAAAGGATCCACACTCTTCAATTTTTGGTAAACACTCCCAACCCTATCAAATAAACTTTTAATATCTTCCATAAATTCTGAATCTATAAGATCGTTATCTACGCCAAATCCATTATCCATAGAAAACAAAGGTCTTTCAATTGTTGTCATTCTATGCCTTAAAAGATCTCTGAAATCTCCTCCACGAGATACCATCTCAAACAAATACATACTATGTTCAAATGCTTTTGGTACAGTTAAATGTCTGTCTTTCTCACGACTAGCTCCTCTCTTACTAAAGACTCTATCCAGAATTTCCCTCTTTTTATCATCACTCATCACTTTTACTTTTTCTAGATAATAAGAATAGGGAAGAGACCTTGTGTTATTATCAAACAATAATCCTGCAATAACTTTATTCTCTCCATCATGATCATAAGATATAAGTGATGCTGACTGAGAATTTTCAATACCAATATTATCTTCTAAAGTATCTTCTTCACAGTCTCTTGAAAATGTGGTTATTTCTCTTTTATATTGTTGCAACCTTCTACCTCTATCAGTATTTATATGAGAAAATAAGGATGGCATTGCACTCTCAAGCTCTTGCCCAATCATCTCTCCATATTCTCTTACCTCTGATATTGGATGCAGCTTTAATCTTTGTACTAAATGTTCCATTGCCCTCGCATTACCTTGTATAGCAACACTTGTTTGAATACCAAAAGGTAATAGTTCCCTCAAATCATCAAACCTCTTAGCACTTCTAGATCTTTCAAATGCTCTATCATCTTCATCATCTCCCTTTGGGTATTTACTTTTTATGTATTCCAAATATGAAAGTAGAATCCTACTATAATGTCCTATGAGACTATCCATAGCATTCACATATTCCTCTCTCATACTAGATTCTTGAATCTCCAAAGGTATTGCATATTGATATCTACCATCAATACCTATTTTATCAAAAGGTACATATCTTGAAGATTTTTCAATATATGAATTAATTCTTTGTGTCTCTATTGCATTGATAACAATATTTGATGCTCCTTCAATACATAAATGAACTGCCGCCTGTTCAGCAATAGAATCATCACCATATTCTGCTAACCACTTCTTAAAAAATTCCCTACCTTTCTCTATATTAACTGTTGTAGCATTTTCTAGATTACTTAAATATCTAATATGATCAATAAATCTTCTTTTATAGTCTATTAACTCATGTTTTCTTTCATCGGATAAACCTTCCCAATTCTTGTTCTTTTCCGGCATCAATATTTCACTTAAATACTCGTCAAAAAATGTTTTTCTAAGTGACTTTGTAGCTCTACTATATCTTGATGATATAGCACCTGAAACTTCCTCTGGCATGTTCTTAAGTAGGAATACGGGCCTGTCAAGATTTGAAAAAAAGGGAAGTAAACAATCAGATTCAGATAAACCATCTAATTCTACCCTTTTCTCATCAGAAAATTCCTCAGGGATATACATGATAGAACTAAGTCTTTCATCTTGTATTGGTTGTCCAACATCTTTTTCTATCATCTTTAAATACTAGGGAACATTGAAATGAGTATATCACAAGATATATTTATGTTACAATACTGCATATGCAAGACATAATAAGACAAGATTTAAAAAATATAGTACATAAAAAATTCGGTTTAGATCTAAATATAGAAGTTTTACAAACAGAGAAAAAATTTGGTGACTATAAAAGTAATATTGCTTTTAAAATTGCACAATGTATTAAAGAAAAACCTCAAGATATTGCAGAGATTATTAAAAATGAACTAAGAGATTACCAAGTAAATACAGTTAATGGGTTTATAAATATATGGATAAAGAAGGAAGATTTAATAAAATACTTGAAAAAAGAGACTCTTATAGAAAAAACAAAGAGTAAAGATAAAATCATTATAGATTACTCATCACCTAATATTGCAAAACCTATGAATGTATCACACCTATTGTCTACAATAATAGGGGATAGCATACTAAGAATTCATAAATATATAGGATTTGATATTGAATCTGATAATCATATAGGAGATTGGGGTACTCAATTTGGAAAACTGATTTATGCAATTGATAAATGGGGTGATTATACAGAAATTCAAAAAGATCCAATTGAAAAACTTCTAAAGCTATATATAGAATTTCATAAAAAAGAAGAGAACAACAAAGAATTAAAGGATGAGGCAAAAAAATATTTTAAACTATTATCAGAAAAAGATCCTAAAATATTAAAAATATGGAATGATTGTGTAAACTGGAGTATTCAAGATTTTAAAAGAATATATAAAATATTAGATATCCATGAATTTACATATATACTGGGAGAAAGTTTCTATAATGAGCTAGCTTTAGATATTGTAAAAAAATCATTAAAAGATGGAATAGCAAAAATAGAAGAAAGGGCAGTAGTAGTATATACAAAGCAAAATCAAAAACCTTTAGTCTTACAAAAATCAGATAAAACTACAGTCTATGCCCTCAGAGATATTGCAACAATAAAATACAGACAAGATGTCCTTGGTAAAAATGTCCTTATATATGAAATTGGATCTGATCAAAAACAAATGATAGAACAAATGTTTGAAGCATCAAAAATACTAGGTATTACAAAGAAAAATACAAAATTAATATTAATCTCTCATGGAATTCTAAAGCTTGAAGGAAATAAAAAGCTCTCAACAAGAAAAGGAATAATAATTAGAGCAGAAGATATAATTAATACATCAATTGAGAGATCAAAAGATATAATGAATAAAAATGGAATAACAAATGATAAATCTATTAAAGATATAGCAATTGGTGCGATTAAATTTAATATTCTAAAAAAACATTATTCATCAGACATTATATTTAATATTGATCAAATGCTACAAACAAATGGTAATACCAGTGTATATATTCAATATGTATATGTAAGATGTGCTAGTATTTTGAAAAATGAGAAAAATATTATCAATTTTTCAAATATATCCTTTAGTAACGATGATGAAATCAATCTTGCAAGATATATCTATAAATTCCAAGATGCCATATATGAATCTAAATTATCACCTAATATATTAACAGAATATCTTTTAAATCTATCTAAAACCTTTAATAGTTTTTATGAAAAACACAGTATCTTAAAAACACAAACAGAAGTGAGAAACACAAGGTTAGCACTAACATATAAAACCATGCAAATCATAAAAACGGGATTAGACCTTTTAGGCATTAATACAATAGAAAAGATGTAATGCATAAAATATATTTATACCTAATTTGGTACAAATTCTACAGCCTGAGTAACAGATGAAGTAGAGTAGTGGTTATTGAAGATTAAATTAGGTCCTACTGCAGGATCATCCATTAAATACTGCCCATTAGGAAGTTGTTTTAACAATAATACATAATGATATCCATAACCAACAGATACAACAATTGGATGTCCTAAAGATAATTGAGTATTAATAGCACTCCAATTGACATATCCTCCAAATAAACTTCCTAAAGGAATAACATTAAATATACCGAGTCCATTCCAATTAAATAAAGGTCCTACAAAATTAGATGGATTTTCAGCAATTGTTGCAGGCGTAATATTAAATCCATAATACTTTCCTACCATAGCAATAGATGAAATAAGACAACCCACTTCTCCTACTGTATCCCATGAATATCCTACACGTATACCACTCCATGCTGGATTACCCTGATTATAATAGATAGAATAAGGTGAAACAGGCACAGATTTTGATGTAATTCTTGTAATAGTAGTAGTATATGGAGTATATGAAGTATATCCAGTATTGCCAGTATTATTAGATGTATTTGCAAAATTAGCCACATTATTTTGAGGAGTAGGTATCACAGCATTCGGTATAAAAATAACCTTTCCTGGGGCTACACTTGCAGATGTACCATTCATAAGATTCCAATCTTTAATTTGAGATACAGATGTTTTATACTTTGCTGCTATCGTTTGTATAGTATCATTCGGTTTTACAGTATATGTAATACCAGATACAGGAACAATATTTAAATTCTCTCCAGGATATATAGTAGGAGATTTCAAATGATTAGACCACATAATAACTGAAGAAGATACATTAAACTTCTTTGCAACAGATGCTAATGTATCACCAGGTTGCACTTTATACCAATTTATTAGTCCATAACTTGCATCTTTTACAGAAGATTTGGTAGTAGCTTTAAGATTTGGTATTGTACTTGCTGATAATATACTACTCACTGAATTCTCACTTTGAGGATTTACCTTTGCCAAAGCAATTCTTTGGGCATCACTACTATGAAACCATACTACCCACATCATTAAAAATGTGAATATAAAAACAAAAGATAGGAATGAAAATATCAGATGTTTATAAAACCTACCTCTTCCCCAATAAAACTTTTGCATTAGATTAACTTTGAAGAAATCAACCTTTATGAATAACTTTTGTATCCTTTTGGAAAAACTACTGAAGAAAGAAAATCTACTATCTATATATCCAGAAAAAGATACATAAAACTCTTCAAATATGACAAACCTATTCTTTATGTTTATGTTAAAAACCCACCATCGAAACTTGCTGTCCTGTTTCGGCGAATCTTCCTTAATTTTTAAAAACATTTAATTATCTAGTTAAATAATACTTTAAAATATTACTTTTATTTATTATACATAAACCATATATTTATGTAAAGACTATACCTTCTTTATACATTTCTATAAGATACAAATGTATTATATCATAAATATACCAAAAATACATACATATAAATATTTATTGAACTTATTGAACAAAATATTTATATGCATTATAGGTCTATATTTTTAGGATAAATAATGTAATCATTTAAATTCTGGAAGTATAACAGTAAATATTGTCCTTTTACCAATAGTGCTTTCAACATTAATAGAGCCACCAGAAGATTCTATAACACTTTTTGAAAAAGAAAGTCCTATACCAGATCCTTCTTTCCTTCCAATATTTTTTCCTCTATAAAATCTATCAAAAATGTTTGGTATATCTTCTTTAGCTATTCCTATACCACTATCCTCAATAATAATATATATTTTCCCTGCCTTTCTATATAGTTTCATTGTTATATTTCCTTTATCAGTATATTGCAGTGAATTCATGCAAATATTTGATATTGCTTTTTTTATATTTTCCTTATTACCAAATACATGAAAATGTGTTCCTTTTGATATGAAATTAAATTCTAATGATTTTGATATAGATATAGCTTTCATATCTTCTGCAATATCTAAACATACCTCTTTCAATCCAATTTTTTCACTCTTTACATTCCTATTTGTATACTCTAATCTTGCAATTGATAAAATATCATTTAAAACACTCTCTATTCGTCTAGATTCTTTCAAAATTGTATGTATTATTCTTTTATACTCATCTGCCTCTAATTCTTTTGATAAAGTCAATTCGCTCTCACCACTAATAACAGATAGGGGAGTTTTAATCTCGTGAGCAACATCATTTATAAAAATTCTTTCTCTGTCAAATGTATGCTCTAATCTATCAAAGAGTTTATTAAATTCAACAGCTAATACTCTAAATTCATCATTTAAATCTTCTATATGAAGCCTTTGTTTTAGATCAAAACCTGTAATGGATATTATTTGAGAAGTTATTTCTTCTAAAGGATCTGTTAATCTATGAACAAAATAAAAAATTACTATAAAGCTTACAAACAAAAAGAATATAGCTATAAATATCATCAATATAAGTAATTCATTAAGAGTTTCTTTAATAAGTTCTATGGAATTCCCAACAATTAATACTCCTTCCAATGAACTATTATGTATAATAGGCATATATATCATTCTAATATATGTCCCTGATATATCCTTTGTAAATATACTCATAGATGGATTTGTCTCTACAGATTTTAAAATTTGGGTTATAGTAGATCTATTTAATTTCAACTTATTTGACTCTTCTATAACACTCCCATTTCTATTTAATACAACAGTGAAATATCCAATAAGATTTTTATTATTAAAATGAAGGAAAGATGATGAATAAGGGTTGTTAGAATGATCCAGTACCGAAGATATTTCATGAGCATTATAAGTAAGATTGGAATCAAATTGAGAATAAAGAGTATATCTTACAGTAATAAAAAAAATCGTAAGTAGTATTAAAATTGATACAAAAGATATCAAGACATTCCAAAATAAAAACCTAAATTTTAGTGAATGGAAAATAAAATTATGCTTGAATTTTATAACCAAATCCTCTAACGGTTTTAATAATTTTGTTCTTATATTCATCATCTATTTTTTTTCTCAAAAGCCTGATATAAACATCAACTACATTTGAGAATCCATCAAACTCATAATCCCATGCATGTTCTTCTATCATTGATCTTGTGAGAACAACCCCTGTATTAAGCATTAAATATTCAAGTATGACAAATTCTTTTTGAGACAGTTCTATATATTTACCATTTCTATATACTTCATGTGTCTTTATATTCAATACCAAATCTCCAACCTTTAATACATTATCTATAACAGATGGACCTCTTCTTAAAAGTGCTTTAACGCGTGCTACTAGCTCATTAATGGCAAAAGGTTTTGTAAGATAATCATCTGCACCCATATCCAGACCTTTTACTTTATCTTCAGTGGAATTTCGTGCTGTTAATATTAAAACAGGATAACGAATATCTAACTCTCTAATCTTAGAACAAACATCAAATCCATCCAAATCAGGTAACATTAAATCCAAAATTATTAAACTATATTCCTTATTCTGAATTTTTTCCAAACCTTCCATACCTGTAAGGGATTCATCAACAATAAACCCGGTCTCATTCAAACCTCTTTTTATAAAGTTAGCTATTTTTCTCTCATCTTCTATTAGCAAAACTTTAATAGTTTTATTCATAAAATATTACTTAAAAGTTTTATTAAGTAAAACACTGATATTCTTTAAAGATCCACTTTTAGTATAAACTTGAAGAGTGATTGTAGAATTCACTTTTTGTTCACCTATAAGATATGATAGGGGATTTGCACTATCAACTTTTGTTCCGTTAACCTCTAATATAACATCTCCTTTCTTAAGTCCAGCTCTTGATGCTGGTGTATTAGGAATAACAGCACTTTGATTACTAGATCCCATAATAAGAGCACCATAATCATATTTAAGATGATATTGTCTTTGAATACCAGCAGTTACATTTACATAACTAACACCAAGCTCTGGTTTTACAAGTTTACCTTGAGATATTACTGAATTTACATCAGCTTTTGCTTGATTAATAGGTATAGCAAACCCAATACCGTGAGCAGAAGATGCTACAGCTGTATTAATACCAATAACTTGTCCTTTCAAGTTCAATAATGGACCACCTGAATTTCCAGGATTAATTTCTGCATCTGTCTGAATAACACCTGTTAATTGTTCAATAGCATGTGTTACAGGATCTTGCGCCTGCACATTTCTATCTAAACCAGAAACAACACCTGTATCAACAGTATTTTGATATTGACCTAGAGCATTACCAATTGCAACAACACTTTCTCCTAATTGAAGATTAGATGAGTTACCTAATGTTAGAGTAGGTAGGTTAGTAGCATTAATTTTTACTACAGCAATATCATTTGTTGGATCTACACCTACTATTTTTGCATTATATGTTTTCCCGTTATTCATAATAACAGTATAAGAGTCTTGTGGATTTGCTACTACATGTTTATTTGTAAGAATATATCCATCAGATGATATAATAAAGCCTGAACCTGCACCAACTTCTTGTTTTGAATAACCTGTACCATTATTACCACTAGAAGGATTACTACATGTACCAAAAAAACTACATAAATAATTATTTAAAGAACTATTACTACTTGTATTAGGTACATACTGTGATATTACTATACTTACTACAGCAGGATTGGATTTTTTTACGACATTTATAACAGCAGATTGCTCATTTACAACTGGTAAGTTTTGAATAGGACCAGAAACAGATTGATTTGCACCACTTGAAGTACCAACAAGAGAAGATAAAATAAATCCAAATACACCACCTAGAGCTATTGCAAATACTAATACAAGTATAACTACAAAAGATAATGTTTTTTTGAATTCAGTATGTGTTATATATGAATCATCTATATTATTATTTTCCATGTTTCTATTATACTAATTTTAAGATATAAGTAAAATATTAAAAAAAGATTAAAATTACATGAAAGATATATCTCTTTATATTATATTCAACATTGTGTAATATATTATAAGTATGGACATTATAAGTATTATTATCGTAATCATTTTAATTATTTATATTAAAAGGGGTTATAGTGATGGTGCAATAAAAATTACAACAGGTTTTGTTGGAATAATTATTGCATATATAATATCTGTCAAATTTTATGGAATTGGATATAGCATAACCAAATCCATCATTAATATTCCTAAAAATCTAACTATACCTTTAGGTGTACTATCAACATTTATCATAATACTTATAGCATTCCATATACTATCACCAATAATATATAAAAAAATTATTCCTAAAAATATAAGAAAATCAAAATTTAATAAATATGCTGGAGCTATATTATCTCTTATTGAAGGAATTATCCTTATAAGTTTTATGATCTTTATAATTACAAATCTTAAATTGAATATGTATGGAATAGAAACAAAAATAAGAAAATCTACAATCGGGAAAATATTTGTTAAAGAAAATAGTAAAATACTCTCTCCTGTTATAGGATCAGATCTAAATAAGATTAAATTACACTCTAAAATTGTAATACCATCAAAATGAAATTTTTCAAAAAAGACAAATTAAAAGATTATATAGATGATGTAAGGCCAGGAATAATTACTGGTGCAGCAGATAATGATCCTGCAGGAATTTCGACTTATTCAATTGCTGGATCTCAATTTGGTTTCTCTCAAAATTGGATTATGCTTATTGCTATACCCATGCTTATAGCAGTACAAAGTATCGTTGCGAAGATTGGAGTAATAAAACAAAAAGGATTAAACCAAGTAGTAAGGGAATACTTTGGTATCAAAATGTCCATATTAATCCTTGTAATACTCATTCTATGCAATACATTTACAATTGGCGCAGATATGCTCGCAACTTCAGCTGCTGCAGATACTTTTCTAACAAATTCAACTGCAAATTATGAATTCTTCTTAATTCCAGTATTTTTATTATTATCATATATGATTATATTCAAGAATTATAAAAAAATAGCAAAATACATGATGATTGGATCATTTATATTTGTCGCATACATTATTACTGCTATTATTGTACACCCTAATTGGTTATCTGTACTGAAAGGAACCTTTATTCCAAATTTCTTGCAATTCTTTACTAATAAAAATTATGCATTAACTGCAACAGGAATACTTGGAACAACAATATCTCCATATCTTTTATTTTGGCAACAAGAAGAAGAAATAGAAGAAAAAAGACCCTTCCTTTTTGCAAGAAAAGAAACCAAGGTTGTTACAATAGGATTTATTTTTTCTCAAATTATAACTTTATTCATTATGACTGCATCAGGAGCAACATTATTTAAGAATCACATAAATATATTACAATCAAAATATCCTGCTATTGCTACAGCACATGTATTGTATCCTTTGGCTGGTAGACTTACAGAACAGTTATATTCAATTGGCATTATTTCTGCAGGATTTATAGCAATTCCGGTACTTGCAATATCATCAGCTTATGCATTAACAGAAATTACAAAAAATAAGAGTACACTATCAGGAACATTCAAATCAGAAAGAATTTTTTATTATGTTATAATACTTTCACTAATAACAGGATTCATATTTGCAATCTTTAAAATTGACCCAATAATAGCCCTGTATTACTCTCAAGTACTTGATGGAATGCTTGCACCATTTATAGTCATTCTTATTATAATAATTGCCAATAGAAAATCTATAATGGGTAAATATGTAAATAATTGGTTTGAAAATATATTTTCTATTCTATCTGTTATAATAATGCTATCTGCTGCAATATTAATCTTTATATAATATGAAAAAAATACTTCTAAAAACAATACGTATATACCAAAAAACTCTATCACCAGATTATGGAATATTTAAAGGATTACACCCTTCAGGATACTGCAAATTCAACCCAACGTGCTCAGAATATACATATGAGGCTATAAATAAATATGGATCCATTAAAGGCACTGCACTTGGAATGAAAAGAGTTTTAAAGTGTAATCCTTTATCAAAAGGTGGAGATGATATGCTAAAGTAATAAAATACTAAAGATATAATCTAATTAAAGACATAGGCTATTGCAAAATTTTGTAAATCTCACTATATTATAAATATATTAAAATTAGTCCAACTCATCATGATAGAACAAATCAAAAAGCGTGACGGTTCAATTGTTTTATTTGATAAAAATAAAATTATTGATGCAATATATAAAGCAGGATTAGCAACAGAAGGTGAATCTTTTAATAAGAAAAAGGCAGAAGAAGTAGGGGATATAGTATCACTTGTAATTGATCGTAAATTCAAAAAAAGAGTTCCATCAGTTGAGGAAATACAAGATGTTGTTGAAATATCATTAATTGCAAAAAACTATGCACAAATAGCTAAAGCATATATTCTATATAGAGAAGAACATACCAAAGCAAGAGAAAGACAGGAAGAGATAATGAATGGGTTTACAACCTCTCTTCCATTCACTGAAAATTCATTAAAGATACTGGCAGGCAGATATTTAAATAGAGACGCTAAAACAGGTGAAATTATAGAATCTCCAGAAGGGATGTTTGAAAGAGTAGCAACTACACTGTCCAATACAGAGAAAAAATATAAAAAGAGGTCAAAAGATATAGCTCAAATACAAAAAGAATTCTATAATGTAATGTCTAATTTTGAATTTGTCCCAGCAGGAAGAACACTAACAAATGCGGGGGCAGGTACTCCTCTTGTTGCAAATTGCATAGTACTACATCCACAAGATAGTATGAAAGCTATTTTTGATACATTGAAAGATGCAGCCCTATTACAGCAAGCAGGTTCTGGACTGGGATTTCCATTTCATCTCCTTAGACCAGCAGGAATGAAAACCATAAAATCAAAAGGGGTTGCTTCTGGTCCCGTATCTTTTCTAAGAGTATATGACAGCGCATTTGGTGTTATAAAGCAACAAGGAAGACATGGGGCAAATATGGCAGTAATGTCAGTAGAACACCCAGACATTCTTGATTTTATAACATGCAAAAAAATTGAAGGAGATATTAAAAATTTCAATATCTCTGTTGGGATAACAGATAAATTCATGAAAGAAGTTATATCTGGTACTGATAAACCATGGATCTGCAAATTCAATGGAGTTTCAATGAATCCAAGAACGATTATAAAAGATCAATATGGAAATATTACAGAAATCAAAGAATCAGTAATGTCTGCAAAAGAAATATTCCGAGAAATTGTTACTTCCGCATGGAATAATGGAGAGCCAGGTATTGTATTTCTTGATACAGTTAATAAAACAAACCCTATACCTAAACTTGGAAGAATTGAAGCATGTAACCCATGTGGTGAACAATTTTTACATGATGGTGATGTCTGTAATCTAGGGTCTATAAATCTTGAAAAATTTGTAACAGAAGACAAAAAATTAGATGAAGAAAAACTTAGACAAGTAACAAGAATAGCTACTAGAATGCTTGATAATGTTATAGATATATCAGATTTCCCGGTTGATAGAGTTAATAATGTATTTAGAGCAAACAGGAGAATAGGGCTGGGAATTATGGGTTTTGCAGATATGCTATATTTACTGGAAATAAAATATAACTCAAAAGAAGGTTTTGCAATGGCAGAAAAGATAATGAAAATTATATCATCTGAGGCTAGATTAGAATCACAAAAACTTGCAGAAGAAAAGGGTGAATTTCCTAATTTTAAATTATCAATACATAAAGAAAAGCAAAGAAATGTAGCACTTACTACAGTAGCTCCAACTGGATCCATATCAATGTTATTTGATGTATCATCTGGAGTGGAACCATACTTTGCCCTGTCTTACTATAAAGAAGTAATGGGTGGGCAAAAACTATATTACACAAACAAACATCTTGAAAAAGTATTAAAGGATAATAATATATATTCAAAGGAATTAATTGAAAAAATATCAAAGACTGGATCACTGCAAGATATAAAAGAAATACCTCAAAAGATAAAAGATATATTTGTAGTTGCAATGGATATATCTGCTGAAGATCATATACGTATGCAGGCAGCATTTCAAAAATATACAGATAATGCAATATCTAAAACATGTAATTTTCCTAATTCAGCAACAATAGATGATGTAACCCAAGGATATATTCTTGCATGGAAATTAGGTTGTAAAGGATGCACAGTATACAGAGATGGATCAAGAGAAGTACAGGTATTAAATCTATTAAAAGATAAAAATAGTAAAAAAAATAAAAAGGAAGAATGCCCTGAATGTGGTAATGGCATGGAAATAAAAGAAGGATGTGCAACATGTACAAGCTGTGGCTTTTCATATTGTAACTTATGAAAAGAGGTAAAGGACTAATAATAGTTAATACTGGAGGAGGAAAAGGTAAAACAACTGCAGCACTAGGAATACTTCTTAGGGCATATGGTTATGACCTTCATGGTGTAATGATACAGTTTATAAAAGGTTCTTGGAACTATGGAGAGAAGAAAGGGTTTAAAATATTATCTCCAAATTTCAGATTAATTACAGCAGGTAAAGGTTTCGTTGGTATTATTGATGACACACTAGAAAGAGACGAACATGTAATGGCTGCAAAAAAAGCAATTGCAATTGCATTAGAAGAAGTCAAAAATGAGAAAAATGATATAGTAGTATTAGATGAAATAAACTATGCACTAAAGGGAAAACTTATTACACTGCAAGATATAATAAATATTATTCAAACTAAACTCCCATCTATAGATTTAGTACTTACAGGAAATTTTGCACACAAAAAAATCATGGAAATGGCAGATACTGTAACAGAGATGAAGGAAATAAAACATGCTTTTAGTAAAGGAAAATTAGCAAAAATAGGTATAGATTATTAATGATGATTTGAGATATTTATTAATATTTCATTTCTTGCATCTACTGGAGTTA
>JAMCRT010000033.1 GCA_023380695.1 Patescibacteria group bacterium | reverse complement strand
GATGCGGATTGATTATTAACAGAAGCTGTCCCATTATTTACAAGGGATCCACTGTTAGTGATACCATTGAGAGTAGAATTACCAGTGACAGAGAGAGTACCCCCTATTGATGTATTACCTGATATTACAGAATTTCCATTTATATTATTGCTACTAGTAATAGTTGTATTTGTTTGTGGTACTACTGTTGATGTTGTTTGATTTATTATTTTAGTAATAGTATATGGTGATGTTATTGTTGGAATGGATATATTTCCAAATGATTTTACAATATTTTCATTAGTAATTTGAGGAAATGCTAAATAAACAATACTATTTAAATTATTTTGTATACTAATGAATGGGTTTGTGTTAGATTCTGTATTATAATAGGAATATGATACTTGAATCCATTGTTTTGTATTTTGAATGAAATATTTTTTATAAGCTTTATCACCGCTTTTGTTTATAAATCCAATATCTATTTCTGTAGGCTTTAATGTATCTACATATATAGAAAATCTGTAATTATTATTATATTGAGTTTTAAAAGCAGTGTTTTGGATTCCAAATGTTCCTAATCCATTAAATTCAACAGAATTATATTTGTTTTGAAAATGTACAAAAGAAGATATATAGGTATTATTTTTATTTGATTGATTAATATATACCCATCCATCAGGTAGACTATTCAATATATGTGAAAAGTTTGTATTAGATAATATGTTAGATGTATTAGAATGTATTGGAATAATACTCTCTGTTGCTGGAACAGTATATTTAATACTATGATTAGTATTAAATTTGTAGGTTACAATAACAGTTACTGTAACGATTATTGTAAGAGATAGTGCCGTATATAATATTTTTTTCATATAACATTATTTCTTTGATTTGGTTTTTTGATAATTTAATATAGATTTTACTACTTTTGAATTATTAGTAAGGTTTTCGGTAAATAAAATATGATTTGTATTAATATACATATTATCAGTAGGTCCTTGTATTTCTCCACCTAATTTTATTAATGATATGGAATTTACTCTTACTCCATTTTGTAGTGCTGGTTGAGATTTAAGATAATATATATCAGATAAAGATAATGTCTTGGTATCGTAATGATTTATTTTTCCAAAATATACTTGCCCTGATGTTAAAAATACTGCTACGAAACCACTAGGAGATTTAGGTAGATTAATTACTGTGTTGTTTTTTAATTCTTTGGATATATTAGAAATGGGCGTAATTGTTATAATGAACATTACAACAAATATTATTAGAACAATTATTTTTACTATATGTTTCTTTGTAATCTTTTGGTTAGAATTATCTATATCCATACAAATTTAATGTATAGTATATTGTATAGAAAGTCAACATAATGCTTGAATTACGTGTATCCTAGATTTTGAATATAAATTATTTATTTTTATTATTAGAACCAAAACATTTTAGATGTACTATCAATGTTACTATTTTGTGTAAGATAATGTATCTTTCCAAATTTATTATTCTTTATATTTTTTATTGCTATATCAAATGAGTTATTCACTAAATTTATAAAGGCTATAGATTTACTATTTGGAGACCATGTAGGTTGTGCATTTATTCCTGTATTTACTAATTTTAATGTATTCTTATAATTTAAAAATTTCGAAGTTTCAGTATTTTGTAATATCTGTGCTAAATTGAAATTCATTACATATAAGTAAGAATCGTTGTTGTGTCTTCTACCAACAAAAGCTAAATATTTTTCATTTGGAGATAATCTAGGTTCTATTGCTTCTGATGATATTGGAGTTACTGGATAAGAGGTATTAGTTGCAAAATCATAAAGCATTATTTGTGAATCAGGTTGTGCTATGTTTGTTGTATAGATATATTCTGTATACAATAGGAAATTTTGATTTGGCCATGTAACTCCAGCATCTCCACCTGTATATTTTGTTGGTATTGTTAACTCTGTTTCTCCATAATATGAAGGATATACTCTATTTGTTTTAATCATCCATATACCAAGAGATGCTCTCGGAATTCCTGTAAATATTTTTCTTAGATTTGTAAGATATGCTATATATAACCCATTTGGAGAGAATGTTGGTGTTGCTGACCATACTTCATTTCCTATATGAGGGTTTATCCAGTTTGTAATTTTTATACCTCCTGTACCATTAATATTCATTTGATGAAGATTAGAATAATTTGTATGCACTACTGTATATTCTATATTTTTACCATTTTTTGATATTGCAAGATCTGACATATTATTGATATTTGTTATCTTCTTGTTACTATTTCCATGAATACTCCAGAGATTTCCCCCTTTTAAGAAATAGAGAGTTCCATTTATTTTATATGATGTAGATGTTACATATTTGCTTTGTGTATTTGTAAATGATTTTGGTGACAATATAGTATTTATTACATTTTGATATTTATAGATGATAAATACTATCCCTAGTACAATTATTATTAGTATTATTCGACTAATTTTGAATTTTCTTTGTTTTTTCTCTTTTCTAGTTTCCATATAGTTTGCTAAATAATTGATTAATTTTGTTCCATCTAGGCTCTACTATATCCTGTCCATAAGCAACTGCAATTTTTGAATAATTTGGAGGAGATAGTATAATTGATTGTATATTTGATGAATGTATGCCAAGACCTTCCTGAGCCAGCCCAATTACCTCAGGAATACTCATATCTGTTCTAATAACATTAGATAGTTTATTAAATAGTGATGGAATTTGAGATATTGTAGATGTAGTATGTAATTTCTTTTCTATTATTCGAAGTACCTGTTGTTGTCTTTTAGATCTACCAAAATCCCCCATTAAATCTCCGTGTCTTGATCTGACATATTCTAGGGTTCTAAATCCATCCATATATTGTGGAGCACCTGGTATATATAAATTAATTGCAGAATATAATAATTTTGGATTACCTGTAAGATCATTTGGATAACTCCAATCAAGCACTGGATGAGTGGGTACAATATTTACTCCACCAAATGTATTTATTACTTTGATAAATCCTGTTAGTCCAACCCAAGCATAATAGTCAATTTTTATTCCAAAATATTTTTCTACAAGAGATCTGGTAAGTGATATTCCTCCTATTTCTGATGCTGTATCAAATTTTGAATATCCACCATTTTGATAATAATTTGGAATTTTTATCCAGAAGTCTCTAGGTATTGATATGAGATATACTTTTTTCTGATATGGGTTAATACTTGCTATCATTATAGTTTGAGTCAAGATTGATTGTGGATTAAATTTTTGATCTGTATCAGATCCTAAAATCAGGATATTTGTAAATTTATTGGCGTACTTATACTTACTATAATTTATAGTAGATTCACTTTTTTTTCTAGCTACACTATGTCCTGTGATTTTATATATATCATATACTACTCCTAGATAACCTGATTTTATAAATAGTATAAAGAATACACCAATAAAAAATAAAATGATAAGAATTTTTTTTATAAATCTACTTTTTTTATTTTTCTTAACCTTTATATTTTGAGGATGTTCTTTATCAAAGTTTACAATCATGACAATTTTAATTCTTGAATTTTATCCCTTATTATTGCAGCTTTTTCAAATTGAAGATTTTTGACATACTTTTTCATCTCTAATGTAAGTTCTCTTACTAGTTTATTTTTATCAGAAATATCAAATATATTCAAATTTATATCTGTATTTTTCTTTTTATTTTGCCTTACAAGTTGCGTATCTATTGTTTTTTTTATACTTTTTGGGATAAGGTTATTATCTAAGTTATATTTTTGTTGTATACCTCTTCTTCTTTCTGTTTCCTTTATTGATTCTTTCATAGATTTAGTAATATTGTCTGCATATAATATTACTTTCCCATTCACATGTCTTGCGGCTCTTCCCATAATTTGAATAAAACTATCTCTAGATCTTAGAAATCCTTCTTTATCTGCATCTAATATAATGATTAACGATACCTCAGGTAGATCTAATCCTTCTCTTAGAAGATTTATTCCAACTATAACATCATATTCTCCTAATCGTAGACTTCTTAGAATATCTGTTCTTTCTATTGTATCAAGGTCACTGTGTAAATATTGAGTTTTAAATCCTTCATCTTTTAAATATGAAGATAAATTTTCTGCCATTTTTTTTGTCAATGTTATAATCAATACTCTTTCTTTATTTTTAACTCTTTTTTGAATTTCTTTTTTTATATCTTCTATTTGATTTTCTCTTTTTCTGATTTCAACTTCTGGATCTAATAAGTGTGTAGGCCTTATAATCTGTTCTACTACTCCAGAGTTTGGATAATTTTTAATATGTGAAGTACTTTCTTTTGATAAGGATATTTCAAATTCTGTTGGAGTTGCAGAGACAAATATTGCTTTTGAAATTTTACTTTGGAATTCTAAAAATTTCAGAGGTCTATTATCTAGTGCAGATGGTAGCCTAAATCCATAATCTATAAGTGTCTGTTTACGTGCTCTATCTCCATTATACATACCTCTGATTTGAGGAATAGTTATATGACTCTCATCTATAAATAAAAGGAAATCTTTTGGGAAAAAATCCATTAAAGTAAAAGAATGAGATCCTGCAATCCTTCCTTCTAGGTGTCTTGAGTAATTTTCAATACCAGCTGTGTATCCTAACTCTTGTATCATTTCAATATCAAAATTCACTTTACTCTCAACTCTTTCAGCTTCAAGTAGTTTTCCTTGTTTTTTAAAATACTGTACTCTTTCATTTTTTTCTTCAATTATACTTTTTATTGCTTTGTCTATTTTTTCTTTTTGTATGAGATAGTGTTTTGCAGGATATATGTATATGTCTTTTAATGTTTCAATAGTTTTTCTTTTAATATCATCAACATATTTTATAGTTTCTATTTTATCTCCAAAAAACTCTATTTTTACAATATAGTCTTCATATGGAGGATATATTTCCATTATTTCACCTTTTGAAGAAAAAGTTCCCTTAATGTGTTCTATTTCATTTCTTGTATATTGCATATCTGTAAGTTTGGATATTATTATATTTCTTTTAATATCATCCCCTACCCTAATATTTAGGGCTATATTAGAATATTCTTCAGGATTTCCAAGTCCATATATACATGATACAGATGCTACCACTATAGTATCATTCCTTGTTAAAAGGTATTGTGTTGCTTTACTTCTATATTTTTCTATTTCTTCATTTATTTGTGTTTCTTTTTCTATATAAAGTCCTGTTGTTGGTATATATGCTTCTGGTTGATAATAGTCATAATATGATACAAAATATGCTACTTTATTTTGAGGGAAAAAATTTCTAAATTCTGTTGCAAGTTGTGCAGCTAGAGTTTTATTATGTGCAATAACCAATGTTGGTTTTTGTATTCTTTCTATGATTTTTGACATTATATATGTTTTTCCAGATCCTGTTACACCCATCAATGTTTGGTATTTTGCATTTTGCAAGAGTCCTAGAGTCAAAGTATCAACAGATTCTTTTTGAGCGTGAGATTCATTAAATTTTGATACTAATTTAAATTTATCCATAATATTTTTATTGTATCATAAAAAAATTTGACATATATTGAATATTTTAATATCATCTTTATATTATTAGATAATTAAATGGCAAAAATAACATCCAATTTGGCAAAAATGGCATATTCAAAATCTTCTTTTGCAGACAAGGGTAAGAGACCAAAGGTAATTATATCTTTTATTATTATTGTAATATTTGTTTTATTAGTGGCTTTTATATTTTCTGCTTATAATTTTGGAGCATATATTCCTGGTGTATCAAATGCATTTGATAATATCCCTCTACTATCTCATTTAGACAGATCACCTCAAAATGTTTTACCAAAAGTTTCATCAGCTGAGACTGGAATAAATGCATATCATTTTACTGCTGATTTTGCATTACAATCTACAGGAAATACTTCTAGTTCTGGGAATATAAATCAAAGTTTTGCAGGTAATATAAGTTTTGCAAATCCTAAAAATGTTTTACTTGCATCATCTCTGTCAGAAAAAATTACATCTTCTCAGTCAGCTCTTGCAATACTTGGGAATGTTAAAGAGGTTAATAGTAAAATGTATATTAATTTTTCAAAATTTCCTTCAGTTTTAAATTCTGGAGTAAAACTTAATCAATGGATAGAGCTTCCTCAAGTACAATTCACATTCCTTTCTGATCTTGCAAAACAAACAAATGTTAATTATTCAACCATTTCCACTAAGTTTGTTAAAAATGAAATGCTAAATGGTACATTAGTTAGTGAATATACACTTATGTTCCCTAAAAAAGACTTTACTAAAATTAATCTTTCTCCAGCTTTAGATACTCTATCTGGGATTAGCAGTATGGGTAATATTATTTCATCAAAGAATATTATGGTAAATGAATATATTGGTGTTGCAAATAATAAAATATATCAAGAATCTGTAAGATTTTCTGTAGTAGATAAAGCTCCAACACTACTGTATTTTGGTATTACAATGAATAGTTTTAATAAACCAGTAACAGTTGTAACACCTAAATCATTTACTTCAGTTTCTGGCAAATCATCATCTAGTAGCTCAAAATCTCCTAGTAGTACTAAAAAAACTACTACAAAGAAATAATGAAAAAATACATTTTTGCATTAATAGTAATTGTCTATATTATTCTATCTGTCTATATAATATTTTTTGTATTATACAAAACTCACAAAGTCATTATAAAAACATCAAATGTTTCAAAACCTATTTCAAATTCTACAAATATGTATGCAATATCATATAATGAACAGATAATACAAAATCTCAATGAAATAAGTACTGCATTTTTCAAATCAAATTATAGGAAACTGAATATATCAAAAGTCAATTCCTTTATTAGTGTAGTAAAGAATAACAAAAGTGGGACTGTACCGCTTTGTAAACCATTAGTATCAAGTGCTACGCTTTCTTGTACTAGTCTATTATCAATATATCCTAGTATAAAAAAACATATTAATAAACTAAATATTGATTTGAAATCTCCTCATAGTATTACAAATTATTATATTGTGTTATTTAATGGATCATATTATTTCATAAATGATAATTATCAAAAGACTATTTATAATAATGGATTCCCAATTTATTATATAAAGTAAAGAGTTTTTCTTAAGTTTCAATATTTTAGTTTATAATAAATTGTTGTAACCATGAGTCTATTGGAGTTTTTGGATTGTATATAATAAAATATTCATCTTCCTGTGCATTTCTAAAATTTTTATACTGTACACTGTGTCTTGCTTGTATTCTTATATTCTCAGATTCTCTTTTTTGTATCTCTTGTGCTGAAGTGTTAAGATAAACAACAATAGATTGTGCACCACATTTATCAGCAATAGTTTTTATTCTATCTCTATGTTCTTTTCTTCCATTTAAATTATCATAAACAACATCTCTTCCCTTTTTAAGAAGTATTTCAATTTGCTTTTCCGCTTTTGTACAAACATATTTCCATCCATCAACTCCTCCTGACTGGGGGAAATTTGGATCTGATTTTTCCAATTTTATCCATAATTCATCAAAGCTAACCCTTTGTGCTTTATCATATTTGGATATCAATTTTGAAAGTGTAGTTTTTCCAGAAAATGGAAGGCCACACATGACATATACTTTAGCCATACCATAATAGTAAATAAAATATACTGTAACACTGTAGACTATGTAAGTGCAAGTAATAGTTTTGTGTCTAAACTTAAAGTTGATTTAATGCATTATATTATGTAATAATGTATTGGTTTATAAAAGGTTGCGTGGTGTAGTGGCCCAACATGTCTCCCTGTCACGGAGAAGATCGACGGTTCGAATCCGTTCGCAACCGATTTATATATATTCATAAAGATATCTTTTTTATTTTCATATTGATATAATTTTTAATATGGGAAATAAAATTTTAGAAAATTCTCGATTAATATCCTTTATCATTGAATTTATAATGGGGCTTGCTGTTGGAACTCTGCTTATAATTTTTTTTGTAAACTTAGGATATCATTATTTTGCAAAACCAAATAAAAAATCTAAACATATAGTATCTAATAAAAAAACAGGTTTATCTAAAAATCATAAGGCACAAAATGTCTCACAAGATAAATTCATTTCTCAATTTTATAATACATTGGCACTTAGTCCTCAAAATATTCAAAATTATTTATCTGTGAATTTTAGAAATTATCTCTCTACTACATATGGCAGTACAAATTATTCAGATGATATAAAATCTCTATTGTCATTGAATGTTTTTCCTCAAAAGATTAATTTTTATGCAAATTTTTCAAATTATTCTACTGTATATGTAAATGTTAACAGTACTGTAGTCTATTTTAATATTTATTTTGCAAAAATAGGAAATAGTTATATTGTCACTGATATTACTTTATCTGAAGGTTAAGAGTGAATATCTTTAATATTTTTTTTAGAATATTTTCCAGAATATCCTTTTTCTACATTTTTTTCTAATTTAAGAGTCCCAAATGTATGTGACCCATACATTGTATGAATAAGTTCAAAAACATATGGCACTCTTAAATTAATAAAGAGAGAAATGAAAAAACATACAGGAGTGTCAATGAGTTATGGAAATATTTGGTATAATACTCCATTAATTTATTTAAGGAATATAATGGAGTTTAAAAAGATACTGAACTTTTCTAAATCAGATTATGCTAAGATTAAACTTAATGCAATAGAGTTTCATGACGAGTATGGAACTAAAGCAACAATAACTGCTTTCCATATTTCTAAGAGATCTATATATAGATGGAAGAAGGTATATAAAGATCATAAAAAGGATACTACATCCCTAATACCTAAATCAAGAAGACCTAAGAGACTAAGATCCACCTCATGGGATATACGTATAGTAGAATTCATATCTAATATACGAAGAGATCATAGAAACATTGGAAAAGATAAAATCAAACCATTACTAGATATATACTGTGATGATAACAATATACCTCAGATCTCTGTATCAACCATAGGAAGAATCATAAAAAAATATAATCTGTACTTTAAAAGAAGAGGAAGGTATTATCATAACCCAGATCATAGAAGACCTCAGATATCATACAAATCTAGAGTAAAAAGATCTCCTAAATCATCAGATGAAGGTCTTGTAGAGATAGATACCATAGTAAGGTTTGTGAATGGTATAAAACTGTATGTTCTAAATTCCGTAGATATATATACAAGGTTTGAATTTGCATACTCATATAGGACACTAACATCCAAGAATAGTTCTGATTTCCTAGATAAGCTATTTGAGGTATATCCGGGGAAGATACATACTATACAAACAGATAATGGATTAGAGTTTCATAAATACTTTCATGAAAATTTAGAGAGAAGAGGAATAAACCATGTATATATCTATCCTAGGTGTCCAAAGATAAATGGATACATAGAGAGATGTAATAGATCACTATCTGAAGAATTCATAGAAGATAACCTGAATAAAGCATATAATATATCAGAATTTAACAAAGCTTTAATTGATCATCTAATCTGGTACAATACAGATAGAGTACATTCAGGATTACAAAATTTATCACCTATAAATTTTATTCTGAATTTACATCCAAAGTGCCATATGTATAGAACGTATACATTGTATTGTTTATTATTAAGCCATTTGTTATAATAATTATATGGTTCCTAAAGAATTTAAAAGGTATCTTTATGATGTAAAATTTGATGAATTAGATATTCATAAAGATAAACGCTATATAATAGCAAGAGTACTTGATCATGGAACTTTATTGGATTTTAAAAAAATCAAAGATCTATTTTCAGACAAGGAAATTATAGACGCTATAGTTCACTCTGGTGAAATTAATAGGCGTACTGCATATTTTTTTAAAAATTATTTTAATATTAGAGAACCAATTGTATGTTTAAAAACGCAATCAACATTGGGACAAAAAATTCTCTGGCCTTACTAAAGGATATAAAAAGTGTAAGTAGTTTTTATCTTGCTGGTGGAACTGCTTTATCTTTACAAATGGGACATAGAATTTCCTATGACTTAGACTTTTTTACTCAGGAAGTATTTGACACTGATAAATTATTGAAATCCCTAAATGAAGTATTTAAACTGCATGATGTTATTCTTACGGATGGTAGTTTACGTGGTTTCACGGATGACTGTGAAATAAGTTTTTTTCTTTACCAATACCCTCTTGTCAATAAGAAAGAGGTATATGATGGTATTTTCTTGGCTTCAATAAAAGATATTGCTCTTATGAAGATAATAGCAATTGGCAGTAGGGGGGCAAGAAAAGATTTTTATGATCTATATTTTATTTTAAAAAATTGTTATTCAATTACAGATTTATTTGATGCATTTC
>JAMCRT010000032.1 GCA_023380695.1 Patescibacteria group bacterium | reverse complement strand
ATATCTTGTCTTTGTTTAGTAAAAGATGTTTTGAGTAGGTGAAAAAAAGGAGTTTAATATGAAAAAAATAACAATTCAAGACCTAATGGAAACAGGAGTTCATTTTGGTCATCAAGTTAAAAGATGGAATCCAAAAATGAAACCATACATATATACGTCTTTCAATGGTTCTCATATAATAGATTTAGATAAAACTCTAGAGCATTTAAATATAGCAATAGAGTTTCTCAAAAAAAGTAAAAAAGAAGGTAAAAAAATTCTTTTTCTAGGTACTAAGAAACAAATACAAGATATTGTAAAGGAAGTAGCATTGAAAAATAATGATTATTATATAAACCATAAGTGGCCTGGAGGTTTTCTAACGAATTTTTCTACAATTACCTTATCTTTAAATAAATTATCTGAATATGAAAAAATATTAGAAAAAGATGATGAAAATAGAACAAAATTTGAATTAACTAAAGTTTTGAAAGAAAAAGAACGTTTAGATAGGTTATATCAAGGAGTAAGAGATTTAAAAGGAAAACCAGATATTATATTTATTGTAGATATAAAATATGAACAAGTTGCACTAATGGAAGCTTTGAAGTTACATATTCCAATTGTAGCTTTAGTAGATACTAATACAGATCCTTCATTAATAGATTATCCAATTCCTGCTAATGATGATGGAATTAAATCAGTAAGTTTAATTCTAAATTACATTGCAGATAATATTAAATAGTTATTATGAGTACAGATATATCAATAGATTTAGTAAAAAAATTAAGAGAAAAAAGTGGTGTAGGTATCGCTGATTGTAAAAAAGCTTTAATAGAATCAAAAGGTGATATTGATAAGGCTTTTGATATATTGAGAGAAAGAGGTATATTGAAAGCTGGTGAGAGAGGAGGAAGAGATACAAATGAAGGTATGATAGTAAGTTATATTCATCAGAACAATAAATTAGGATCATTAGTTGAATTAGATTGTGAAACTGATTTTGTTGCAAAAACTGATGTTTTAAAAGATCTTGCATATAATATAGCAATACAGGTAGTTGGAATGAATCCAATATATGTATCTAGAGAAGATGTTCCTAAAGATATAATAAAGAAAGAAGAGGATATAATAGTAAAAGATGAAACTATGAAAGATAAGCCTCAGAATGTCAAAGAAAATATTTTAAAAGGTAAAATGGATAAATTCTTTTCAGAGGTTTGTTTATTAGAACAGGTGTATTATAAAGATAATAGTATTACTATTACGAATTTATTAAATGAGGCTATATCAAAAACAGGAGAGAATATTAAAATAAAAAGATTTGTAAGATTTGAAATAGGTAAATAATATGGATATTTCTTTGATACGAGAAAAAATGCGCAAAAGTATTGACTTTTATTTAGATGAGTTAAAGAAATTAAGAACTAGTCGCGCTAATGTCGGTATAGTAGAGGATATTAAAATACATGTATATGATACATATATGCCTTTATCTCAACTTGCAACTCTATCTGTTCCAGATAATAATGTAATTTTAATACAACCGTGGGATAGTAATAATACTGATTTGATTGTATCTAGTATTAAAAATCTAAATATTGGTTTAAATCCAATAAGTGTTGGTGAAGGTATAAAAATTATTGTTCCTCCATTATCTGAGGAGAGGAGACAAGATTTTATAAAGATTTTAAATTTGAAAACAGAAGAATGTAAAGTATCTTTGAGAAATATACGTCATGAATATGTTAATAAATTGAGAGAAGATGAGAAAGAAAGTCACATATCAAAAGATGATTTAAAAAATAGTATTGATACTATAGATAATTTAATGAAAGAATATGACAATGAAATCAAAGAGATTTTTGAGCGTAAGAAAAAGGATTTATTAGAAATATAGTTATGATTTATGTAATTACTTTTATAATATTTATAATTTTACTCAGTGTTCTGATTATAGTCCATGAATTTGGGCATATGTATGTAGCTCAAAAAAGAGGAGTTATTGTCCAGAGTTTTGCAATTGGTTTTGGTAAAAAAATTTATTCATTTGAAAAGAATGGTGTAAATTATAGAATTAATATATTACCTTTTGGTGGATATGTTTCTTTATTAGGAGAAAATGATTTTTCTGACAAGACTCCAGGATCTATAGGTGCTGCATCATCTTTTTCAAAATTCTTGATCGTTATAGCAGGTGTATTTATGAATTTTGTACTTGCCTTAATACTTTTATTTATATTTTTAGTTACTATAAATTTTAAGTTTTATTATTCTAATATAGTTCCAAATTTTAATTTTGCATTTGGAAAATCTAGTAATCAGATTATGTTTCAAGGTATACCTACCGATAAGACATCTTCTGTAGTAAAGGATCATTTAAATAAAGCATATCTTTTAAATACTATTAATAATCAAAAAATTAGTTCTGTATCTCAAGTAGAAAATATTGTAAGAAAAAATAAAGGAAAATTTGTAGATTTCAAATTTGAAACTGTAAAAAATCTTAGTTTATATGGTATCTCTTTAGGCAAGACTCAGAATAAGAAATTTTTTGTAAGAAGTATTTATCCAAAAAATTCTGGTCCTATAGGTATAGCATTAAACAGTGTATCTCATCTTGGGTTTTCTAGTATTTCATCAAAGATCACTTCATTTATCACATTTCCTTATGATTTATTGCAACTTACATTTTCAGGATTAGGCTACTTTATTCATCAGGCTATTGTACACAATAATAGTAAGATTATAACAACACAAGTTGCAGGTCCAGTAGGAATTTATATGTATACAAATATTATATATCAAAATGATGGAATTGTAGGAATTCTCTTTATTTTTGGTATTATCTCTTTATCTTTATCAATTATGAATTTATTACCTATACCTCCGTTAGATGGATTCTATGTGCTACTTTCAATATTAGAAGGTGTATTTAAAGTTAAGATTAGTGAGAAACTTCTTTATTATTTTTCACTTATTGGTATAACGTTTTTTGTAATGTTAATGATTTTAGTGACACTTAATGATTTAATCAATTTTCATATAATTTAATGTATTACTAACAGCATTGAATAGTACAGGAGGAATGAATATGAATAACGTATATGTAAAGGAGAATAGTACAGGATTTAGTATATATTTCATTATATTACCAAATGAAACCCTTAAATGGAATTATACTGTTAGATAAGCTGATATTTTTAATACATTTTTAACCTAATCTATGATATAATTATTATTCATTTTGTTTGAGAGTATAAAAAAAAGAAGTATTTTATGGTATACTTTTTTGGGGTATTATTTTATGGATACAGATTGTATTTTTTGTAAAATTGTATTAAAGCAAATAAATGCAGAAATAATTTATGAGGATGACAATGTTTTAGTATTTTCTGATATTAATCCAGTATCTAGCATTCATAAGCTTGTAATACCAAAAAAACATGTGAAAGATATTAAGCAAATAGATGATGTAGGTATAATAATTAATATTTTTGATGTTATAAAAAAACTTGTAGATGATTTACAAATTGATAATTTTAAAATAGTTGTCAATAATGGTGATAAGTTACAATTAGTAAAACATCTACATTTTCATTTAATTAGTGGAGATAAAGTTACAGATAAATTAATCTAGGAGGTGAAAAATATATGGCAGTTATTGTAAGAGAAAATGAAGTTTTTGAATCTGCATGGAAAAGGTTTATGAGAGACCTTATTAGTAATGGCGTAATGGATGAGTTAAAGGAAAGGACTTATTATAAAAAACCATCTTTGGAGAGATCTGTAGTAAACAGAGAGCTTAAAAAAAGAAAAACAAGACATCATAGAGCTGTAAGAAAGCTTAAGAGTAAATATGGTAAAGGATATTCAATGTAATTATGTACAAGAAATTTTTAGATGACTTAAAAGATTCTATGAAGAAAAAAGATACTGAAAGGTTGTCTGTTTTGAGGATGCTTTTATCTAGTATCAAAAATGAACAAATTAATCTACATACAGATGATGTAGATGATGATTTGTTTTTTAAGGTTTTATCAAAAAATATAAAACAATTAAATGAAAGTATTGAAATATATAAGAAATCTGGAAATGAAGAAAGAGCCTTAAAAGAGGAAAAGGAACTTAATATATTGCAATCTTTTCTACCAGAACAATTATCTGATTCTGATTTGTCTGATTTAGTAGCAAAAGAAATATCTAAAATAGATAATTTCTCTCAAAAAGATATAGGAAAGGTAATGAATAGTATATCTGATAAATATAAAAATATGGTAGATTCACAAAGAATTTATTTAGAGATAAAAAAGTTTTTATGATTTATGTATCTAATATTGAAGAATTTAATATCTATGAGGAAGATTTTCTAGATATATCTAATGTTGTATTTAAAACTTTGTCATTACCAGTTAAGGATTTTTCTTTAAGTATTGTAAGGCAAAGTAGAATGAGAATGCTTAATAAAAAGTATTTTAATATTAATCTTCCTACTGATGTCATAGCATTGGAGTATAAAGATCATGATTTTGCCAAGTTTTTTATTGGGGATATATTTATTTGCCCTAGAGTAATTTACAGAAACTCTGTAGTATATAACGTAGATTTTATGGATGAGGTAAAAAGATCTTTTGTTCATGGGTTACTTCATATACTAGGTTTTGATCACAAAAAACCCTTGAATAATGAAGAGGAAATATTTAAAATTCAAGAACAGATCTTAAGGGATATAAAATGAAGTATTTAATTATAGGACTTGGAAATATTGGAGAACAATATTCTCTTACTAGACATAATGTAGGATTTCTTTTTCTAGATTATCTTGCTCATTCTCTAGACTCTAGTTTTTCTTTTAAAAAAGCATTTAATGCAAGTATACTAAATGTAAATGATTTATTACTCTTCAAATCACATACATTTATGAATAATTCAGGTGATAATATCAGTAAAGTTTTAAAATACTATAAAATTTCAATAGATCATATTATTGTTGTATATGATGATTTAGATATTGAATTTGGAAATTTTAAAATAGGTGGGAAATTTCCCAAAACTCATAATGGTTTATATTCTATAATAGAGAATATTAAAAGTACTCAATTTGTAAATATTAGGATAGGAATAGGAAAGGAAAATATGAATATTAGTGGATTAGATTACGTATTAACAAATTTTAATAAGAAAGAATTAGATTTATTAAATAAAAGTATTTTTCCAGATGTTGTAAGTGTTCTTCGAAAAACTATCAATTTAGATGAATAATTTAATAGGTCTTTTTTTAAAAGATCAGAATTTTTGTGTTCTTAAAGATTTAATGTTGCAAGATAGTACAGATACTATCAATATTATAGGTATAGACATTAATTTTGTAAGTCTTTTTGTCCAAATTTTGGATAATGTCATTCATTCTTCGTTTATATATTCGGAAAACAGTAATGATTTTGAATATAGAATGTTTGATATGCAATCTTCGTATCTTGATATTACAAATTTTTTAGCAGATTCAAAATTTTTTTATGAGAAGACAATTAGTAGTTCGTTTGGATATAACATTTGTGGTGAGAATATTGATATCTGTATAGATAATTTTATATATAGAATTTCTTTTGATGGAGATAATATTAGTGATATTACAAAAAGAGATTTTTTGACATTTAAAATAATCGATTTTCTAAAATATTTATTTATTCCCTTAAATGATCATACTCATATATCATCATCTATGAATACTTATCCAAAATTTGGACAAAAAGACTTAC
>JAMCRT010000031.1 GCA_023380695.1 Patescibacteria group bacterium | reverse complement strand
TTTGGACTGATGCTCAAATTTTATTAGCTAGAGTTAGTAATGCATCAAAATCATTTAACGGAAGATAGAATTGATCTAAGAGTGATGCAAATTCTTTATTAACTTCTCGTATATATTGTATTTGTTTCTTTGCGGGAGGTTTCCAAAAGAGGTTCATATCAAAAAACAATTCTACTAATTTACCAACTAAAATATGTAGAGCATAATTAGCAGCAGATTGATCTTTTATACCCAAGTTTTTAATAGCATTTATTTGATCCTTTGCATCAAACTCTCTGTGTTGTATATTCCAGTCAGCTAATTTTTCTTTTCCTTTTGATATAAGTTTTAAACATTCATCTTGTAGCTTTCTTACTGTATTATCTCTATCAAATAAAATTTGAGCATCAGTCCAAATATTATGACATCCATCTAAATCATGTTTCCAATAATTTAATGAATCTGATGGAGTTGACCATATCATTTCAAATGTTTTACCTTTTCTTTCTACCACTTTTCGTGATACATTTCCTTTTGATATAAATACAATTAGATCTATATCACTATCTTTTCTATTATCTCCACGAGCATAGGATCCAAACATTATTACACCTAATATTTTTGGATTATTTACCAATTTGTTTATGTAAATTTGTATATCAGAATTCATGATGTATGACTATAACAAAAGAAATAAAAAAACTAATAAGTCTAATATTTCGATGATGGTATAATAATGATGGTATTATTTAAATATATAAAAATCCCCAGAAAGATTATCGGCATAAAATCTGCCATTAGCATAAAATATCCCTCCAACTGCAACCTTTCCTCCTGTAGTACGAGTAGCTAGATACTCACCTGTATTTTTGTTATATACTTGAATATTACCAAGTCCATTATCATAATATAGATAATTTCCAACAACAATAAATGGTTTATTATTTAATCCAACAGAGTGTGTAGACCACACTACTTTACCTGTATTGGTATTTACTGCAATGATCCTTTGTGTTGCAGTAGAACCTACATAAACCATATTTCCACTTATTGTAGGAACACTACCTATCATTTGAGCTCCATGAGGTAGATTTAAAGGTCCATATCCTTCCTTTAAAGACCACACTATAGATCCTGTATGAGCATTAATCTTATATAAATATTCGTATCCGGAATTTGTTTTATCATTTACTAGTTTTGCAGCATCAGTATAAATATATCCATTTGAATATGCTGGTATTACATCATCAAGTCCTTTATTGACTCCTGTCTTTTTAAAATTATGTTTCCATACTATTTTGTGTGTTTGTATATTTACATCAAATAAATAATAAGGATATGAACCTCCAAAATATAGATTATTACCAACTAATAGTGGAGCTGCTTGTGAAGATATGGAACCATAATCTAGGCTCCATAACATCTTTCCAGTATTAACATTAAGTGCATACAACATCCTATTTCCTCCTATTGTATATACTACCCCATTTTTATATGTAGGGGTTGGTTTTCTTTGACCATTAGTAATTGTGAATTTCCAAATAATTTTACCAGTATTAATATTTAAAGCATAAACACCGCTAAGTCCAGTACCTCTATTAAATGTAGTTTTTGATGTTTTAAAGAATGCGTCATTACCTGTGCTTACAATAACCATACCTAGTTGAGATATAACCAATGGGTTATTCATAACAAGATTAGGAAAATCTGTTCTCCATACTATTTTCCCAGTTTTATTATCTATTTTAACCGTAGCACCCTTATATTTTGGATTAGAAACACCATAAGTCTCAAAATAATTAGCTGTATCTAAAAAAGAATAATTTCCAGATACTACTGGCTGAGAGAAAAATGGAAGACCATAATTTTTCTTTAAGACTACTTTACTAAGATGTGTTTTTGTCTTAGTAACAACTGAATTATTTTTTTTACTTCCATATGCTGATGAAACATTGTTTGTGTAATATGTTGTATGAGGTTGTGAAATAGTATTTTTTTCAGTTAAAACTGAAATTATTACAACCAATATTACTACAAGAATAACACCTATTATATATTTTTTATTATTTCCCCACATGTATTTAATGATATATATTAAGAGTTTTATATCACTTTTCATTTAAAATTACAATCTATAGTATGGAGACAATATAGTAAATTGATCCTTTTATGTGATAATATAAAAGTGCAATGCTATCTATAGAGTATATAAGAGAAAACACAGATGTTGTAAGGAGAAACATGGTTTCTAGGAAGGTTGATACATCCAACCTTGATAAGCTTCTTGATATAGATTCTGAAAGAATATTGATAATACAGAAAATTAATAGTTTAAATGAAGAACGTAATAAGATTGAAAAAGAAGCTTCTCATAATTTAAAATTGAGAGAGAAAGGTAAAAAACTAAAAGAAGAAAGGGATAAACTGGGCATACAATTTAAGAAAATTAATCTGGAGTTTAATACTCTTATAAATTGGATCCCCAATATGTTATCTAAAGATGTTCCATTAGGAAATTCTGAGGAGGATAATGTAGAGATATATGCATGGACTCCCAAAGATGGAGAACTTAAAGGAGATAAGCTTGGTAAATCTGATGCTTCAAAAAAATATATGCCTGAACACATTTCTCATGCTGATAATCATAATTTTAAAATAAAAGATCATTTAGAGTTAGGAAAGGATTTAGATATAATAGATACTAATCAAGGAGCTTTAGTATCTGGATCTAGATTTGTATATTTAAAAAATGAGGCTGTAATGCTCCAGATGGCTATTATTGATTTTCTATCTAAAAAACTTATAAAAGAAGATTTCATGCCACTAATCCCTCCTCTACTGGTAAAAGATAGAGTATTATATGGCACAAGCCATTTTCCAGCTGATCAGGATCAAATATATGCAATAGAGAAAGATTATATAGAAGAGAACAATAGATTATACCTTGTTGGTTCTTCAGAACCTTCCAATTTTGGATATTTCATGGATAAAATATTAGATCAAGGTGAGCTTCCTCAATATTTTTTTGCTGTAACAACCTGCTTTAGATCTGAGGCTGGATCTTGGGGGAAAGATGTTAAGGGTATAAAAAGATTACACCAATTTGATAAGCTAGAAATGGGTGCAATATCATCACAAAAAAATTCAAATGTAGCATTCGAAAGATTATTGGATATAAATAAATGGTTTTGGGAATCTTTAGAAATTCCTTATCATATAATTCTAAAATGCAGTGGAGATTCAGGATATTATGCATCATCAAAACAATATGATGTTGAAGCATGGATACCGTCTCAACAAAAATTTATAGAGGTTGGTACTGATACAAATGCCTCAGATTACCAGGCAAGGGTACTTAATATTAGATATAAAGATGATGATGGTAAATTACAATTTGTTCATACTATAAATGATACAGGTAGTGCTATAGGTAGAACTCTAATAGCTATAATGGAGAACTATCAACAG
>JAMCRT010000030.1 GCA_023380695.1 Patescibacteria group bacterium | reverse complement strand
TAATTAGGAGATCCTCCCCCAGCAAGTAATCGTAATAAGTCTAGCAGTATTTTTGACCCTTTTATATTTTCAAGAGCTAATATATCTTTCAAAAGATATGAATCTACTAAAGACCTTAATAACAGTGATTTTTCCTTCAAAGTTTGCAATGTCAACACCTTGGGATATGATCCATAAATAAGATACTCTTCATTATTTTTGGACAATTCATAGTCATTAATTTGTTTTCTTAATTCTAGTTGAGAAACAGGAAAAAGACGTAATGTTGTGTTTCTATCAGTCAATGGTTCTCCCACTTTATTAGAAAGCTCAAAGGAAGCAGACCCCGTTGCTATTATTTTGATATGAGGAACTGTTTCTATAAGAAGTTTTAGCCCTTCCCCTATATGAGGAATATATTGTGCCTCATCAATAGCAATAAGATCATATCCCTCTGCATAACGATATAGTGTATCTGCCCGCATTGAAGCAAAAATTTCTTGTATTTCACTATTTCCCCCATTTTCTAGTCTGTACTTCAAAGAAGTGTGTGCAAGGAAATTCTTTAAAAGTATTGTTTTTCCAACTCTTCTGGGACCATAAATAATTAAAACCTCATTAGGTTTGAGATACTTATTAAGATCATTGTAAATTCTTGTAATCATATGTGAACAATACCATATTTCCTCAAAATTGTCAAATTATGGGGATAGTAACTCCACATAATAGTAAAATTATGGGGAATTGGGTTAATTAATAGAGCTTGCACATAAAATATAAAGTTTGCTTTGACTATAAACCTTTAGATATTATATTACAAAGAATCATTGACCATTTCACAGAATCTTTCATTACTAATCTAAGAATACTTTATGCTAATCTCCTACTATTTTAATGTATAAGTTTTGTAACATGCAGAAGTGAAATAATTACTATTTCCTTGAGGCAAAAAATACACAGTTTCACTAGATTTGGGTTGTGCAAAACTATTCAAATATGTAATAGCTTGATCTTTATAATAAGAACAGGGTGGTTTAAAGATTGTCACAAATATAGATTTACCTATAACGTCAATAGAAAATCCATGAATAGTCTGAGGAGCTTTCTTTGCATAATACTGCCTAGCACTTATGTTTTTTTGTATGGGCTTATTTTGTTTATAAGTTGAAGATTGATGAAAAAGAGAAATAACAACGGTTATAACAATAGCAATTACAGCAAATATTGCTATAACTAAACCTATATATTTTAAATTTTGTTTTAATTTATTTAAATTCATGATCCTAAGGAAATTTGCATACTGATTGATAAGCTAAATATAAGTGGTATACTCCTGATTTGGCATATCCAGAATCATAAGGGTAATTAGGAGATCCTCCCCCAGCATTAAAATGTACAGCTGCATTTAGAAGCTGAAGATTTGTCCATGTATTAGAAGATGATATACCTCCAACTGTTGGGTGCGGAGGTGAACCCCCGGAGTCATTTTGGGCAAAATATAGACTCGCCCCTATCATAGAATCTAATAAAATATTCTGACTCTCTCCAGCAGATATAGCATATGGAAAATTTTGTTTTATAATACTCCATGTCTGAGTAGCATATCCACTCCACGTAGCAGGCTCAAATTGATATGGCCCAGTAGAGTGATAATTAAGGCTATGATCAATAATAGACATAAGAGAAATTGCATTTGCTGTAGTGTTTCCACTATTTGTTTCATTAAAAAGACAATTGGCCCCAGATTCCTGATGTTTTTCAGCCGCAAGAAAAGCTGGAGGTATCTTCATTAAACTTCCAACTTTTCCATATAAAGTTAGTAACCCCTTAGACAAATGACAATTACCTCCATTTGTAAATAATGCCTTATTGCATGAACTTGGAGGAGCCCCCGTTCCCCCATTTCCTGTAATTACGCCAACCCCTCCGCTTCCACTACCATTAACTATGCTTTGCACATATAAATTTAACGGATAGCCTCTTAACCATGGAGGCACTTCTTTCGCAAACGATACTTTTACCGAAAAGATAATAAATGTGGTAGATATGCCTATAGCTATTAAAACTAGTAAATTTTTCTTTTTTAATATATTCTTATTCCATTTATTTTCCATTTTTGTATTTTTATTTATAAGGTATATTTCTATATTTTATAGCTTCTGACATTTCTTTTCCTTATTAATAAATATCTAGCCACTCTATATCTATCCTATCATTTCCACTTAATCATATATTCCCATTAATTAAATGTATACACTATACTTTTCTCATTTGGATTTATTCCATTTTTTGATAAATATCTCTTTGCTTTATTCAAAAGAATTGATTCCTCTTTTTTTAAATTAGGAGAATTTAAAAAAGCATCTACCTTTATATCCACATATAGTTTCCCTGCACTCAACTTTCCGTTACTAGGATAAGTTGGAACATAATGTATGTCGAAATTTGGCCCATTATAATTTATTGCTTTCGCACTAAATTTACTTTGATTTACTACTTCTAGGCTTTTTGGAATATTTTTATTGATCTCAGGAGTAGATGGGGACATTATAAATATAATAATCAGTATAAAAAGAATTATTAATAATCCCCAAGGATAATACTTTTTTATTATAGTATGAAGTTCTGTTAAGTTCATATAAATATACTATATATATTAAAATTCTTTTGCAAGAACATATTGTTACCAATTGGGCCAATTAGACGGAAGAGTCCCTAATAAAGGGAGATTAAGGTTTCCCGGAGGTGCCCCAAGTGAAGCTAATAATTCACTATAATTTAGACCAAAAGCTGTAGAATTACTTCCGTTAAAAACACTATGTGCTGCAGCTAGATCATTGGGACCTGTTGCCCAACCAGTTTCAATGCCTGAACCACAATTTGTCATATATCCTATAACTGTAGAAGATGTTACCGATTGCCCAACAGATACTGTAGGATTTATACATTCAGCCACATATACATATTGTCCCTTTGCAGATCCTGCAGACAATTTTTCGTTTATAAAGATATTGTTTGGTCCCCAACCACTGTTACTTGGTGCATGTACATATACTATTGTTCCTGGACCTAAGGCATATATTGGCCCTGTCCCAGAATAATCAACTCCTTGATCAATTCTTTCAGGGTTCAGTTTAGATATTTTTCTTAAAGGATTATTGTATGATCCATTGCTAGTAGGTGTTCCTCCTGCAGGTACTGATGTAGTACTTACAGAAGGAGAACCATTACATGCCCCAGATGAAAAGAATTTTGAAACACTATATGAACCTAAAGCATTCCTTACCACCGGATCATTTGGAGATAAAGATCCTGTGCAAATAAGGTATAACAATAAAGGGTCTGGATGCTTTGATGGATCTTTAATATAATATTCACCAGGAGCTAAGGTAGGGTAAGTTGGAGAGGAAGATGTTGTATTATTTGCGTAATATGGCTGAAAATGATGTGTTGCAAGATTTTGAGCAATTTGTATAGCATCTCCTAGCCATGGGAAATAGTATGTAGCACTAGTAGCCCCAGTGGTAATACTAGCAGCATTTTCAGCGCTGTAAGTTTTAATTGTTATATTAACTGGAACTGAGATTCCTATTCCTTTATATAGATTTGTTCTATTAATATTTTTCTTGAGAAAAAATGTTTTTGAATTTACATCATTTTTCCAAGAATGAGTGTTAGTATGTCCAATAGGAGGGCCTCCATTCATTATAGCCTCCATATACCAAAAGTCTGCTAAAATTCTATTTATTCCTTGTAAATAAAGATCTGATTGGAAAGAAAATGGTGCACCACTAGTCTCATATGTCTGTAGGGTTGAAAGACAATTATGCAAATTTGTATTAGCAATATTTAAATTTGCAATTGCAACAGACAAAGCACTATTATCCGTATTCAATGTATTCTCGGCTGCAGATAATTGAGTTTGCAAAGAATTTAATTCCAGTCCAGTACCAAGCGCAGACTGAAAACTAGTATTGGGAGAATTCATATATTGAGTTAATGTATTTACTCGATTTACTAAACCATTCACAACTACTGTCTCTTGATTTACACTTTGTTGGTCAGTATTCATAATTTTTTGATCTTTTATATATGTATTATATTGTGGTACACAGGAAAATGATGCCTGTACTTGAAATGCAGGAGATCCTTGTGTACATGCATTTTGGCCAGTATTAGAAATAGGCGCAGTATTATTTAGTTGAGATATATACTGAGGACAAAACCCACTGCTTGAGCTTAATGGAAAATTCTTTGTTAAAGGAGGCGGAGGGGGGTTAGACCCAAGGCCAATAGCAGAAGCTAATCCAGTCAAAACAGAAGTTACGCTACCCCATAAATTGCTAAAAAATGTGCCAATCGTACCTAAAATTGATATTTGTTTATTAATTGTTGCTCCTTGAAGAGTATAAGGATTCCCATATCCTGTTGTTAATTTATAGTCTAAAGGTTTCTTTCCACTCACACAACCATTAGAACTCCCTGAACATTTTCCTATTAAAGAATTTGGAGTGCTCGTTATAATAGAGTTATTGGGCAGTGAGATTGTATTTATTTTATAGGGAGAACTTAATGAAAATATATTTCCCAGCGTAAACAAGTCTGCGGCTTTTCCAATATACGGAACACTAAAATATCCATAATTACCATTTCCATTTATAGACATAACAGAACATGTAACCCCATTACTGGCACCACAAGAATATGGAATATTTAATGCCCCTACACCATTTAGATTAGAAGAGACATTATAGTTAATATTTGGATTATAGTTTAATTTCTCCATTAAATATCCATATGTTTGATATGGAATACCAAAATTGGTAGGATTACTTTTAACACCTAAAGAAGAAACAGAGTCAAAATATTTAAATAAAGGAATATTTGGAATACTAACATTTACAGTTCCAATTCCTGAGGCAGACAATTTATTCTTTGCAATATTATTAAGAACTATTTTCCCTGTTAACAGATTACCGTTACAAGATACTGCCATATGTTGTGGAGCATTCCCCGTATAACTAGCACATGATGCAGCATGTACATTTGATACATTAACAAAAAGCATAATGCAAAATATTGTGCCTAAAATGAGACTAATTGTACTTAATTTTTGGTATAAAACTCTCATATCTCATATCTCCATTATTTATTATAACAACATTTCCATAAATCATATATGCAGGAATTATATTATTTGATGAAAGATCATAATAAAAGATATTTCTAACCTTACCTATATTTATTCCTGAAATAGTTCCACTATTTAAATTCCCTATATATAAAGGATAGTTATTCATATTAATATAGCTTAAAGTAATTTTATTCAAATATCCTTTTTGTGTTTTCAAATCTATGGGTAATATAGAAAAACTTTTTAATGATTTATTTGAATAAAGAATTATACTTTCATAAAATCTGTGAAAATTGTTGGTATATATATATTGACTATCTATAGTAGGATATATTTTATATACATATGTATTACCTACAATATTCTCAGAATCCACAGAAGAGATATTTCCCATATTAAACACTTTTTTTATCAGTTGAGATTTATAATTTTGAATATTAGAAGAAGATCCTTTATTTAAAATTTCAAAGTATGTATTATTTGAATAAACTAAATGTCCCTTACTATTTGTCCACACCAAACTATTACTACCATTTATAGTTGTTGGAGCTTTTGAAAAACCTAAATTTATAGCAACAGAATATGGATTTAAATTTACTTTATTTACATAATAACTGTTATTTTGAGGATTAAACCCAAACTTGAAATTATTTTTTAAAAATCTGAATTTATTTGACTGAAAAGAGACTTTAGGAATATTTCTGGAACTATTGATATGAGACTTTTTACTTTTTATCTTTATATGTAGATTACTATGAGAATTCATACTCAAAACATATAAATATATTAATGCTATAAATACAATTATTGGTATAACAATTTTTATTACTTTCATTTTACAGTATTCCCAATAAATGAACCTTTAGTTATATGTTCACCAATATACAAATATGGGTTATATATATTATGAACACTTACTTCTCCTTCTGAATTCTTTATATATACAGTATCTGCCAAAATCTTGCTATTTTGTTCTATATTTACAATTTTTCCAGAATATGGGGACACTAGAAACCCAACAGTTCCAGACTTTGTATGATTGTTTGTTGCAATATTTGAAGTATTGCTATTTGTACCTCCTGAAGCAGCACCCCCTCCAAAAATATTCATAAATATAGCAACAATAACAACGGTAGTTACAATTGTACGCACAAACTCATCTATATCAAAATCTGTCCTAAAGATTAAAAGCATCATAGTAATTAGGATATCAAAACCCCAAGAGATTGGAGCCATAGCATGATTTCCAAACCATGAAAACACATCAGATATTCCTGTTTTTATCCAACCTAAAATCCAATGACCAATATCAAATCCTGTAATACCTTTTACTAACCAATCTATTCCATATCCTACCACCAGTATCCCTAACCCCAAACCGGCCGTTGCAAGCCCGAATCCTGCTCCAAGTATAAGCGCCGCTAAACCGTATGCTCCTGCAAACCCAAAAATTAACGTACCCCATGAACTTATAATGGCAGGAAGTGTGAATGTTCCAAGTGTAGATATAAATTTGGCAGGATTCATCAAAGAGTCATCAAGCTGTATTACCATACCAACATCAAATGCACCTTTTAATGAAAAAATTTTAATTGCCCAATCTGGAACACCTAATTTTCCAAGAAAGTCCGCCTTTGCAGCCCCTATACCCTTAATAATTCCGCCCCCATCTTTAAACCAACCTTTACCTTTCAATATAAATCTTAATGCTGTATATCCTGCAGTTACACCAGCGGCTACCATTCCAGCAACAGGAATACTATGAAGTAAAAGATCTGCAACTACAAAAGTAACCATTCCTACGTTAATACTGTGAGAAAAAGCCTCTAGTAATGCTTTGCCTCCTTCTCCAATAGCACCTATCGGCAAACTAGTCTCTGGACTCCTATAAATACTAGAAAGAACCAGTCTTGCACCCATAACTCCCACACCTGTAGCCACCGCAATCACGGGAGATACACCAACAAGACTTAACCCAATTCCAGCAATAAATCCTGAGTTCATAGCTGGAGATATATCTGCAAATGTTGCGTGTGTCATTCCAGGTATAGGAAGCTTTATATCAGATCTCATTAATGCAGGAATTTTTGATATTGACCAAGGAGCTCCTTGCAAAACTTTTGCACTAAGACCTGCAGCCCTTATATCAAACCCTGTTAGCTCCTCTATGCTACCCGTTAAATCTCCAGACTTTATTACTAAATCATTCAAAATCCCTTCCTTTGAAAGCTCTGCTATATTTACATTGCCAAGAGCTCTTGCAATCCTAGCATTGTTAGTGAAATCTATTCCGCCCTCTAGCCCTCTCTCTGTAAAAAAGTTTTGTATATCAACTAATCTCCCTGGATCCACATTCCTCAAATCCGCTAATTTTGCGACTAATCCCTCTTCACTGGCAATATCACTTAAAGTTAGATGCTCTAAAAATTTTAAATTCAATTCAAACTTAGACCCTTCAAAATATTTTGATAAATCTATATTCCTTAGTTCGTTTACATTTCCTGCATCACCCAACTTTAAGTCTCTGTATCCTGGAATTTCTCTTTACAAAAAAATTGAATATATGGGAGCTGTAGCTGAAGTTCCCTTTCCCAAATCCGTTGCAAGTTTATCTTCATTAACAAAATCCCTTAAAAATTCTCCCCTTACTGCTTCTACATTCTCCTTTAATGATTTCAGTTCAAAGTTAAAATTTTTCACCCCTATAACTGTCCCTGAGAAAGTAGCCCTACCTCTAAACAACCTTTCAATATCAGCATCATTTAATCCCCAATCTCTCAAATCCTGTATTTTAAAATCATATCCTTTACTTCTCAATAAACTGTCAATATTCCCGTCTACTCCTGTTCGTGGATCAAAGTTTCTTAAAATACCTCTCTCGGCATCAGTAGTAAAAGAATTTCTATTAAATGAAATAAGTTTTCTTTGAGCCTCTATCATTTTGCTCTCATCTTCTGCAAATACCCGCATTCTTGGATCTATAGCTATATCTGAAACCGTATGCTTTAATAGAGTAAAGCTAATACCAGTAACCCCTCCTATAGCTCCTCCTATTACTGCTCCCACTGGACCGCCTATGGCTCCACCTATTATTGCTGGACCCAACGTAAATGTTGTAACTCCATGTATAGAAGAAACTAAATCTGTCCCACTTTTAATAGACATACTGTCAAACAAAGAATTTCTAAAGAAATCTGAAACTGCAGATGTTGTAAACCCTGCACCACCTAAAATTAATAAAGGTATATTCCCTGTCACGGCACCTGCAATTACTAGTCCAAGACTAGGAGTACCAAAATTAAGAAGATATTTTGATTTAAATAAAACCTCCTGAGCGGTAGATGCATCTATGGCACCTGCGTCGATAAATCTTGGACTTAAAACTTTCTCAAAGATAGCAAGATCTGCTGCCCTTACCCCAACAACCCCCACAGTAATAAGAGCTGCAGTTCCTATAGGAAGGCCAAAAAGTGCAGACAGTATAAATAAAGGGGCCCCAATATATACCCCAGAACCAAGTGATTTTACCAAAATCTCTCCACCTGAAAGACTTTTTTCTCCAAAATCCTCTACAATTTTTGTAACTATATCACCTGCAGGCCCTGACATTGCAAACATTTGTGTAAAGTCTCCAAAGAATTTTGGAGCAAACATTGTAAAAGATACAATTCCACCAAGCAATGGACTCCCTGAAAGAACTGCCACTATAGCCCCAGGTATTGCCCCCACAATTGAATCTTTTAATACAAATTTAAGCCCAGAAAATGTAAATTTCATTCCATCCCATGAAAGAAGAATTTTATCCCACAATCCTCCTTCCATATTTCCTGAAAAAATAGTTCTTAAAAAACTATCTTCACTAACAATTCCTAATTTGCCTAAAACACTTACTCCAGCTAAAGCAGCATCTGTAGCAAGAAAAGTTATTGCATCTATAACTAATGCAGGAACAGCCAAAATTAAATCTAAAAAATTTAATCCTCTTCTTTTTTTACTTTTCTTACTAGGAGGCTTTTTATATGCCTTTATTGCTTTTGCATTTTTTGTTTTCTGAAACCATTTTAATACAGAATTTCTCTCAGACACCGTTTCTTCTAATCTATCAGAAATCTTTTTACTATTTGCTTTAATGAAAACTTGAGAGTCAATATAGTCGGAATATAAATATGGGTTAGTTTTATCAGCACCCCACAACCTTCTTCCTTTAAGAGCTCTTTTACGCTCTCTACTTACAACTAGTGGAAGAGTTCTTTCCTCTTCTTTGGCAACAAAACTCATCACAGCTCCCATATATTCAATTTTTTTGTGTTCGAAAATCTTTCCAAAAATTGTGTCTCTATATGCACTTGCGTCTCTCACATTTCCCCAACGACCAGAGGATATAGCAGAAGTAAACCCTATTTTTGCTGCCATTCTCCATGTATGTGGAATATCTAACAGAGACCCCTTTCTTTTTGCCCTAGTATCATTTAATATATATTGCCAAAGATATAGTCTTGGGTAGATTCCGTGTCTTTCAAGTAAAGGTCTCTCATAACTTTTCCCATTATCTTTTTGAAGTATATTTATATAACTAAACTCTTCCAAAAATTTTTCATAAATTCTTTCTGCCTCATCAGAAGATATTCCATACTTAGACTGTAATCTTGCTATTTTTTGTTTTTTTGTAAGACTTTTTACTCCAGCCCTTATTCCAGCATTCCATGCGACTTCCTTTATTACAGAATGCAAATCTTGTAAAGAAACAGAGTCAACGTTCCCCCCTCTTATATCAATACTCCCGGTTCTAGAAAATCCAGATGGAAGAATAGCTCCTACAGGCTTCAAAGTTTGATCTAATTGAGGCATATACCCATGTTCATGATACACTGTAAGGCAATAGTCAATTGCAGTCTCCAGCATCTTTCCTCTTGCCCTAAGATTTGTATGTACGCCGTTAATGCCAGTTACTCTACCTTCCCTTCTTTCATCTGGAATATAGCTTGATGCAATAAATGGGGCTATAGCCTTAGAAAGCAAATCTGCCTCATTGTTAAGATATCTCTGTCTATATACAGTACTTTTATTTGCAGTAAATCTTGCTTTAAGATTTTCTGCAATTTGCAGTGTAACAAATCTTGCATATTGATCTGTAGAGACTAGTATATTTAACTCGTCATCAGAAATTGTTATATTACCAGGATCTATTTTATTAGTACGCAAAAGTCTAAAAAGAGCTTCTTTTGTATAGTATTGGTCACAATATGTGCTAACCGCAGTATTTATATCCATTATTCATATACCCCTATATCTTCTATTTCTAAAATTCCTCTAAATTCTTCAATATTACTTCTGAAAACTCTTTGATCCATTTCTCTAAAATCTCCATTTATAATAATGTCTGTATATTTTTGCATATCTTTGCTAAATGGAGAGAAAAATTCTCCACCAAAACCCCCATTGTCAATAAATGTTCTAAGCATTGATAGAATTTTTACCTCCTTTATATATTTTATATCTGAATATTTATCTAGAAATTTGAAATATTCTAGATTTGTAACAACAGAAGGATAATCGGAATTTTCAAAATGTTCTCTACTATTATAAATAACATCGAATATATCTATACTCTTCCCTCCAAAATATAGATGTGTCTCATCAATTATCTCTTTCCCTTCATCTGACATACAAAACTCAATAAACTTCTCATCTATTATTTTTTTAAAGAAAAGAAAATCATATTTTATATCAGAACTATTTGAATAAAAAAAATCTATTGCTGAAAAAAAATAATCATACAAAACAAAATCTAGGCTATCTTTCAAATAATCTCTTGATACTTCAAACAGCTCCAAAAAGTCACTTTCTAGTCCATTTGTATTTATAAAATGGGCAAATACATCAAATTCATTTCCATATTTTTGATAATAATATGCTCTAAGATTCATAATAAAATATACAATCAGGCATTACCTCTGGAAGACAGAGAACCTCTCCCTCTTTTATACCAATTAGTAAGCCTTGAGTATGGGTCTGAAAATCCCTTTTTAAGTTCTGTACCATATGCACCAAGATCATATCCAAATGCCTTTGTCATATCAGCTACAATCTTTGGAATCCAGACAAACAAAGCAATAGAGATAAATACAGAAACCACCTCTGTTCCTCCATTACTTGTAAAATATGAAAATCCTAACAAAGGTACATTTGCTCCATTTCCAAATGACAAAGGACTTCCATTGTTTCCATGTTGTAAATAGTAAATTAAAAGAAACACAACATATACAATAACAAATGTTAAAACTGCTTTAGCCATACCCATAAAAAACTTACCTATCATTTTTCCCTGTCCTGGAAATGCCCCAAAAAGAAACATAAAAGGTGCAGCTATCGGCAAGAATAACAGTTGCAAGTAAGATTTCATAAGTAAAATAAATATTTTTAAGGCTGTAAATAATAGGATTATAGCTATTAAAAAAGCTATAATCCCAGAAAATGTCTTGTTCGAAGCAAGATTACCTAATGAGTTTAACAGTCCCCCTAACAAGCCTCCACTCGTAACAAGTTTATTTAATCTTGCTGACTGTAATCCACCACTAATGGCGCCAGGTAAGCTTCCAAATACATGAAAAATATATGAATTACTACTAAATGCAGAAGGAAAACCTGTGTTCCCAAGATGCTGAAGTCCCGAGCTAAATATATTAAAAATAAGTACTAGTAAAATATTCATTATATCTATCATAAAACCCCCTAGTGCATAACTAAATTCTATCAATATTACTGCTGCAACAATATTTGGAAGTGCACTCATAAACGTTATTGGAATTTGAGACTGCCCTACTTTCCCCCCAATAATAATAAGAAGACCTGTTGCAATAATAACTATAACTAGAAGTAAGTATGCTATATCTCTAGAAAATGCCCAAAGATGTTCTATTGGGGAAAGAAAAGAAAATCCATATACAGGCTCTGAAGTAACCTGAGAAGTACCCGCAGCATAGGTATTGTTTATAAAGCCTGCTTTTTGTCCTAGGTATGCAAAATACCCAACACCTGATGCAGGATGCTCTGTATACATATACCCCATAAGTGCTGTTGTATCTCCTAGTGCCCCATATCCTCCTGTGTAATGAAATGAATTAACACACTTTTGATTACTTCCACAACCTAGTAAATTTTGATATTGAGTATAGTTTCCAAGTATTGAAATTGACATTGATTGAAAAATTGACGGGGTAAAACCACAAGAATTCCAAACAGACAATCCTGACCCGTTAACTGGAGCACATTGATTTAAATTTGAACTCCCTGAGCTTGCAAAAACAACCCCTGTAGTTAGAGCAAAAAATACAATAAGAATATAGAACATATTTTTTATACTTATAGAGCTTTTAGCTCTTAAATCTGAGTGGGAATTACTCTCGATTAAAGATACTGCATCCTCTTTATATGCCCCAAGTCTTTTTTTCAAAACTTTAAATTTTAGAAACTTTAACTGAAGTTTTAAATAAACAAAATATATAAATCTTTTTATCATATTTTAAATATATATCAATCAATACAAACTATCAATAGCCATATATCTTTAAACTCTCTTTTTGGTTTTTTGTAGGCTCTTCTCTTTTCTCCATATATCTATTTTCTTATGATCTCCACTTAAAAGTACCTCTGGAACACCAAATCCCATAAAATCTTTTGGTTTTGTATATTGCGGATATTCTAATAAACCTCCCAAAGAAAAAGATTCTGTATCTAAAGATTTCTCATTTCCCAAAACTCCAGGAATAAGACGAACAACTGAATCTATAACAACAAGGGAAGCACTCTCTCCTCCTGATAGAACAAAGTCTCCTAAAGATAATTCCATATCAACAAAATTTAGAAATCTTTCATCAAAACCCTCAAACCTCCCTGAAAAAATATTTATTTCTTTTTTCACTGAAAGTTTCCTTGCAATTTTTTGATTATATCTTTTCCCTGCGGGAGACAGCATAATAGAAAACCCATTTTTCGATTTAACACTTTCAAGAGCTCTATGTAAAACATCTACCCTTAAAACCATTCCTGCTCCCCCTCCATAAGGAGTATCATCAACAGACCCCCTTTTATCATAGGCAAACTCTCTCAAGTTTATTACGTTTATATTTACCAACTTTTCTGATAAAGCTTTTTTAAGAATTCCAAAGTTAAAAGGAGATATAAAATAGTCTGGATATAAAGTAAATATATTTAAATTCACAATTTAAGTAATTTTATCTATTTCTGCTGTAAAATCTTCCTTTCCTCTAACACCAATAAGGCGAGAAACTTCTTTTCCGTCTTTGAAAAATAAAACGGCAGGAATACTCATGATTGAATATTTTGAAGATAAATCTCCATTTTCATCAACATTTAGTCCCCCTACTTTTATTTTACCTTCAAATTCATTTGCTATTTCCTCTATTACAGGATCTAACATATGACATGGCATACACCAATCTGCCCAAAAATCAACCATAACTGGAATTTCTGAATTTATTACTTCGTTTTCGAAATTTTGTGAATCTATTTTTAATTTAGACATATTTTATATTATATACAAATAAAGAGAGGGGTCAACCCCCTCTACTTTAAATATGCTTAGTTATAATCCCAAGCTACTGGATAACCTGCAGTATCGGATGTTACTCCTTGTTGCATTCCAGTTGCAAATACTACAACTTTGTTTCCTGCACTATTTTCAGCTAAATAGTAATTCCCTGTTGGAAGAGAGCTTACGTATTTAGATAGTTCTGTATATATTGTAGATCCTGATGTAAGTTGTACACAAGATGAAGAAACTGTAACTGTAGCATTAGGTATTGTTCCTGAACCTGAAACACAATTAGGTACTCCAATTGTAGATCCGGTAACAGAATAACCATATGCAGCACTTGTTATAAGTGGAGATGAAAGTTGAGACAACCCACCTGGATATGATCCTTGATTATCAGAAGTATACATCTGCACAGCATTAAATATTGATTTAATGTTAGATACTCTTGATGAGTTGTTTGCATCATGAATCCTACCTACAGGATTTATTGCAACAAATACAACTAATGCAAGTATAGCTATTATAACAATTACTATAAGAATTTCTATTAAGGTGAAACCCTTGTTATTTATTTTTTTCATTTTCTAGCTCACCTCCTTTTTATTATATTAAATTTAGAATAACCTTACAGTTTTGTCAAACAACTCTTTTATATTTAAAATCTGTAAATATCAAATCCTACTCCAAACCCTTTACTATCAATTGTTATTCCTTTTTTCATACTTGATGAAAACACAACAATTTGTGAACCACCAGAACTTCTTGCAATATAAAATTGCCCAGAAGGCATAGCAGATAAATATTTCTTTATCTGAGAGTCAAATAAAGCATTAGTTATTGGTAAGCATGTGTTTGTGTTAGCCCCTGCCTGAGTACAGTTAGGAATTCCTGTAGAATTATTTGTAATATTAAACCCAGAACCTAAACCTGAAGAATTTTTATTGTTTGTAATGAAAGGAGAGGGAATAAACGGAATAGATGAAGGAGGATTACCTTTATTATCAACCGTGTACATCTCAACTGCAGATAAAACAGATTTAATCTCTTTTATATTTGTACTATCTGTAGCATCATATATCCTTCCTTGTGGTTGAATATTTAAAAACACAACTAATGCAAGTATTGCTATTATAACTATAACTAAAAGTATTTCTATAAGAGTGAAACCTTCATTTTTCATTAATTAATTTATAGCAAATAAATAAAAGAAGTAAAAGTGTTCTATAAAAACATTGTTACAGAAACATTTTGTGTTAGATATATTTAGTTATAATACCAGGCTACTGGATAACCTTCAGTATCGGATGTTATTCCTTGCCTCATTCCAGTTGCAAATACTACAACTTTGTTTCCTGTACTATTTTCAACTAAATAGTAATTCCCCGTTGGAATAACACTTATATATTTGGAGAGTTCTTTATATATCACAGAGCCTGCTGTAAGCTTTGTGCAAGACGAAGAAACTGTAACTGTAGCATTAGGTATTGTTCCTGAACCTGAAACACAATTAGGTACGCCAATTGTAGATCCAGTAACAGAATAACCATATGGGGCATTTGTTATAAGGGGAGATGGAAGTTTATTTAAACCTGCAGGGTATGTACCATTATTGGAATAATACATCTGTAGAGCATCAAATATTGCCTTAATATTAGATACCCTTGACCGGTTATTTGCATCATTAATCCTACCACCAGGATTTATTACGTTATAAGCCTTTCTTCCTGTTTGAATATTTAAAAACACAATTAACGCAAGAATAACTATTACTATAACAGCAATTAAAAGTATTTTTATAGAAGATCTTCCTTCGTTTTTCATTAATCAATTGTAACATATTTCAGTCCGTATTGACGATACATATAGTTGCATTATAATTTAATTTATAGTACAGTTATATATTATGAATGAAACGTCAAAACCACAAATTATAGAACGGTTCCATTTAACATTTTTATCGGTTTTGGTTTATAAGTATAATCCAAAAAATTACGTACTTAAAGGTGGTGCTAATCTTAGGTATTATTTTAATAGTCCTAGGTATTCTAATGACATTGAGCTAGATTTAATCAAAGATGAAGGATTAAAGCTAGAAAAAATTGTTGGTCAGGTTTTAGTTAGTAATGTACTTATTAGTACTCTTAATAGTGCTAATATTTCCATTGTAAATATTAGTAAACCAAAACAGACTACAACTACTCATCGCTGGAAATTAGGATTAGTTTTAACTAACTCTGATGTTGAAATTAGAACTAAAATAGAATTTTCTGGTCGTCATAGTGACTATGGTTTTGATACAATAGATATTCCCGAAAGCATTGTTGGGCAATATGGCATTACTCCATACTTACTGCAAAGATATAATTTAGATGCAATGATTGACCAAAAAATTATGGCACTAGCAAGAAGAAATGAAACAAAGGCTAGAGACATTTTTGATTTAGAGATATTATTCAGAAAAACAGAAAGTCACCTCACTATATTAAAACAGAAAGATATATTAGAGGCCTTATCAAGAGTAGAGAATCTAACTTATGAAGATTTCAAAGAACAGGTAATCCCTTTTTTAAAAGATGATTTTAGAATAACATATGACTCTATAAAGTCATGGGAAAGGATGCATGAATTTGTCATAAATCGTATGAATAATATACATAAAAATAAGAATTCAAACAAATTTAATAAAATTAAAAAGATCAAAATCCAAAAGGAGGATAAATAATGAATTCTATAATGTCGTTGGGTCGTCTAGCGCAAGTTAAAAAACCGATAGTCACAACTACTGAGGTAGCTTTAGTTTTAAAAAAAACCCTACCAGCTGCATCCCAGACTATGTTAACCCTAGTAGACTCTGGAGTTGTTACAAAAATAAAAAGGGGATTGTGGGCAATTAGCACAATAAGGGATCCACTTATTGTTGCCCCATATCTTACCGCTCCATATAGTGCCTATGGATCTTTTTGGACAGCCTTATCAAGGCATGATATGATTGAACAAATTCCCAAAGAAATCCATGTTATATCTTTAGATCGTGCTCAAAAAATACCTACTGCATTAGGTACTTTCCACATTTATCATATTACAAAAGAACTCTATGGAGGATTTATTGAAACAAATGGAGTACGTTTAGCAACAAAGGAAAAAGCACTATTCGACACAATTTATCTGCTCTCGGTTCTTGGGTCTCGCCATGTTTCATTGGTTGAGTTAACATTGCCATCAAATTTTGATTATAACGGGTTGTTCAACTGGGTAGAGAAAATACCTTCAAAAAAATTAAAAACTATGACAAAAACTCACTTAAATAAAGTTATAGATGAAGCTAAGCTTGAAGACTCTTCAGATAGTGTTAATGCCATTTTATAATAAATCGGGGACATCTCTCCAGTTAATTGAATAATTGCACTCTAGGTTGTGCTTATTCACTTAATAAAGATGCCATACAAAATATATTGTTATTATACGACATTTAATCAAATAATTGAAAAGTTATCCACAATTTGTTATTATAAAAATCACTAAATTGTCCCAAAAAATTTTTAATATTAATAATTTTGATTTACTTCATTTATGGACAACATCAACTCTGTTTGGAAAATAGCAACTGACAAAATACAACTGAAGGTTCCTGAAAAGAGTTTTAAAGTTTGGTTTTCAAAATTAAATTTAAAAGAAATTAAAGATGGGGTTGCAAATATAGAATGTCAGAATTCATTTATAGTAGACTATATTCAAAACAACTATTTAAATACTGTAAGAAATGCACTTCAAGATGCCTCAGGAGAACCCATTGATATCAATTTTTCAATTATACAAAAACTAGAAGATGATGACATATCTCCAATATTTGAATATACAAAAGAAACAGACAATACAGATAAAAAACAAACCTCAAATCTAAATAAAAAATACCTATTCTCTAATTTTGTTGTCGGTTCCTCAAACAGACTTGCACATGCAGCTTCTATTGCAGTAGTTGAGAAACCTGGAATGATATACAACCCTCTCTTTATATTTGGAGGTGTTGGTCTTGGAAAAACCCACTTACTACAAGCCATAGGAAATGCCATAGAAGATAAGAATAAGGGTTATTCTGTAGTTTATTTATCTTCAGAGACATTTCTAGGAGAACTAATAGAGTCTATTAAGAATGGTTCTTCAGATAAATTTAGGAAAAAATACAGAGATAAAGATGTTTTAATAATTGATGATATACAATTTATATCTGGTAAAAAAGGAACTCAAGAAGAGTTTTTCCACACATTTAATTCTCTTCATCAAGCAAATAAGCAAATAATATTAGCCTCAGACAGACACCCAAGAGATATAGAAAATTTAGAAGAAAGATTAGTATCTAGATTTGAAGGTGGAATGGTTGCTGACATTGGAGTTCCAGATATAGAACTAAAAACTGCAATTTTAAATAAAAAATGTGAAGAAAAAAACATAACATTTGATAAAGATATAATAAATTTTATATCTGAGAATTTTGGATCCAATGTAAGAGAACTTGAAGGAATTTTAACAAAAATAGAAGCAATACAAAATTCTTTACAAAAAAAACTGGGATTTAGTGAAATACAAGATATTTTAGGAATACAGATAAAAAAAACTATAAAAAGAATAAAACCCCAAGATGTTATAAATACAATATGTGAAAAATTTGGTATATCAATAAAAGAAATAAGGGGAGAAAGAAGAACAAATAAAGTGGTTATGCCAAGACAGGTAGCTATGTATCTTTTAAGAGTAGATTTAAATCTTCCCTATACAGATGTAGCAAGTCTTTTAAAAAGAAAAGATCATACAACAGTAATGTATGCAGTAGATAAAATAGAAAAAATGATAAATGATGATTATGCTCTAAAAAATCAAATTTATGAAATACGAAGTTCTTTACAATAGGGTGTTTATAAATTGTTTATAAATATCTTTGAAGTAGTATAATTTTAATTAATACAATTATTGTTATAAAATTAAATACACAAAAATTTAATTTTATACACATTGTATTTAAAGTTAAATTAATGTATTAATTTTAAATTATTAATTGTTTGTAGTATTTTTGATAAATTTATATTATGAACATGTATTGCACATAGATTAGAAGTGTAACTATAATAAATATATAGAAATTTTTGAGTTATAAACAATACATAATAATACTTACATATATAATATATTATGAATATTAGAATAAAAAGAGAAAACTTACTTGAGGCTTTAAGTTTAAATATAAAAACAGTTCCTGTTAGAACATCTATTCCTATTTTAAATAATGCACTACTTTTAGTGGATGGGAAAAAACTAGTAATTAAAAGTACAAATTTAGAACAGAGTGCAATTACTATTGTAGGTATAGAGGTTATAGAAAAAGGTGAATGCACAATAAATTTAAAAAATTTCTACGAAATAATAGCAAATTTAAAATCTAGTATTATAAATATATTATTACAAGACAACACTCTTTATATAAAAGACAAAAAAAATGAAATTAGTTTAAATACAATTCCAACAGATGAATATCCAGATATTCCTGATAGAGACAAGGATACAGATTATTTTATAAAAATAAATCCAAATGCTTTATCTTTTGCTATAGATAAAGTATCTTTTGCAACATCCAAAGATAAAGCAAGACCTATTTTAACAGGTGTTTTAATGGAATTTGACGAAAAAAATATAAACTTTATTGGAATTAATGGTTTTAGATTAGCCAGTATATCAATAGAAAGCGAAGATATAAAATCTTCTATAGACAATCTAGTTATTTCAAAAGAAGCTCTTGATAATATTTCAGATATTATAAAAACTAAAAATTTTGAAGATAATGTATCTATGTATATATATATGATTTCTGGAAATCAAATACTTTTTGAAATAGAAAATATAAAATTTATATCAAGAATTATACAAGGAAAATATCCAGATTACAAAAAAATATTTCCAGAATTCTATTCAACATCATTTGAAATTAAAAGGGAGGACTTAAAAAATATTTTAAAACTTTCAACACCTTTTAAATTTAAAGAAATATCTATAGATTCTGAACTGTTTAATTCAATTGAAAATAAAGTAGAATTTAATTCTGGATTAAAAGAAGTTGGAGATCTAAATTCATCTATAAAAACAAAAATTGAAGGTAAAGATATAAGTGTTAATTTTAATGCAAATTATATAATGGATTTTTTAAACCACAGCGATGGTGAAAAAATTTCAATTGAATTAAACAGTTCAGAATCTAGAAAAGTATCTAAAATTATAGATAAAAACCTTGGTAATTATACATATTTAATAATGCCATTATATGAGAGATAATTAATTTCCAACTTTAATTTTTATATCAGAAATTTCAAATTTTTTATTAAGAATATTTAATATATTTTTTTTATCAAGATTTATATATTGAGCAAGTGTTGGTTCTTTAATTATAAGGCTTAAGGTGTTATTACTAAAATTTTTAAATATAATAAATTCATCAAAATCTTCTTTAAGGTGTTTTAAAAAATATCTGTTTAATATTTTTTTTATTTCTATTTCATTTTGTATTAAGGATATTTTATTTACAGATATTTTTTTAAACATTACTATTAATAATTTTTAAAAAATCCTTTGAGTTTTTAGCTTTCTTAGTGGATAAAAGATCAAAGACATTTAATATATCATTAGAGTCTATTTTTCTTGATCCTGCAAATTTTTTTATTTCTTCCATATCAAGGTCTACTATTAAATTTGCCCTACTAACAAAGTTCATAGGTTTTACTACATAGAAGACATTTTTTGTTTTACAATTTTCACACATTATGTAAATAATTGTCATATTTTGATTTTTATCAATAACTTCAACCTTATCTTTGTTATACATTGTTCCACATTTTTCACAATAAGGTGGAATTGAAGATAAATATTCTGTTATCTCTTCTTTGTTTTTTATCATTACTAAATTATATCATACTATATTAAATTTTCATTAAAGTTATATGTTTTTAACTTTACTTTTTTTATTTACTGTAAAAATAAATAGCATTATTATAAGAAGAATGACTGCGAGTATTATAGCTTTATGAAATCCTGTCACAATTAGAGCTACTATCCCTATTATTATAGTAAAAATATATTCAATTAATGCTACCTGCCTTTGATTATATCCAAGCCCTAATAATTTATAATGAAGATGTCTTTTGTCATTAATTTTGATAAGGGCAGAAATACTTTTTGGCTTTTCTTCCCTTATTCTTTTATAGATAACATATATTGCATCTATTATGGGGATAGATAAAACAATTATAGTTGATGCAAGTTTTGCTCCTGAATATATAGCAAGAATTGCAATTATATATCCGTAAACACTTTTTCCTGATGAACCAGAGAATATTTTAGATGGATAAAAATTATAAAAGAGAAAGCCAAGCATTAATCCTGAAAATATGAACCCCATTACAGCTGTATCATGTGTAAAGAATCTTATAGAAAGAAGTGCAATGATAATTGCAGCAATAGATACGTTACCCTCAGCAAGACCATCTGTTCCTGCCATCCATTTTATGGCATTAATTATAAAGAGTATCCAAATAAAAGTAATAAATGCAGATAAGAGATATACTGTATTTCCAAATATATTTACTGGAAATTGATTGAAAAAGAATATTCCCCCAAGAGGTTTTGATATATAGTTTATATCAATACCAGAAAGTACAGTAATAAGGCCTACTATTATTTGAAACAATAATTGGTATTTTGCAGGTATATCAAATATATCATCAATAATACCTACAGTTAAAAGTATTAATATACATATTATAAAAATAATAAGGTTTTTTGTAAGAGGAAGATTTAAAAGAGTTAAAATAACAAAAGGAATAATTATAGCTATTCCCCCTAGTCTTAATTTTTTTACATTATGGATTCTTCTTTTTGCGGTAGGATCATTTCTCAGAGTAGGAGGGTTGTCATAAATCTTAAATCTTTTAGATATTATACCAATGAGAGGTGTAATAATTAGTGTAGTAATAAACGATATTATAAATAAAGGAAATAGCTCAAGATATTTTCCAAGATGAGAGAATATAATCATATTGTTATTTGTAAAAATTTATAAAAAGTAATTAAAAATATCATATTAATAAAGACATTAAAAGTTAATATGAATAAGGAAACATATAGTATATTAACATAAGTTTTAAATGATAGATAAAAAGAGACGGCAGACAAGATTATTAAAATAATTAATATCTCTAATATAGAAAAATTTGTAAAAACTACGTTAGAGTGATTATATATAGGAATATTTAATTTAGATGATAAATTTATACAATACTTAAAAAATAAAATTAAATCTATAATTAATACAATAAATGTTGTAAATGCTAAAAATATTATAGTAGGAGACTTGTAAAAAGATCTCAATTGTAATACTTTGTTGTTTTCATCTGTATAGTTTTTAAATTTTGAAAAAACATCTTTTCCTCTAAATTCATTTTTTGAAAATAAAGAAATTTCATCTATATAATTTTTATTAGTAGAGCTCATATTAGTAGATTAGTGTATTTATATTTTGAAATTTTGGGTCAGTAATATATATTATAACATCTTTTCCAAAATACTTATTATATAAAAGATCAAATATTTTAGATTTTGCACTTATATTTGCTGCACTATAATTTTTTATTGTAGGTGATTTTCCTAGTATTTTTTCAAAAGATGTTTGAGCATTTTTAGTTATATATATTATTCCTGTATTTGTAATTTTGAATGCACTATCTACTCTAGATGAAATATTTTCAGAGGTTTGAGGAATATTTGTATTACTCTGTATTTGATTCAAATCTCCTGCATTTGGAGAGGAGATAATATTGTCTATGGTTCCATTATACAGCGCAACAAGGGTATACTTTTCTATATTTCCTGAAACTGAAGATGTGTTATTTGTATTAAGATATATTAATGTATAATATTTTTTTCCTGAAAACATTTGATATGTTATATTTAAGGAATTTAATATTCTCAAGTTCATATTTTCTATTGAGCTTATATTATTTGCAATTGTGTTTTTAATAGAGGGAAGGATTGATTTATTATTAAGATCTAAATTTGCAGAACTTATCTGTATTTTTCCGCTAGATGTAAGGTACCCCATATTTATTTTTTGTAAAACAGTTTTTTTTGAATTTGAAAAGCTAGAAAAATAAAAAGATTTGAGTAAGTTTTTATTATAATTTGTAAAATACATAGCATTATTAAAGCTTTCTGATGACAAAAGAATGTTTTTTGTTGGGCTATATTTTGATAATGGAGATAATATGAAATATCCAAGATTTATGTATTCATTGAGTGTACTGATTTCTGTAGATATTCTTTTATTTAAAGGATTAATGCTTTGCAGGCTATTAATATTTTTTATTTGCACTACTTCATTTTTTAAGTTACTATTCAACTGTATATATTCTATAAAAGAGAGTATAAATGGAGCTATTATTGCAATATATAATATAATGATAAGGGAATACTTTAAGGTTTTTTTCTTTATTTTCCTTTTCAATATTTCTTTTTTTCTTTCAGGGGTAAGTATAGTTTTATTGATATATTCATTTTTCAAGTACTTATTTTTAATATTGTCAAAATTTTTAATATCTAGCGTATTATTTTTTTTAAATATGTGTTTTTCTGGTATTTCCTTTTTATTTTCAAAAGAAAATCCTTTATTGATATTATATACATTAGATATTTCCCCTGCCATTTTATGAAGTACTGTGCTTTTAAGCCCCTCCTCAAAAGATGTCTGGGTTTCCCAATCTTCAACATTAGATGAAATAGTTTTTATTCTATCTTCCTTTTGCATTGGTTTAATTTGAGAATTTTTTACATTAATTTTTAATATGTCAGATATTCTAAAAGCAAGAGATATATTGGATATATCCTCTTTATTTGAAAGAGTATACTCACCTTCTTTTTGAGAGAATAGCACCTTAATTATCCCATTTATTGCGTCATCAATGTAAAGGTAGTAATGAAATTCAGAAAGATTTTCTATATCAATGATTTTTTTCTCTTTAACACTTTGAAGAATTTCATTTATTGGGTTTACTATAAAATCGTCCATATCTTCACCATATACATCTGCAATTTCTATAAGAGCTCCCTTGTTGTCAGTTATTTCTTTTAGAGAAGAACTTTTTATATGTTTTTTTATTTCTGAAAATCTTGTGTCTACCCCTTCATTTATATTAGCTATAACCAAGAATTTTGCATTATATTTTTTTGTGATATTGAAGAAATTTTCTAATGATCTTAGAATTGTATATTCATCAGAAGTTTTTACATTAAAATTTCCAATAAATAGGCAAAAGTCTACATTAGGAATATTTTGCTCTATGTCTTTTGCAAATTTTAAATCTATAGATTTTATTTCTCCTTTGAAATTTTTATTTTTAAATTCTTTTATTTTTTTAAAAAAATAGGAGTTCTTTCTAGAAAAATCATCAATTATCAAAACATTCCCGTCTTCCCTTAAAATGGTTTCTGCAATTCCAACACCAAGGAAATTTCCACCATAAAAAATTAAGGTTAACGGGTTATTTTTACTGTACTGTATAGTATTATTCATTTTATAGGTATTTCAAAAAGTTTTACATTTGTATATATGTTATATCCATTTTTCAAATTTACTTCAATTGTTTTTTTTGTAAATCCTGGAGATAGCATAGTTATGTTATATGAACCACTAGGAAGCACTTCACTAAGAGACTTAGAAGTCTTTACAAATTTTCCATTTATAAATATTTCTGATTTTGCGTTGATATTAATATCTAATCCAGCGTTATTTTGAAAATTTCTCTTAAAATAATATATTGCTCCACTAGAGAAAGTATATGATGGTCCTTCAGACCATTTTACAACAGTAGTGTTTCCTCTCTCAAAGGGAATGCTTTGTTCAAATGTAGAATAAAAATTGTTTGAATTTGGGAAAGTGATTTTAAGATTATGGACACCTGAGGATATATTTTTTATAGTTATAGGAGTTTGACCATAATATTTTTGAGATAAATAAACCTTTCCTACACTTTTTGTTATAACTGTAAGAGAGGAAGATCCTTTATTTGCTTTAAAATTAAAGAAATGTTTTACTAGTAAAGGTTCTGTTGCAGTAATAATAACTATTATTGCAATTAAAATTATAATTTCAGGCAGTAACTTTTTCATTCTCTAATTATATGACAAATTCTCTTGACAAGCCATACTAAAATCTGATACTATTTTAGCAGATTAATTTATATTCTGCTAGCAATATGACTCCAAGGCAGGAGAAAATTTTAGAATTAGTAATTTTAGAGTTTATGAAAACTGCTCATGCTGTAGGGTCTATTTCTATTGCAGATAAGAATGAATTAAATGTGTCTCCTGCAACCATAAGGAATGAAATGGCAGATCTTTTAAAACAAGGATTTTTAAAAAAAGAGCATTTTTCTTCAGGAAGAATGCCAACAACAGTTGGTGTTAGATATTATATAGATAACCTTTTAACAGAAGAGGAATTCTCATATAAAGAAGAGATGGGTATTAAAGGGAATTTATATGCTCACAGATTTAATAGAGATAAACTTTTAAAAGAAGCAGTTGAGGTTTTATCTAATTCTCTTAATTATACGTCTGTTGCAATTTCTGGAGATTCAATTTTTTATGCAGGAATTTCAGAATTATTAGATTTTCCTGAGTTTGAGGAAATATCAGTTTTGAAAAATATAATTTCTGTTATAGAAGATTACTCTTTACTGGAAAGCATTTTTTCTAAAGGAGTGGAAGTTGATGGAGATATAAAAATCCTTATTGGAGAAGAAAGTGGGTTTAACAGTTTTGAAAATGGAGCGCTAGTTTTTACTGGGTTTAGGCTACATAAAGGAGAACAAGGGTATATTGGTGTATTTGGGCCAATAAGAATGAAATATGGAAAGGTTATACCTACATTAAAATATGTATCTACAATTTTAAATGAAGTTATATCAGGGTGGTAAATATGGAAGATAAAAAAAATAAAACAAAAAAAGTTACAAAAAAAGTAAAAAATAAAGAAGTAATAGAATTGCAAGAAAAGAATCTTTTACTGGAAAATCAATTAAAATCTTCTCTTTCAGATTATCAGAATTTGAAGAGGAGAATGGAGACAGAGAAAGAAAACATTACAGATTTTAAAGAGAGTATTATTTTAAGGGAATTTTTAGATATAATTGATGATATATATTTATATATTAAGCATATATCAAATGAAGGAATGAAGATGGAAGATGCAATAAATGGAATAAACATTATATATGATAAAGGGATTGGTGTGATAAAAAACCAAGGGATAGAAGAGCAAGAGGTTAAGGTTGGGGATGATTATTCTGTTTACTCACATGAAGTTGTAGGTACAGTTGTTGCAGATGAGGATAAAAATGGTAAAATCATCGATATAGTAAGAGTGGGATTTTTACAAAATGGTAAAGTTATAAGGCCTGCAAGAGTTATTGTAGGGAAAATGAATCAAAATTAATTTAGTTTATTAATAATTATGGGAAAAATTTTAGGAATAGATTTAGGAACAACAAATTCAGCAATGGCTTTTATGGAGGGAGGCTCCCCTACCATTATTCCTAATAGTGAAGGGGCAAGAACAACACCTTCAGTTGTTGCTATTTTACCAGATAAAGCTAGAGCAGTAGGGGTAAGTGCGAAAAATCAAATGGTACTAAACCCTCAAAACACCTTTTATTCTATAAAAAGACTTATAGGTAGAAGTTTTAATGATCCTGAAGTTCAAAGAGATATAACTTTATTACCATTTAAACTCAGAGAATCCAAATCAAATGGAGTAGAAATAGATTTTGGAGGAGAATGGTTAGCACCTGAGGCAATATCTGCTATGGTTTTATCAAAACTGAAAGCTGATGCTGAAAGTTTTTTAGGTGAAAAAATAACAGAAGCTGTCATTACAGTTCCCGCATATTTTGATGACTCTCAAAGACAGGCAACTAAAAATGCAGGTAAAATTGCAGGACTAGATGTAAAAAGAATAGTAAATGAACCAACCGCTGCGGCACTTGCATATGGATTTGATAAAAAGGGAGATAAAACTATTGCTGTATATGATCTTGGGGGAGGAACTTTTGATATTTCAATTCTAGAGTTAGGAGATGGAATTTTTGAAGTTATCTCTACCAACGGAGATACTCATCTTGGCGGAGATGACTTTGACCAAAAACTCATAAATTATCTTGCAGATGAATTTAAGAAAACAAACAATATTGATTTAAGAGAAGACCCTGCAGCTTTGCAAAGGCTTAAAGAAGCTGCTGAGAAAGCAAAAATAGAGCTTTCATCAACATTGCAATCTCAAATAAACATTCCTTTCATAACAGCAGATTCTAGTGGGCCTAAACATTTAAATGTCACAATTACAAGATCTCAATTTGAAAACATTATTAGTGATTTTGTTGTAAAAACAATGGATCCTGTTAAGAAAGCATTAGAAGATGCAAAGAAAAAGCCATCAGATATAGACGAAATAATTCTTGTAGGTGGAATGACAAGAGTACCACTTATTGTGGAAAAGGTAAAAGAATTTTTTGGAAAAGAGCCTAATAAAAGTGTAAATCCAGATGAAGTAGTTGCAATAGGTGCTGCAATTCAAGCAGGAGTTCTTTCAGGAGATGTAAGAGATGTAACTTTGCTTGATGTTACTCCACTATCTTTAGGCCTTGAGACATTAGGTGGAATAAATACAAAACTAATAGAGAGAAACTCAACAATTCCTATACAGAAAAAACAAATATTTACTACAGCTGCAGATAATCAAACATCTGTAGAAATTCACATATTGCAAGGAGAAAGAGAAATGGCATCTGATAGCAAAACATTAGGAAGGTTTATACTTGATGGTATTGCTCCTCAAAGAAGAGGTGTTCCACAAATAGAGGTAACATTTGATATTGATGCAAATGGGATATTAAAAGTATCTGCACAAGATAAGGCTACAGGAAAGAGTCAGCATATAACAATTACTGCAAATACATCTTTGTCAGACGAAGAAGTGGATGCTCTCATAAAAGACGCAGAAGCTCATAGTGCTGAAGATTCTAAAAAGAAGGAAATGATAGAATTGAAAAATACAGTAGATTCAGTAATTTTTGGGGCTGAAAATTTCATGGATGAAAATAAGGACAAAATTCCTGAAGATAAAAAAATAGCACTAAACGACAAGATATCTGAGCTTAGAACTCTTTTGGGTGATGAAAATGTGGAAAAAGAAAAAATAGAGGCAGCACTGCGAGAACTAGAGGCTTTAATGCAAGAAGTGGGAGAAGCTATGAGTGCAAATACTTCAACTCAGCCTACCGATGAAAATCCTCCTGAAGAAGATACAGGGAGTGGAGATAATAGTTCAGATAAAGATGATAAAGGAGATGACAGCGTAAAAGAAGGAGAGGTTATTCAAGATTAAAAGAATGGGGAGTTATATCTACACAGTAAGATGGATTTTCTAAGGGTAATATCTTTAAAGATACGTCATCTTTACCTTCTGTAATAACTGATAGCTCTCTTAGAAATCCAATACTATGTTCTACAAGTACACCTTCTAGAGCTAAACTTTTCAATATTTCTTGTTCGTCTATTTTCTTCATAATATTATTATATATTAAACTATATTAAATGTATTTAAATGTAAATACTTAAATTACCATAGACTTAATTTATTAAAAGGAGATTAAATCTGTTGAGCAAGGTATTCTATAGAAGATTTATTCTGAAAGGTGTATAATAAAGTGTATAATGAAAGTAGAAATAAATATAGCTCAAGAGGAAATCCAGTATCCATCAAATGAGGTATTAAAAAATTTATTTGAAAAACTATCAAATATGCCAGACAGAAAAAAGAGTTTTCTGTCGCCCGAGAACACAAATGTAGCTTTTGTTATTCAGTCAGTTAAAAAGAGAAATGTCATTTTTAGTATACAGCAATATGGCAATTTAGTTGAGGACAGTGAATATTGTAGGCCCCATAATGAAAGAATGTATTTCCTTAAGAAAAGGGTAGGAGGAAAAAAGTTTAATATAGAAGCTGTTGAAGGAATTTCCTTTAGTGGCATACCCCTAGAAGAAATACAAGATTTTGATAAAGACAGGTATTTAAATGAATCATATAGAGCATATATACCAACCGAGAGTGAGGTTCAAAAGATAAAAAGATTTTTTGATGATAGTAAATAAATCTAAAAGATGTTATAATAAATGGTATAATGAACCTTGAAACAGATGTAGGACAAGAAGAAAACAATTATCCTTCAAATGAAGTATTAAAAGATTTATTTGAAAATCTATCTACGATGGCAGATGAGGGGGAAAAGTCTATTTCGGACGTGAATTCCAATTCAGTTATTGTTATACAATCAAGAGAGAAAAGAAAAATTATTTTTAGGGTAGATTTATATAATAGTTTAGCTAAGTCTTCTGAATATCCTTATCCACATAGCGCAAAGGTATATATTCTTAAAAAAAGTATGGTCAAAAAAAACATTTAAGATAGAGTCTCTGCCTTCGCCTGACTCTGCAATTGTAGATAGGTTTTCTAAAGATTGGTATTTAAATTATGGGTATATAAGGCCTTATATACCTACTGAGAGTGAAATTCATAGTATGATAAACATGTTTTTTGGTAAGTCATAAATAAGCACTTTGTTTAAATTGTAATATATATTAATATATATATATGAAGATATATGATATATCCAAATTGTTAGATTCCAAAACTGCAATATACCCAGGTAATCCTGAATTTAAAATGCAAAAAGTAAAAAAAATAGATAGTGATGGGTATAATCTTTCTGAGGTTACAATGGGAACACATTTCGGAACACACCTAGACTCCCCTATGCATTTTATAAAAGGGGGTAAAGATGTTGCCTCAATTCCTATCATTGATTTAATGGGAGAATGTATTTTGTTAGATTTAAGTAGTGTTGCAGGAGCCATAGAAAAAAAGGATTTAGAAAATTATAGTATAGATACTAAAATATTGGTTTTAAAAACAAGAAATTCAGATATTGCGTATGATAAATTTGATCCTAACTTTATCTATCTTGCAAGAAGTGCTATAAAATATATATATGAAATAGGGGTATCTTTAATATGTGTTGATGCTCCTTCAGTAAAAAAAAGGGGAGAAAAAGATTTTCAACATAAATATTTATTTGATAGAGGAATAAATATAATTGAGGGTGCAGACTTAAAAGATGTGAAAGAGGGAAGATATTTTTTTATAGCTCTTCCTTTAAAATTAAAAGATGCCGATGGCTCTCCCCTAAGAGCTGTATTAATTGATAACAAATAACAGATGAATGATAAAAAAGAAATACTAATAATTGGATTGGGAAAAATGGGATTTAATATAGCTTTAAATCTTAAAGATAAAGGAGTAGATGTTTTTGGTTTTTCTCTGGGAAAAGATGATAGAGAGAATGCAAGTAGAGAGGGGGTAAAAGTAAAGGACAATATTAAAGAAACTCTTGAATTATTTGAAGATAGAAAAAAGATAGTTTGGATTATGGTTCCTCAGGGATCTCCAGTAGATGAAGTTTTATATGGGAAAGATGAGGGGATAGTACAGTTTTTAAGAAGAGGAGATACAGTTATAGATGGAGGAAATTCTTACTATAAAGATTCTATAAAAAGATATAATGATTTAAAAGATAAGGGTATAAATTTTTTTGATTGTGGAACTTCAGGAGGGATGAGGGGTGCAAGAAATGGTGCATGCTTAATGATTGGTGGAGACAGAGACGAATTTAAAGAAATAGAGTGGATATTTGAAAATATGGCAACGAAAGATGGATATTTTTATGTAGGAGAAAGTGGCTCAGGGCATTACGTAAAAATGATTCATAATGCAATTGAGTATGGAATGATGCAATCCATAGCTGAAGGCTTAAATTTGGTTAAAAATGGACGATATAACGGTATAGATTTAGAGGGCTTATTAAATGTTTGGGGACATGGAAGTATTATAGAATCTTTTCTCATAGATACATTGAAAACGCAAATCTCTCAATATTCTGATTTATCAAAGATTGAGCCTTTTGTAAATGAAAGTGGTGAAGGTAGTTGGGCTGTTAGTGAAGCTGTAGAGAAAAAGGTTCCTTTTAGTGCTATATCAATGGCTTATTTTGAAAGGCTTACATCTCTTGGAAATAGTGATGATGCCTCAAGATTTCTTTCTTTAATGAGAAATGGTTTTGGAGGACATGAAATGAATATTAATTTAGAGGAGGATAAAAAATGAAGATATTTTTAGATAGTGCAGACACAAAAGAAATACAAGAATTAGAAGAGCTTGGTATAATTTCTGGTATTACCACTAACCCTACTCTTGCATCCAAAACAGGAAAGACTTTTAAGCAGTTAGTAGAGGAGATAAGAGAAATTTTATCCAAAGATAAAATTATTAATCTTGAAGTTATTGCAACCGATGCAGAAACAATGGTTACTCAAGGAAAAGCCCTCTCCCTTTTAGATGAAAGGGTTGTAGTAAAGGTTCCATGTACAAGAGATGGGATAAAAGCATGTAAAATATTAACAGAGCAAGGTATTAGAGTGAATGTAACATTAGTTTTTTCTGCTATGCAGGCAGTACTTTCGGCAAATGCAGGAGCATATTTTGTATCTCCATTTGTTGGAAGGTTAGATGATATTAGCATGGAAGGGGTGACAGTAGTTGAGGATATAGTTAAAATTCTATTTTTAGAGCATTCCTAAACTCAAGTCTTATTTGCATCTGTAAGATCACTAGAACACATTATGAGAGCTGCATTGTTGGGTGTAGATATAATTACATCTCCGTATCAATTTATAATAGAAATGTATAATCACCCATTAACTGATGCTGGGTTAGAAAAATTTCTTGAAGATTGGAAAGATTCAGGAGAAGAATTTATAGTATAGGTTTTATTGCATAATTCTTTGTTTTAGGAATGCTCTAAAAATAGATACAGTGGGTTTTCCAAAATTTTTTCTAAAAATAGAGTCTATATCTTTAGTAAGGCATACAATTTGTAATTTTAGGTTATTTCTATCGTAATAATTATGAGATTTAAAAATTTCCCAAAGATTTGTAACTTGATAAAATTTTAAGAATACAGTAATAGTTTCTGCTGTAATAAACTTATACCCTTCTCTATCTTTGTGTACATCTAACTTATCAGTAAACTCTTTTATGAATACAAAAAAAGACTCAACCATATTTGTGACTTCATTTAAGTTGATACTTAGATCGTCTTTGCCCTGAAATTGATCTTCCCAATTGCCAGATATCGGGAGACTCTTTTCATAGTAATCCTTTATTATCTGAGATTTTAAGAGATTAAAGAGATATATATTGTCATTTTGTAATCCTACTGTTTCTTTTTGAAATTTGTCCATTGTTTGTATTATAGGAAGTAATGGATCTATATCTATTTCAGTTAAGTCATTATTAATTTCATTACCTATTTGTTCTAGAACTTTGCCCAATAAGTCCCCAATTCTAGACTCTTTTATTTCTAGGGAATAATTTTTATTAGAGATAATATTATTTAACTCAATATCTATGAATGGTAAAGGTATCTTTGTATCCTCTATAACATATAAAGAAGTTCCATTTTCAAAATTTTGCATATTTTATATATATTTTAAAATAAAGCAGATTATATATAATAAATATACATTTTGTCAAAATTCAGACGCAGAGAATCTATAATTTTGTTTATATTTAAAGAGAATTAGATATTAATAGAAAAGAATGTTAATAATGTGACTGCCTTTTTCTAATTCGCCAGTCACATTACTAGATAATATGAAGCACCAGTGGATGAAATAAAGGATGAAATGATAACATCAGAATCTAAATTTTCACGAAATTTTACTAGAGTTTCTAATCATAGATAGTTCTCTCTCTACTTTATCTATATTTTTATAATCCTCTCTTTCTTTTAAATAAATATCGTAATCCATTCCACTAAAAATAAAGAAAATGAAACCTTTTAGAATTCTATACACACTTCCAAATTTTTTAGCGACAATATCACCTTTCTTTATTAGTGAATATATGGTATTAGTGCTCACTTGTAGCATTTGAGATACTTATTCTGGTGTATATACTATGTTATCTTGGGTTATACTATCCATGACCATATGGTATACATGTCTAATTGTGTCAATGTATATTGTATTTGTAATAAAAATTCATTTCCGTCATCAGTTATCAACTTGACGGCACCGTGTCTTTGTGTTAGTATATTTAATATGGATCAAAATATAAAAACAACAATTAGAATACCTAAAGTTCTTGTAGTCGAGTACAAGAGTTTGGCAAGAGAAACCAAGATGTCTTTTAATAATTCTATACGAATTGCGATGGAATATTTTTTAAGTAAGGATAGCGCAGAACAAAAAAGTTTAATGGTAAAGAGAAAAAAAACTATAATATTACCAAGTAAGAATCTTGGCAAAATAAGTTCATTAAAACGAAAGGATATTTATGAGGGTGCTTTTTGATACAAATATCTTAGTTTATGCCTATAACACGCACTCTACTTTTTATGAAAAAGCTCGAGCACTTTATGAAATGGAAGACAACATTTGTATAGCACAGCAAAACCTTCTTGAATTATATTCCGTAATTACAGACAAGAGGCGTATAGAATATCCAGTTATACATGAAGATGCATTAAAGGTTCTGAAAGTATACAGTGTCACTGATAATTTCACAGTTATAAGCCCCAATTCTCAAACAATAGGGTTATTGTTGTTGTTACTAAAACAGAAAAAGGTAAACAATGCAGAGATTTTTGATACATATCTTGTGGCTACAATGATTACAAACAATGTTAACACGGTGTATACTGCTGATGAAAAAGTATTTAAAAAATTTAGTGAAATTAATGTTATAAATCCATTTATGTAATAATTATGAATGGTTAAATCCATTTGTGTTATTTTATTTACAGCCAGTTGTACACAGAACTTGAAAATATCTAAGACTACTTCCCGTATTCATTCTCATTATTATGATTAACATTTTTTTATTGTCTTGTTAACCTTATCTGAATTTCGCCAATCACATTATTAAGTTAAATCTATCTATAAAATTTGCAAATTTAAAAAATTTGGGATATATATAAAGAATGATTACATACGACTATAAATACATGATTTATCCCAGTATTAAAGAAAATTCTCCTTCACAGTACGATTTTTTTCAGATAAATTTTTCAAAAGAGAGTCTTACCTTTAGAGATCTTATTTTTGATGATACATCTAAGATAAAGAAAGTGGGAGAGTTTATTAGGAGTAAATTTAAGTATTATGTGATTGTTGGTATTGGGGGCTCAGATCTTGGATCAAGAGTGATTGCAGAAGCATTTAAATCAAAAAGTAACACTGAGGTTTTATTTATTGGAGCCAATACTGATCCTATGGAAATCTCAGATTTTTTTGAGAACATAGATATAAAGGATTGTATTTTTAATGTTATATCAAAATCTGGAGAGACTGTAGAGGTGATTTCAAATTTTTTATATATTGTCTCTCAGATAAAAGATAAATTAGGAGAAGATAAAGTAAAAGATCATATTATAATAACAACAGCTGAAGAGGGCAGTACTCTTTTGAATTTAGGCAGAAAATTTAGTTTAAAAATAATAGAAGGCAAAAAAGATGTAGGAGATAGATTCTCTGCCCTATCAGTTATTGGGCTTTTGACAGCTGACGTATTAGGTCTTGATATAGATAAATTTTTAGAAGGTGCAAAAGATATAGATAAAAAAACAGAAAATGGAGAGCCTAAAGAGAATGATCCTTTAATGTTTGCAGAGCTTAATTTTATAAATTATAAAAAGTTTGGGAAGAATATGTCTGTTGTTATGCCATATTCGGCTAAATTACATAATTTTGGATTTTGGTATAGACAGCTTTGGGCAGAATCACTAGGGAAAAAAGATAAAGAGGGTAATAATATAGGAATTACTCCAATAGCGTCTCTTGGGTCAACTGATCAGCACTCTCAAATTCAGCTTTATAATGATGGACCAAACGATAAAATCATCACTTTTATTGAAGTTTCTCAGTTTGATGAATTAGTAGAGATTGATACTTTAACTAAAGAGGCAGATTATCTATATAAGAAAAGTTTTAATGATATTATTCATATTGAAAGAAAATCTACATCTATATCTTTAATGGAAAATAGTAGAGCAAACGGAACCATATATCTAGACAAAATAAATGAAGAAAATATTGGAGGATTATTTTATTTTTTTGAATTGTCTGTATCATACCTTGGATTTCTATTAGGTGTAGACACATTTAATCAGCCAGGAGTTGAGAAAGGGAAGCAGTATATGTATGCATTACTTGGAAAAGAGGAATTTAAAGATTTAAAATATAAATTAGAAAAAATAGATGAATAATCCTTGTTCTAAAATAGTTGATGAGGGGCTAGACTTTATAATATTTGGTTCAACGGGAGATTTATCTCACAGAAAGCTTTTTCCCGCTCTCTATAATTTATATAAGGATGTTAAATACAAAGATAAGATAAATATTATAGCCTTGGGAAGAAAAGAGATAGAAAGAGATGAATTTCTCTCAACATTTACTCCTTTTATAGAAAACAAAGATAAAATAGAAGAATTTTTTGGAAAAATTATTTATAAAAAATGTGATTTTACAAGTACTGACGATATGAATTCTCTTTCTCAATATCTTTTATCTAGGTGTAGATCTAGGATATTTTACCTTGCAGTTCCTCCTCTATCATATGAGGAGATTATATCTAGTATTGGAAAGGTAGGACTGCAAAAAGAGTGTATAGAGCACAAAACATTTACACGTATAATACTTGAAAAACCTTTTGGATATGATCTTTCTAGTACAAAAAGAATTAACAGGCTGCTCCTTTCTTTATTTAAAGAGACTCAAATATTTAGGATTGATCATTATTTAGGAAAAGAGCCAATACAAAATATTTTGGCATTTAGATTTGTAAATAATGTTTTTGAAAATATTTGGAATAATAAATTTATATCTAAGATAGAAATAAATTTACTTGAAGATATTGGGATTGAAAAAAGAGGGATATTTTATGAAGAAACAGGTGTATTAATAGATGTTTTTCAAAACCATATACTACAAATGCTCTCCATTATTACAATGAATAAGCCAAAAATTATGAATGATGAGCATATAAGAAGAGAGAAAAACAAGATTTTGCAAAAAGTTAGGTTGGGAGAATTCATAAAAGGACAATATGAAGGATATACAGATGAAGAGAATGTATCTAAAACATCTCTTAGAGAAACATTTTTATTTACTAAAGTGTTTTTAAAAAGTAAGAGATGGAGGAATGTTCCAATATATATAAAATCTGGCAAGGATCTTAAAAATAAAGATACTAACATTAAGGTTTATTTTAAAAAAATACCACAAGAATCATTCAGTGGAGATTTTTCACAAAACATTTTAGATTTTATGATTCAGCCAGAGTTAGGCATATACCTTAATTTTGGGGGAAAAGTTCCCGGGGAGGAAAACAAAGTTACAAATATAAAAATGGAATATTTATATACTAATTATTTTGGTGAGCTTAAAAGTGAATACGAAAAATTGCTAATTGATTGTATTCAAGGTAAACAAATGAATTTTGCCAGTACAGATGAAATAGAAACAGCATGGCAAATAACAGATAGATTTGAAAAAAGAATTAAGAATATTAAACCTTTAATTTATAAAAAACACTCTTTAGGGCCTGAGTTACCCATATAATACATTGTGTCGTCTATAGAGGGTTGATATATTTAGGTTAATATTTCCTAACTTGCCCAATTAGTAAATTTTCAACAATTTATAAAATACATAAGAATATGGGAATTTCGGACGTTTAGTAAATTTTCTGTTTGTTAATTCACCTACCAGTATAATATAAAATATGGCTTTCTTTATGAGCTTTGTCTAAAACTCTGTTTTAATAGTTCTTACTTTTAACATAATATATTCTCCAGTACATTATTTTGCCACCTTTTATTGTATCCAGTTGGACAGCCCAGAAATTATATCCAATTTATCCCTTAAACCAATACTGCTATATCATATATCTTAAATTAAGAGAAACTTAGGAGATGATAGTAATAATAAGCACTATTTACATAAAGTCTACCAATTTATATATAATTGGTTGACTTGTGTCTATCAATTTACTATAATTTAGTTATGATATTTCATCGAATGCTACAAGATAATATTGAAAAGCATCTCTATAAAGGGAAAGTTATCATTTTGTATGGTGCGCGCCAGGTTGGAAAGACTGTTCTCAGCAAAAAAATTTTAGAGGTATCTTCGAAAAAAGGTCGATATTTGAATGGAGATGAACCAAGTGTGGTCGCTAATCTGACAAATAGAAGTTCTATGGAATTAAAAAATTTTATAGGAGATTACGAGCTTGTGGTAATTGATGAGGCTCAAAGAATAGAAAATATTGGGATCACCTTAAAACTTCTTGTGGAAAATTATCCTGAAATGCAAATTATTGCGACAGGGAGCTCTAGTTTTGATCTTGCTAATAAAATTAGTGAGCCATTGACTGGAAGATCAAGAACTTTTCATTTAGAGCCACTCTCATTTGTAGAAATTACTCAAGGTGACAGGTTAGTCACAGATCAGGTCATGAAGAGGATGCTTATATTTGGTTCATATCCAATGATATGTAATATGTCAGACAGTGAAGCCGTTGATGCACTTACAGATCTAAGTTCCAATTATTTATTTAAAGACATATTGAAATATGAAAATCTCAAGAAGGCTCCTTTATTAACCAAACTGCTTCAAGCTTTGGCCCTACAATTAGGAAATGAGGTTAGTCTTAGTGAACTGTCAAACCTATTGGAGGTAGATATCAAAACTATTGAGAGATATATCTTTCTGTTGGAGCAGACTTTCGTTATTTATCGTCTTCCAGCCTTGAAAAGAAATCCGCGCAACGAAGTAGGAAAACTACGCAAAATATATTTCATAGACCTTGGGTTGCGCAACAGTCTTATTAGAAATTTTAATGAATTGGATTTACGTAATGATGTAGGTGCATTGTGGGAAAACTTTTGTGTGACTGAAAGAATAAAATCAAATGAATATGGAGAATATAAACCAAACTATTTTTTCTGGCGTAGTTATAGCCAAAAAGAAATTGATCTTGTTGAAGAGTATAGTGGGAAGGTAAATGCTTTTGAGTTTAAGTGGAAGGAAAAGCAAGCCAAATTGCCTAATGAGTTTAATGCATTGTACCCTGAAAATACGTTTACTGTTATTACGAATAACAATTTTGTTGACACATTGTTTTCTAGACCATAAGTATTTCATGGAACGATTATGTATAGGTACAAACGATTTTGACACGATTAAGTATTGTACAGGCTGTAGTCGTAGCCCGGGTCTTTTCCAATTAAATAATAGTGCTGAAAAAGTCTTGTTTGATAGTTCTTATGATAATCTTTTTAAAAGTTTTATAAATTTTATTTTAAATTCACACCTAAAGTCCAATATGTGTGTGTACTACACATCTTTATGTCTTGAGTTGCCCATATAATACATTATTAAAATTTTCTATAGTTTTTTTTATGTTCTCTGATTTATAAATAGAACTACTTATTGCAAAATCCTTTATTCCTTTATCATAGCAAAGTTTAACATTATCCAATGTTATTCCCCCATCAAGTTCTGTATTATTTGTAAAATTTTTTATTTTATCTATTTTACCTAAAACAGTAGAGTTAAATTCTTGTCCAGCTTTACCAAATTTTACGCTCATGAGCATTATTCCGTCTAGGATATCTATAAAATCTTTAATATCATCTGTTGGTGTACCTATATCTAAAGATCCATATGTTATGAATAGGTCTTTAAATATTTTTATTTCTTTCTCAAAATTATCTATTTCTCTTTGTATTATTACTTTTTGTACTAATCCCCCATTAATATCATTTATATATAAAGAAGGTGTATTGCACATAAAATGTATTTCTGATGGAATATTAATGTTTTTTATTAGTGATGGGTGAAAGGTTTTCTCATCAGTGATACTCCCATCCATTATATCAATATGTACCATATCTGTGAGTGATTCTATCTGAGATATTCTTAAAAGTAGGTCTTCTTTTGTTTTTTCAAGAATTGCTGGGATTATCATATTTATCAATCATATCTATTCTTTTTTTATGCCTTTCTTCGTTTGAAAATGGTGTATTTATAAATGTACTAATAATTTCTTTGTAATTGTCTTTATTATAGATACCTGAAAGTACTAAAACATTTGCATTATTATGTAATTTTGACCTTTCAGTTAAAAATATATCTAAACACAGGGTTGCTCTTATTCCTTTAAATCTATTTGCAGAGATAACCATCCCCTCACCTGTATCACAAATAAGAATTCCTAAAGAATTTTTATTTGAAAGCACTTTTTTACAAAGATTTTGTGCAAATAATGGATAATTATCCTTTTTATCAAAACTGTAAGGCCCCAGGTCTTCGAAGGTTTCAGAAATTTCTGAGAGATATCCTATAGCTTCGCTCTTTAACTTATATCCTGCGTGATCTGATGAAATGTATATCATGTTATTTTTTGCTTTTATTATTAGAAATCTCGTTTATTTTCATGTACAAATATATTGCAAGTAGAATCAAAACTACAATGACAATAACCAATATAAATACAACTATTATAGGATATAACCATCCAAATAGCGTTGTGTTATACATTACCTGTTGTGAATGTCCTGCCCAGTACATCATTATATATATAATATATTCATAGTGATTATAAGTCAATATGTTGCATGGGTCACATACATTGTATTGCTCAAATTTTTTATATAATGTATAATCTATTACTGTTATGAAAAGAACTTATCAACCTAAAAAATTAAAGACATTGAGGAAAAGAGGATTTTTATCTAGAATGTCTAGTAATGGTGGTCAAAATATTCTAAAAAGAAGAAGAGCAAAGGGAAGGCATAACTTAACAGTTTCTGATGTATATAGAAAGATTGGAAAGAAACCTAGAAATAAGATAAGATAAATTTATCATGCTTCCATCTAAAAATAGATTGAGACATGGATTTGATAATATTTACAAAGGAAAACAAAAAATATCAAATCCATATTTTATTCTTTTCTACAAAGAGAATAGTTTGAAACACTCAAGATTTGGGTTTGTTATACGAAAAAAATTAGGAAAGGCTCATCTTAGAAATAAGGTAAAAAGGAGATTTAGGTTTGTTATAAGAGAAAATCTTTCTGAAATAAAAACAGGATTTGATTTTATTTTCCTCGTAAATCATAATCTTAAAGATCAGTGGAAGGAAATAACTTTTGAGGATATAAAGGAAAATATAATAAATATTTTAAAAAAGGTAGATAAATTATGAATTTTTTTATAAGTATTTGGCATTACATACAATTTTTTTGGAATACAATTTTTTTTCATCCAATTTTAAATTTATTTATTCTTTTTTATAAAATTGCGGGGAATAATTTTGGTGTTTCTATAATAATACTAACTATTCTTATAAGAATATTACTATGGCCTACTTTGAAATCTCAGATACTTTCTTCTATCAAAATGCAAAAAGTTCAGCCTAAATTGAAAGAAATACAGAAAAAATATAAATCTGATCTTATGAAATTAAGAGAAGAACAAATGAAGTTATTCAAAGAAGAGGGGGTAAGTCCATATGGGAGTTGTTTGTCTCTGATAGTGCAATTACCATTTCTTTGGGCTATATATGAGGCTATTTTAATGATTTCAGGACACAGCGCATCTTTTATAAATAAGATTATGTATATTCCATTTTTGAAGTATCCCGCTTCATATCACTATAATTTAAATTTTTTCCTTATTGGTAACATTAGTAAGGATGCAAGTGAAATGCACATTTTTACTTTAGTAGCTATACCATATATAGTATTGTCATTGTTAGTAGGCTATTCTCAATATCTTGTGACAAAAGCAATGCTTCCTTCAACTAAAGAAAAAATAGCGGAAGAAAGTACAAAATTAGAAATTAAAGAGGGAAAGAAAGGCAAGAAAGAGTCAGCAGGTATGGATCCTGAAGTAATAGGTTCTATTATGTCTAAACAGATGTTATATTTTATGCCTGTGTTCCTTGTTATCATATCATTGGGGATAATAGGTCCAATTCCAGCTGCATTATCTATTTATTGGGTAGTACAAAGTCTCTTTATGTACTTCCAAGCAAAGATAATAAGTAAAACAACAAAGGTATCCATAAAAGAAGTCTGAGGTGTAATAAAAAATATCTAACTATATATTATTTTGAGGGGTTTTATCTATATTTTACTTTAAATAGTTCTACCTAACGCTCTTAGCTCTTTCCTAGCTTATCTAATTAGTACATTAGGGCTCAATCCTTTCAATTTTTTTAAATTTTTCAAAATCATTATCATATGAATATATTTTTGTAATTTTCTTAGATTCCATCACAGAAACTGCTATAGCATCTTCAAAGTCTAGAAGATTGTTGGCGTATATATCTAATGCCCTTATTATGGTTGCCTTATTGTCCAATTTCATGTTTTTCAGCCTAATTATTGTTAATATTAATTCAGTAATTATTTTTCTTGGAACATTGTAAGGTAAGTTTTTTGAAGAAAGTACATAGATTATCTCTCCTATAACTGATTCTGAAGTAAAAAGAGTTTTTTTATTTTCCTTAACTCTTATAAATAATTCTCTAACCTTTTTAGATTTAACTTGGTCGTCATTGATAAAATATCTTAAAAACATATTTGTATCAACAAACTTCATTTCCTTAGTTTCCATAACAACAATATACTAATATAAGATGTATATTTTCATTATACCTTGATGTATGAATTTATACAACATACATACATTTAATTTATTTAAACACTTTTATAATTACAAAATGTAAACTTATGTTGCAATTACATAATAAATTACAATATAATGGTTGACAAAAAACATGTTAAAGTATATACTAATGATGACAATTAATTACGATATAGTATCATGAAAAATCTATCAAAAATACAATATAAAAAGGAATTCATATCAACAGTACAGCAAAGAGGACAAGTAACTCTGCCAGTACAAATTAGAAAGCTGTTAGGAGTAACTCCACAAACTAAAGTTATTTTTGTTGCAGAAAATAGTAATGTAAAGATTAAAGCTTCTCCTTTATCATTAGAGGATGCTTTTGGATATATAAAAAAAGCAAACAATAAACCCCAGAATTTTGATAAACAAATAAAAATAGCTAAAGAAGGTCATGCAAAAGAAATTGCAAATAAAATAATTTTTTAATTAAAATTATTTTTCTTTGGCACAATTTGAAAAGGTTTTATTTCATCCAGATCTTAGAGGATAATCTTCTTGGCTTGATCAATTAGTTCTCTTTCAATAATCTACAAAATATAGCAGAATCTATTGATTTCTGATGTTTAGTAAGTTCTCTAATATGGGAAAGGTGTAAAAAGATTTTCTAATAGAAGGGTGACCTATTGAAATTAAAGTGCTTTCTTCAAACATATGTACTTGTCCAGATTGAATTATGAAATATCGAATATATTGCCAAGTTTTTAAGGTCTTCAATCTCTTTCCGAATTATCCAGAGATATATATAATATTTTGAGATTTTTATCTATTTTCACTTTTTAATTTAAATAGCTTTGTCCAATCTTCAAAAGAAAGTTCATGTGCTCTTAGGTCTTTAAAATCATATGGAACTTCTATACTTGCTTTTAATTTTTTTCGAGGATTTTTGTATCCAGATTTTATAAATGTTTCAAGAGATTTATCTTCTTTATTGTATTTGTGAATATCCTTTATATGTATAATTTGTGAATCTATTTTAGGTCTAGGATAAAAATTTTCTTTTGCAATTTTTGCATCTGCAATGATTGTGTCTGCATAAATTAGTAGAGTGTTATATAAAAGCTGTCCTGATTTAGTGTATTTTGCTGCAACTTCTTTTTGTAATATTACAGAAATAGTCTCTGCTCTGTTTTCTCCTTTTAAAAATTTGGATATTATATCTTTTGAAATATAATAAGGAAGCGCACCAACAACTTTATATTGGTGGATTAAAGACAAATCAAAATCTAGAACATCTTGAATATAGATCTTTGCTTTTGGAAATTTTTCTTTTAATAATCTCTCAAATCTTTCATCTTTTTCAATAAGTATAAGATCTTCTGTTTTTTTATAAAGTGCTTCTGTTATATTTCCACTCCCTGGACCTATCTCTATTACTAAGTCTTCTTTGTTTATCAGAGATAATAGATTAGGGATATATTTTTTATTTGTAATAAAATTTTGCCCTAAAGATTTTTTGAGAGGAATTTTAGTGGAATATATTTGGGACATTAACTACAGGTACTACAGAATTATTTCCATAAATGAGTTTTGGGGAGACAATATTTTCCAGACTTTTTAGTTCTGTGGTATTAATTTGTGGAGATGCAGGTACCATAAATGTAGTATTTTGTGTTCCTTTAAATATGGAAGAGAGAACATATATATTTATGATTATTAGTATAATAATGACCGTATATCTAATTATTTCAACTGTATAATTGTCAAATTTCACCTTTTTTTTATTCATTATTGTACATATAGATTAAGAGATATTGACGCATTAAGATAATTTACACCTGTTTGATTACTTATTGCAATAGATTCTATATTTGTAAAATAATATGAGTTTTCAACCATTTTTATAAATGTCAATATATTGCTAAATGATCCTTGTAAATCAATTGTAACTCCTAATATTTGAGGAGTTGTTTTTGTTGTTGATCCCACTATAGTTATATTATTTGTTGAAAGCAGGGCATTTGCAAATGTGATCTGATTCCTTACTCCCGAAAGATTTGCCATAATATTTTCTTGTCTTACCCAACTTATAAGAGAGATGTTTGTAGGAAGTGTATCTTTTATATAAAGAATACTTTTTTGATAAGTTTGTTTTTCTTTATACATTGATACATCTTGGTTTGCTTTATTTTGCAGTATCACTATTGAGTTTTTTAATTTTTGTTTTTGATTTTGAGAGACAGAATATTTTGAATATGAAAATGAAAGAAAATAAATCATTGCAATAAGGAGAATTGCATATATTAGGTAGTCTTTATATTTTATAATTTTAGATATATTCATGTCTTAATATCAAACATTAAAATAAAAGGTACATTTGCATTAGTTTGAAAGTTTGAAAGAGGCATAGTTACATTATAAAAATACTTATAACTTTCAATTGTTTTTGAAAGACTTATTATTTGAGCTCTCGACATTGCTACTCCTGACATTTTTACTTGCCATATAGGAGTTGCACTTGTTGTAGAATTAACATTTTTTATTGTCATTCTAGTAATTGCCATTCCTGCAGGAGTAACACTTGCTATAGTGGTAATATATGGTGACCATACAAGATGATTTTTGTATGTTGTATTTACTGTATTTAAATCAGAGTTAAGTTTATTTATTGTTCCTGCTATTCCTTTATATTTAGAGCTATTAATTTGTCTATTATATGAGGTTACTTCATTTCTTAGATTGGAGGCAGTGATTTCATTTTGAAAAGATAAATATAAAAAAAGAAGTGAGAGTATAAATAAGTTAACCAGTATAATATTTAAAAGCTGTAAAAATTCTTTTACAAAGAATTTTAATATTGAAATTCTTTGAGTTTTTGCAGGTAATAAATTTATAGTTGTGTTATTTTTTACTTTATTTATCAACTCTATTCCAATTACAGGTATATATGGAGATATTTTTTCATGTTTTTCCCATTGCAGTACTGGATATATTGGTAGAGAAGGTTTTGCTTTTTCTATATGTATTTTTGTAATAGGAGTTATATATTCTTCTATACCCTCTATATTCAATGTGTCACCATAAAGGAATATTTTTGATATTTTATCCTCTCCATAAAAGTTAATTGTTTTTTTGATTTCTCCTGTAAGGGTTTCAAACATTTTATCTAGATATTCTTTTAGCTTTGCATCCTTTTTTGGTATTCCTTCTTTTTGTAAGATATCTTCTACTTCAGCATCATTTATCTTTTTATATTCTCCTACAATTTTTTTTATTTGGTTTAATCCAAAATAGAAAGAAGAAGAATATTGTATTGAGTCTTTTTTAGATATAGAAACTGTTGTCATACTTTTTCCAATATCAATAAGCATATATTCATTTTGCACATCATTTTTTACAAGGATTGATCGTAGAGCACTTTTTGAGCGAGGCTCAAAAAGAAGAGGTGTTAGGTTTGCAAGAGATAATGTATCTATGAATGAATCTGAAGATTCTTTTGTTACTGCAGTAATAATAATTTCATATTCATCGCTAGTTTCATTTAAAATATCATAGCTCCAATAGATTTCATCTTCTTTCATTGGAATAAAAGAAGGTAATTGATAAGATAAAGTTTCTCTTATTTTAGAATATTCTACCTTTGGTATATTAACTAGTTGTGTAAATATTTGATCATCAGGTAGAGATACTACAGCAAATTTAGTTTTTATTTTTGAAGGATTCGCTACCTTTAAAAGATCTAATATGCCTTGAGATACTATTTCTTTTTGCCTTATAACTCCTGCAACAAAAGCCGTAATTGGTATTTCTTTCTCTCCTAAAGATATTAGTTTATAATTTTTCTTATTTTTTTCAAATTGCAGTATTTTTACAGAAGTTGCAGAAATATCTATACCTATAAACTTCTCTTTTCGTACAATATTATTAAGGAGTTTTTCCATATCTTTATATTACAAACTTTTTTGATAGAATACAAAATACATATTAGTCAATTTCATTCCAGGATAAAATTTGAGTTTTAGTTAGAGATAAGTTAAATCCTTCCGTATTATCTATTACACTTGAATTTATTGATGTTGATACATTTGTATAGAGTGTATCTTCATTATTAATATTTATTGATTTTCCTGACCATATTGCTCCTGTTAGTGTAATAGATATTTGATTTGCATCATATCCTACAAGGTTAATATTTCCTTCTGAATAAATAACTCCAGTAATATTTGTAGCTGATGCAGGGCTTGAGGATTCTGAAAACCTCAAACTTATTCCCTGCTTTCCAGTTACTATTGCAGGAAGATATTTCCCGTCAGCAGGGTCTTGATATGTACTAGTTTGTGTTATTGGAGCACTAGTACTCAAACCTCCTTTGACTATTATGCTTGAACCAGTAAAGTTATAAATTATCGGATTTCCTGCAGAATCAGTAGATGAGAGTTTTACTGAATTGGCATTGGCATTAATATAGTAGGCTCCTTTTGGAGGTGATATTGTATCAATTCCTCCTGATATTGTTGAATAATTTTGAAGATAAGTGGTGAAGGATTGCCCATTGGAGAAATAGGTACCATTATTTTGTGCATATGTTATCCATTGACTCCAATTGAAAGTTGGTAGTGCTATAAGGGGTGCTGGAGTTATTTGTTCTTCTGAACCTGTTGTAGAATTTATGAGGAAACAGAGAGGAAATCCAAAAAAACTCTCCCCATAGCCGAGTGTTCCGCTGATTGTAGAATTTGTGATAAGGCAAGATATGAAATTACTATTTAAATTCATTACTCCTCCACTATTTTGTATAGTCATGTGATCTAAGTAATTAAGATCTCCCCCTCCATTCCCAACAGCATTGATATTTGTTGCGGTTACAGATCCATTTTGAAGATATAATAGATTATTAGCCTGCATATCTCCTGTCTGTGTAAAATATTCTGCGTTGATATTGTTATTTGCAAATGTATCAAAGTTGTAAATTGCTGGATTTTGAGCAAGAGCAATTACTACTTGTATATTTTTTTCAATAATAATATTAGAAGTGTTAGGATAATATGCATCAGCACTTGATACTATTGTAGCCTGCGGTGGGGTTAGAGAATTATTATAAGTAACAGTTACTGTATCTTTTGAGCTAAAAGTATTGTTTATATCTGATAAAAATGTCCCTCCTGTATAACTAGTACTCTCTCCAATTTGAAGCAGAGCATTTTGTACTCCAGATTCTGCAAGATATCTTACTTGAGATGCTAAAATATCATTTGAAGACAACTTATATTCATTAACAGCGACAGACCCTATGGTTGCTACGACCACTATTAATATTGCACTAATCAGCAGTACACTAATTAATGCTGTTTGCCCTTTATTGTCTCCTTTGCGTTGCAGTAGTTTCATAAGTTTTAGTTGTTTTAACTCCTGTTGATAGAGTATTTGTTTCAGATAGATTTATTTCAATTGTTGGTGACGTTCCTGACGTTGCCTCTTCATAAAATGTCATATTATAAATATATATGTTTGATGAGGATAACTGAATAGGGGTGCTATCATTATATTGTGAATAGATAATTCCATTTTTTGTGTAAAAACTTATTTTATCTCCTGAAGAGTCTGTTTGTACTGTTAATATACTAGATGTTGCGTTTTGTGGATTAGGCTCTGTTGTCATATATCCATCTTCTATATATCCTGTTATATCATGCAGTACATATCTGGTTGTGTCATTTGCATTTGCTGTTGTTATAATTATATTTTGTGTTTGTACTAAGTTAAACAAAATTAGAGTAACAATTAATAAAACTACAGATAATATAGATATGTAGATTATAAGCTCTATTAATGTTTGCCCTTTATTATTTATCATTAGTATTGTTGCCAATTAGTAAAATAAATACTCTCGTTGTATGTATAATTATTTCCGAAAGATTTAAATGTCACTGTCGCTGTTACTTCTTTTGTATTTGGATCATATGGGTAAGTACTGTTTGATGTAACTTGATTGGAGTTAACTCTGTAAACATTGGATATTGTTATATATTCTGTATATTCATTATATGCCATTGTATCTACTCCTAACTTCCATCCTTGAGTTTCTGTTGGCGGATTATTTGTAGGGTTATAGTATACATGATACTCACCTGGTAAAAGATTAGCCCAAGAGGAGTTTACTATTGCATACATAGATTCTATTTGTTGTTGTAATAAATATTTTGCTTCAAGTTTTTGTTTTGATACAGTAGAACTTTGCAGAATTGAGTGTGTAGCAATTAGGGTAGAAGATAAAATAATAGAAATTATTGCAACTGCAATGATCAGCTCTATTAATATTTGACCTTTATTGTTTTTAATATATTGCTCCATTTGTATTTATATTCATATTATCTTGCGATATAATATTCCCAAGTGCAAATGATATATCTCCCGTTGAAAGATTCCCTGTTGGGCCATCAAATACAACTGGATTTGATGTTGTTGGTGTAATATTAGAGATTCCAATATCTGAAGGTAGGGTGTAAATCTTATTGGTTGGATTATCACTGTTATATGATCCTCCTTCAAATAGAGTAATACTATTTTTTGTGAAATATATTCCCCAGTTTGGCATACCATCAAATGAATTTATAGAATTATCTTGTGCAGTTTTTACTATTGATGATATTGTTTGAATTGAGCTTTGAAGATTTGTGTCTGTAAGGAATGTTATATAGGATAGTACTGCAGTAGTTGATATTATTGCAAGAATTACTATTACTATTAATATTTCTATTAATGTAAATCCTTTATTATTGTCCATTTGTACTTGAACTACTAGACGAAGAAGATCCTGTATTTGCATTGATACTTCCTGTCATTTGATAAATTGGGGCAATAACTGAGAGTGCAATTAACAAAACTCCGCCTCCCATTACAAAAAGCATTATTGGTTCTATTATTGTTGAAAGGTTATCTAGAGTATCATCTATTTGAGTTTGATAAAATTCTGCAACTGATAAAAGCATATCTGCAGTATTTCCTGTTTTATCTCCTATTGCTATCATACGAACTGATATAGGGGGAAATAACTTAGGATATTTTTTTAATGTTTCTTCAACTGGGTCTCCTCTTTCTACATTATTTTCTAGTTCAGCTATAACTTTTTTATATGCTTCATTTGGAATAGTATCTTTTGTAATATTAACTGCATCATTTATTTTGATCCCACTTTTAATAAGGTTTCCTAGTGTTCTTGAAAAATTTGTTACATTTATTTTTTTTATTAATTCTCCAAATATAGGTATATGTATAGATATTTTATTCCACATATACTTGAATTTGGGATTTCTTAAAAGTATTCGTATTACTATAACTAGGGCAACTATAAAAAGTATGGTAAAAAACCAATAATGTGTGACAATATTTGATATTGTGATCATTATAACTGTTGGAAGTGGAAGTTTTTCTCCTGAATTTTTAAACATCGTAGCAAGTTGAGGATATACAAATATTATTAGACCTGTACCTACAATAAGCATTACTGATGCTATTATAATAGGATACATCATTGCACTTTTCACTTTTTTTCTTAAATCATATGTTTTTTGAACTTGATCTTTTATTAGTTTTGCATTTTCTGCAAGAGACCCACTAACTTCTCCTATATCTATCATTTTGGTTTCAATTGAAGAAAAAATTTTGGGATATTTAGACATACCTCTACTTAATTTATCTCCAGACTCTATTTCAAATTTCAAATCCATAATTATCTTTTTGAAATTTTTTGTCTGTGCATCATCTACTAAGGCATCAAGTGTGTCCGAAAGAGATAGTCCTGCATTTATCATTTTTTCCAGATGATCAAAAAAGAGCAATTTTTCTACTATTTTTACTTTAGCTTTATTGAGATTGTTTTTATCTTTTGATGCTGATGATTTTAATTCTGTTACTGTATATCCAAGGTCATGCAATTTTTTTAATGCTTCTTCTTTATCAGTTGCCTGTATTGTTCCTTTATCACTAGATCCTTTTGAAACAGCTGTATATGAATATTCTTCCATATTATAACTATACAAAGAAGGGATTGTTTAATCAAGCATTATGGATATGTAAATGCCCCTCCACTATTTGAAGGACTTGTTTGTGAAGGTATATATGATGGTGTTTGTTGTGTGTTAAATGATCCATAAGAAGTACTTGGTGCATGATTATTAGCAAATGCATGCAGGAATTGTGATGCAGCAAGAATGACAATTGTTATTATAATAAAGTATAACACTATTAAAATTAACATAACTATAAATGTTATAAATCCAAACCTATTGAGTATTTTTTGAGATGCATTAAATTCTTTAACTGATGTGTGTTCTGTGTGGTCCCATACTATTTTCGAGCCTTTCATACCAAAATATATTGAAATTATAAAAGGTATTAAAAACATAAGTAACACAAGTATTTCTCCAATAATTGATACAGCTTTGAGACCTGTAGGCATAAGTAGCATTAATATAAGATCAATTATAACGGTACCAAATATTATGATTGCAAAAATAGCAAAGCCTAAAGAAGTCTTAAATGACATAAAGTATATCCAGTTAAACATGAAAGCTCCCCAATTCCATTTTAACTCAGGAGATTCTGTTTCTACATTTGTATTGTTTGTAACAAATGGATTAGTAGCATTATATTGATTATTTTCCATATTGTTTATGTTGTTTTGTGTTGCATATATATCATTGTTTTCTGTCATAGCAGGCTGAGAATTTATTGGTGTCTCATATGGAGGAATATTATTTTGTGCAGTTTCCGTATTATTATTTGGTACCTCTTGTGTAGTAGGGACATTATCATTATAACTTGGGATTTCTTCATTGAATGTATTATTTTGGTTAGTAGAGGTATTTTCTTCTATAATAGGGCTACTGTCATTTGTTGTAGGTGTTGTATTTGAGTCATCATTATTCATTAAATTTTTTTATATCATATACATTTTAAAATAACAATAGAAAATATATATACGAGGTATACACTATATTATTTAATGAGTGTATTGTGAATGTCGTGATGATAAATTACTGAAGTTTCACCTTCAGGTAACTGTATCTTCTCCATTCCTTTGATATGAGGTATGTTATTTTTTGTCTCATATCTTCTATGAAATTCCCCATTGAGATATAAGATATTATTTGTATTATCTCCTTCTAGTTCTATTTTACCAATAACTGCTTTTAAATTTGGGTAAAACTTCGGGTTAAGTCTAATTTTTTTTGCAATTTGATGATATGGACCTAAAACTAATACATTTGTATTTTCATCTAATTCATTTCTGCCAAGTGCTACATTCTGTTCATCACATGAAAAAATAGTTGCTAAATCTTCTGTTTCCATTCCTTTTCTTTTTCTTTGTCTTTTTATTCTACCTATATATGCCTTAGTTTCCTTAATAGCAACAAATGTTGCTGGTTTTTTATCAATTCCATAAATAAAGGCTAATTCATCTCTAGTTAAAGATTCTCCATTTTCTAATTTTCTTGCAATTCCAGAAAGAGTTATGGTATGTACTAAATTTCTTTGTACTGTTTCATTCATTGTAAGCCTAGAAGAAAGAAGGAATCTCTTTAATGTTTCACTAATATCCATTGCTAACTCAATATCATCACCTTTTACTCTAACTTGGATAGCTTCATTTTCTTTAACTTTAACAAAACATAGTGGATCTTGCTTATCTGAATATAATATGTGATATGAAAACCCTCTTTTAAAATCTTCTTCAAGAGCCTCCCTACCTATTGATGCATACCCATATTCGCGATTTCCAGTACCATAACCTTTTGGTCCTTTATATAGAGATTCATCATCTTCAGATATTCTCCATTTTGTACCCTTTCCTTCAAGACTTTCAAGAAGTGTATCAATGCTGTTTTCATCAGAGAATTCTCTCCACTGACCATCTGCATATTTCTCTTCTTCTGCATGATTAATATGAAGAGCATTATATATTAGTCTTCTATCTAATTCACCTAAAAATAAATTGAGTGCTTTATCTCTAGATTTGCTATCAATATTAGATTGTGACTCAGTTTCTAGTTCCATAATACACAGTATACTATATCTTATAGATTATTGCAAGGGGGTGTGTTATTTGCAATAAAAAAAGAAACATTTCATAATATATTAATAAATCTTTATTTAAATGAACTTATGGTTAGTAAAAAGGTAATAATTGTTGGTGGTGGGTTTGGAGGTATATTTACATATTTAAATCTTCATAAACTAACGCATAAAAATAAATTAGTTTCATTTACTGTTATTTCTGATAAAAACTATTTTCTTTTTACACCACTTTTACCAGAAGTATCCTCTGGAGTTCTTTTTCCAGAAGATATTATAACTCCAGTGAGAGAAAACATTACATGTTGTATGGATGGATTTATATTGGGGAGAGTAGATTATATAGATTCAAAATCTAATACATTAAAGGTTGGAGAGAAAATTGTTAATTTTGATTATTTAGTAGTTGCTAGTGGTGCTAGTATAAACTATAGGAATATTGATGGGGCAAAAAAATATTCTATTCCCTTTAAAACTTTAGATGATTCAATACTTTTAAAAAATAGTTTAATAGATTTATTTGAAAAGGATGAATTGATTAAAGATGCTTGTGATATTAATATTTTAATTGTTGGTGGGGGACCCACTGGAATAGAGGTAGGGGTAGAAGTATCTCAACTTATAGATGAGCTATTACCCTTTTATACAAAACTTAACAGAGATTTTCATAACATAGATATTAAAATATTAAATTCATCTTCTGATTTTCTTAAAGGATTTCCTGAAAAGATAAAAAAATATGTATTAGATAATTTTGGTAAAAATATTCCTATAGATATTGTATTTAATGCGCACGTTATAAGGGTGGATAAAGATACAGTTTATCTAGAAGATGGAAAATCTCTAAATTATGATATTCTTATTTGGTCTGCAGGAGTATCTCCCAATATTATAAAAATGGATAAAAGTTATGCCTTATCTGATACAGGAAGATATCTTACAACAAAATATCTTAACCTAAAAGATAAAGAGAATATTTTTACTATAGGAGATGTTGCAGACATTGAGAATATGAATCTACCTATGCTTGCTCAAACTGCCACAGATCAATCAAAAATTTGTGCTATAAATATACTAAATTCTATTGAAGGGAATCCTCTTTTAGAATTTAAGTTGCATCAAAAAGGATTACTTTTATCTCTTGGGAAAAGAAATGCAGTTGCTCAAATCGGAAATAAATTCTTTACAAAAAAGATAGCTTGGGTCATATGGAAACTATTTTATCTATCGGAAATCTTTGGTAAAGGCTCAAAAATCAAAATTGTTTTTAATTGGATTTTAAATGAATTCTCTCCAAGAGATATATCTAAAATATGAGGATGGATGTGTAAGTGTCAGAGATTTTGACACTATTTAGACTGTAGCTATAAGCATTCTATGTCTCTGAGAGAGTTTTACCTTTTAGCGCATAATGTAGTCTATAATTATTATACGAAACTTCTGTGACTCACTGTCAAACTTAGGTTTTTGAAATATGGTTGGTAAGGGGTTGTTCCACCAATTTTTTACTAAATCGTTTAAATGTTGATTCGTAATAGTATGTCTATGATACAATAATCATTAATATTGTTTCATAGCACTATATGTATGTGCCATTGTCAATACCACTGAACCAAAGGTGGAAAAATGGACTATCAGAATACCTAGGTACAAAAAGAAGATTATGCTAGTTGAAAACAATCTCAATGCCCACAACAAGGAAACACTTATAGAAGTTCTTGGAGAAAAAGAAGTGGGAAATAGACAGAGAAATTGAATAGCATTTTACTAGAGAAAAAACCAAAGAAAAGTTTAAACTCAATTAAGTTTTTAACAATATACTGGAGCAAAATTATGAGGGGAAGGCACTATTTATTATTTTACTAACAATATTTCTCTAATTTCTAGAACTTATTATATGTTTATATATTCTACAATCTTTTATATTCTTACAGAAAATATTGTTTGCAATTTTTTATGGTTTAGTGTATATTAATTTCAATGGATGATTATACCTTACTTAAAACAATAGAATTTTATAATCCACATATTAAAAATATTGATTATTTATTAGACATTCCTGTTTTTAGAAGAAATGTGTATTCTACGATTTTAGAGAATTTAGATAGTATAAAACAGATAATTTCAATCACTGGGCCTCGTAGAGTAGGTAAAACTACCATATTAAAACAGCTTATTTTTGATCTTTCAAAACAATCAGATATTTCTCCGTCTAATATATTATATATTTCTATGGATGATCCATATATATTATCTAGAGATCCAAATACTGTTTTTGATGATATTATTGCTTTATATAGTAAGTATATATTAAAGAAAAAGATTGGTTCTGAAAAAATATACTTTTTTATAGATGAAATTCATAAATTTCCTGGATGGGAGCTTTTTTTGAAAAAATATTATGATAAGGGAATGAATATAAGGTTTGTAATATCAGGCTCTGTATCTTCATCAATTCTTTCAAAAAGCAGGGAATCTTTAGCAGGGAGGATAAAAGATTTTAAAATATATCCTTTTTCATTTTATGAATTCGTAGAGTTTAATGTTTTTTCAAATGATCTTTTAGGTACATCATTTAGAGAAAATATATTAAAAATATTATCTTCAATACATGAAGTTTACTTTTCTTTTGAAAATATGAATTTTCTAGAAGTATTTTCAAAATTTAGAGATATTATGGTAGATATGACTTTATTTGAAGATGAATTGTTTTCTCTATTTTATAAGTATCTTACGATAGGTGGATTTATAGAGGGTTGGGAGATACATGGGAGAGGATTACAATATGAATATTTATATCAGACCCAAATAGAAAAAGTACTACTTCAAGATATATATATTTTAGAAGATATTAAAAATACATCACAGCTTTCAAATTTATTTTTTCAGCTTTCTTCAAATTTTGGAGATGAAATTTCCCTGAATTCTTTGAAAAAAGAGATGTCTTTGCACAGAGAAACTCTTGAAAGATATATAAAACTTTTAACCAATTCAAATCTTATTGTTCCTATAAATAAATTCAGAGAGAATATCAATAAAAGTTCAAACATTAAAATTTTTCTTATTGATATAGGTATAAGAAATAGTATTTTTAAAATTAGAGAAGAAGAAATTTTATCAGACACAGTATTATTTTCAAAATATATATCTAATATAGTTCTTATTTCATTGCTTCAAAAATTTGATAGATCATCAATTGAATATTACAGAGATAGAGAGAAAAAAATAGATTTTATTATAAATGGAATAAATGGACTTACTTCTTGTAATATAGGATTTTCAAGAAATTTTGGTAGTTTATCTTCGAAACTTAAAATAGATAAGAGAATTATTATTGATACAAAATTTGCTCTAGATTATAAAGATGAAATATTAACTATTCCATATATCTTATTTCTTCTGATGTTTTAATATTATAGATTTATAATTATTAGTATTGACGAAGCTCAATGTCTATGTTAATAATATTTTTATATGAATAAGAATGAGAAACCTATAGATCTTCGTTATGTAACCCGTAAAGGTACGTCGCGATATTCACTGCATACATTGCGCTACTTTGCTATAATATTATTTGTCTTATGGATACTCATTTTTCCTATTATTTGGGGCTTAGATATGTTGGTAGGATGGGGACTGGGTTGGTTTATTGGTATAGTTTTATTGTGTATATTATTAGTGTTGAATAGAATGTATAGAAATTTGGGGGGCCCATTGGCTTGCCATCGTGATAAGTTTGGAAATCCAGTATTAGTAATGGGAGGATTTCCAGTTTTTCCTTGGGGTAGGTGGAAACAGGTTTATATAGATATACCTGCATCTACATCTGATATAGGTAGTGCATAAAAGATATAATTAGTAAGAAATATTTTATTAGCAACTTATATATATTTTCGTAATTTATATATGCCTGCCTTTTTCCCAGAAACCAATATGTTATATTGTTGTTTAAGTTGTAATTGGTTACTAAATTCTAATAATACATTTTCAAATATATCTTTCTTTCCTATCAATATAACGATAATTCCATTTATTTTTAGAATTCTATAAAATTCTTGAAGCATAGTTCTGTAAAAATATTCAAGATCAAGTTCTTTTCCTATATTAATTCCCCATGGTGGATCAGTAACAATTTTGTTTATAGTTTTATCTTTAAAGTTACTCATAGTTAAGGCATCTACTTTTTTAACTTCAATAATTTTTTTTACTTTATTTGTTTTAATTTTTAAGGTTTTTATAACATGTATGCTGTAATCTCCTGCAATAATTTTGTTATATGGAAAAGCTATAGCTCTCTCAATAGGTATTGCGCCTGATCCTGCAAAAGGATCTAGAAATATATCTGTCTTTGAGGGCTCAGATAAATAACAGAGTATGTTTGCAAGTTCTGGGTGTAGTTCTCCTTTATTAAGGATTTTTGTATATTCAGTGTGTGTTGTTAGTCTAACTCCAAAGTATGCATTACCTTCTCTTCTTATAAAATACCAGAGTTCAACATCAGGTAGAGATCTATGAATCTGCATATTTAATTTTTCACTAATTTTATTTTCTAGTTTATATAAAACATTTTTATCAGGACTAACCATTTGATTATCTACTGATATAACAATACGAAAACTATTTTTCTTTTTTGGGATATTTTTGTTTAAATGATGAAAAAACTCTTGATCATTTATAGTTTCTTTTATTATTTTATTAATTGCTTTTGTACTAGTATCAATAGTTTTGAATGTTTTTACAAGTACAAATGTATTATTAAAAAAACGAAGAGATGTAATTCTATCTTTTGGGACACTCGTTTCATATATGATAAATGTGTCTTGTATTAATTTAATTGATACATCTTCTATTTTTTCTTTTAATTCTTTCTCTATAATATCAGATAGCCCTGTTATGAACGTAGAAAAGTATATATGCATGCATTTATTATATATTAGTTTTTCGAATTCAGGAAATGCAGTTTGCGTAAAATGACCTTATGTTTTCTAGAACTGAACTTTGTATTAATTTTGGTATCATACGTCTGATTCTAGTATTAATTACGGGACTTCATTCCTGTTTTTAGCACTATTTACGGGAACTAATCTTGGTGATTATGTTTACATAAATATATTGTAAGCTTTCTAGCTTGTTCAATAAATTTTGGAATTGATTTTATCTTAAAATAAGTGACTAAAATATTTAGCGCAGAAATTAATTTCACTTACACATATAGTTTACGTATTAGTCTTTCAAGTTCAGGAAATGTGTTTTGATTAAAATGACCTTTATCTTTGAACATTATAACTTTGGAATTAGATAATTCTTTGTGATATTTTTGGGCATTTGTTACTGGAACAATTGGATCATCAATACTTTGTAATAAAAAAATGTCATTCGTTAAATTATTTAATTTATTCAATGATTTAAAAAATAACATTGAAATTATAAAACAGTGTGTGAATTTATAGACAATTAAAATGACAATAATAACAAAGAAAAATGTTGGTAGTATATTAACATAATATTAATTAATTTAATCTTTCTCTTTTATAAACAGTTCATTGTTTTTTTCAAATGCTTTAAAAAATGGAAATGTTAATTTTTTTTGTGTTTTATATTGAGAGAGAGCCTCACTTTTAATGTGTTTTTCACTTTCTGAAAGATATAGATTTACCCATGTATTGCCTGAAAGAGTTTTAGGGGGATATATATTTTTTTTATTTTGAAATATCGGCCATAATTTATGATGTGTAAGATAAGTATATTTCTCTGGATTTAGGTTTTCTAGGGAAAGATATTTTTTTACAATCAGAGATGTAAATTTATGATCTTTGTGTCTGTCAATTTCTGTAGGATATACTATTTTTGTTGGATTGAAAGAATTTAATATATTTATAAGTGAGTTGATTTCATTTTTTAGATATAGTCCTTTTATAGCTTTATCTGGCAATGATAAGAAGATGATATCTTTTTTATCTATTCCTAAAATATTTAGTGCAGAAATTGCCTCTCTTTGTCTTTTTTTTCCAAAATCAAGCAGATTTTCAGTATTTATTCTTTTAAAAGGAGTATCAAATTTAAAACTTGATATGAATCTATCTCCGTTTGTCATGAAAATTATTTTTATTGGTATTTTAGAGTTTGCTATTCTTTGAATTAATCCACCTGCACATAGAGTTTCGTCATCAGGATGTGGCGATACTATTAATATTCTATCTGTATTTGATAGTTTGAATTCTTCTTTCATTTATTCTTTAGTAACTCGTAGTACTTCTTCAATTGAGGTAATGCCATTCATTGCTTTTTTAATTCCATCTTCCATCATCAATGTCATTCCATTTTTCTTTGCAATTTTTTCTATTTCATTTATGTTCTCATTTCTTGATATCATTCCCTTGATTATATCATCAACCTCTATAACCTCATATATTCCTATTCTTCCTTTATATCCATTTGAACAGTACTGACATCCTTTAGCTTTAAATAGGTTTTTTACATCAAAGTTTATAGATATACCCATTTTTGTCATTTGTGATTTTAGTACTGCCAGTAATTTCTTATCCAAAGTATATTTTTCTTTACATGAATTACAAAGTTTCCTAACTAACCTTTGCGCAATAATAAGGTTTAGAGTTGATGATACAAGAAATGGTTCTACTCCCATATCTAGGAGTCTTGGTATTGCCCCAATTGCATTGTTTGTGTGTAATGTTGATAATACAAGATGTCCTGTCATTGCAGCATTTACTGCAATATCTGCAGTCTCATTGTCTCGTATTTCTCCTACCATCAAAATATCAGGGTCTTGTCTTAGAAATGCTCTAAGACCTGATGCAAATGTAAGTCCAATTTGTGGAGCTATTTGAGTTTGATTTATTCTTGTCATGCTATATTCAATTGGATCTTCTATTGTATCAATATTAACTTCAGGATTATTGACTAAAGATAGCATTGTGTACAAAGTTGTACTTTTTCCAGAGCCTGTGGGTCCTGTAACTAGTATCATTCCAACAGTTTTCTTTATAGAGTCTGATACAACACTAAGATCTCTATCTGTGAAACCTAGGACATCTAAAGAGTATTCCTTGGCACTACTTTCAAGCAATCTTGCCACCACTACTTCTCCATAATATACAGGCATAATAGAGACTCTAAAAGATATATCAAGATCATTTATTTTTGTTTTAAATCTTCCATCTTGAGGAAGTCTATGTTCATCAATTTTTAAATTTGCCAGTATTTTTATTCTTGCAATTACTGCCTGATATATATGTGTAGAAAGGGTAGCTTGATCATGTAATATACCGTCTATTCTGTATCTAATTATTGCATCTTTTTCTTGAGGTTCTATGTGTATATCTGATGCTCCCATTGTATTTGCATATTCAAAAATCTTGTCTGTTATTTTTATTATTGGCAGTGCTTCTGTGTCATTCTCCCCAATATTTTTTACATCTTTAGTTGTTTTTTCTATTAAATCTTTTAATTCTTCCTTTATTGAAGTTTTATAAAATTTTAATGCTTCATAGAATGATTTTTCTGTTATATAGTATGGGTCAATATTATATCCTGTACCTTTCTTTATAAATTCTATTGTATTTATATCTCTTGGGTTTACCATTCCAATTTTTAGAGTAGATACTGTTTTTTCAAATGCTACTATTTTTTTTGTAAGGGAGGTTTTTTCAGGTATTATTTTTATTATTTCCGGATTTATTGCTACATTACTTAGATTGATAAAAGGAATAGAGTATTTCTTTTCAATCAAAGCGCCTAATTGATCTTCTGTTATTATATTTTGAGATATTAGAAGTTCATCTATTGAGCTTGAAATTTGTTTAGCTTTTTGTTCTAAAGCTTCATATTGTTGTGGTGTAAGATAATTATTTTCTATTAACAGTTCCTTTATATCCATATATTTATTCTCCTGGAGGGATAGAATATGTCCCATTTGCAATTTTTACTAATATTGAGAGTACTTCACTTTGAGCCTGGACTAGAGTAATTTTACCTTCAATCACTTGATCAAAAATATTTGATACTGCTATATAATCTCCTATGTGCCAAGATTTTGAAGTAGGAGCCATTCCTGTAAAAGCCTGCATGTATGGGTAATTTAATGCAAGGTTTGCCATATCTATTCTTGGGAATGTCTCTCCCATCTTTTCTCCTGCAGACAGTTCATTTTTAAAAAGCATTAAAAGTGAATTTTTAGATGAAAGATATACAAGAAATTTCCATGCACTATTTGGATGCAATGCTCCCCTTGGAACTGCTTTTGCAAAGTACAAAGATAGGTTTACAGATTTTCCTGGTATTTGAGGAGGTTCTTCTACTCCCAGACTCAGAGATGGATTTATATTTAGAATATTTTGTATCTGCCAAGATGGCGCAAATATCATAGCTACATCTCCTTTGGCAAATGCATATACAGCAGAAGGAAATATGCTATTCCATCCTGATATCTTTGCTATATTGTTGTATACATTCAATGCATCTGTTCCTGATGCTGAATTTGCGAAGGTGACACTGTGTGATGTTGTCATTTGTGTTCCAGATAGAAACATTAGGTATGTTAAGATATTTGATGCATTATAGATATTTGATGTATTTGTTCCTATATCTATTGCAGCTTGTGTAACTTGTCCATTTTTATTTTTTACTACAAGTTTTGGTATCTGTGATACAAATGTATTAAAATTTTCTGAAGGCCTACTAAATCCTGCTGCTGTAAGTTCTTGTTTATTATACATTAATGCAAGGCCGTCATATTCTAGTGGTAGTCCATAAATTTGTCTATTATTTGTAAGATCACTTACTGCGGTAGGGTAAAATTCTTTTTTAAATGTTTCGAAATTTATAATGTTTTGAGGAGCTGGTGTAAGATAGTTTTGAAATAAAGGAAGATATGTGTTTCCTATTGTAATAATATCTGGAACTGCAACTCCAGAGCGCACTTTATTGAAAAGTGTGCTTAAATAATATTTGTCTGGGATCTGTGTATATTGAATTGTAACATTTGGATTTGCTTTCTCATATTCATTAATTACACTTTGATATACACTCTGAGGTTGTCTTATTCCCCACATTGTAAGTGTGATATGTTTATTTGGGACTACTGTTTTTTGTTTTATGTATCCTCCTATGTAGAGAAATGCAAAAACTCCAATTATTATTATTAGAGCAAATATAACAATAAAAATGATATATAGTCTTTTTCTTTTCTTTTCTATATTTTGGTTATTTATTATATTTTCAGTAAATGCTGATGGTATATTTTCATTTTCCATAGTACTATCATATACCATTTATATATTTTTTTATACCTTCCCATAAGTCTTTTCTATCTTTTGCATACTCAAGTGTTGTTATTATAAAATTGAGAGGATCTCCCGTTGTAAGCCATAATCCTTCAATATTTAACGATATTACTTTATTTTGTTTTGCAAGTGTGGATATTGCGTCCATTAGCCATAATTCTCTATCTTTCCCAATTTTTTTCTTTGATAATTCTGTTATTACCTCTTTATTTAATATAAATCTTCCAAATGTTGCAAGAGTTGTTGGAGCATCTTCGATTTTGGGTTTTTCAATTATATTTTCTACAGTTTTATTATCTTTACCAAGTTTTACTATTCCATATTTAGATACATCTGATTTTGCAACATTTTGAGTTGCAATTATTATTTTAGAGGGATTTTTATAGGAATAATCTATTAGTTGTGCTGTACCTGGAGTTTTTGATTTTACAAGGTCATCTCCAAAAACATATACAAAATTTTCTTCATCTTTAATAAGATTTTTTGCAACTAATAGTGGAGTACCATTTCCATAGGGAAGATGTTTCTTTTGTCTTACATAGATATAGTTTGCTTTTTTAGGAAGCTGTATTAATTCTTTTAATATTTCTGTTTTATTATTTTTTTCTAAGAAAACTTCTAAATCTATATTATTATCAAAATGACTCTCTAGAGTATATTGGCCCCTTGTTACCATTATTATATCTTTTATTCCTGAGTCTATTAATTCTTCTACAATATATTGGATTACTGGTTTATCAATTATAGAAAGCATTTCTTTTGGCTGTACTTTTGTTGCAGGAAGAAATCTTGTACCATATCCTGCAATAGCAATAACGGCCTTTGTGATTTTTTGCATTTTCATCTTTTCTATTATATTTTTAAGAATTTAATATTGCAATAAATCATATATATAAAATTTATATATATGTTGATATTATCGTATTTTATCTACTAACTAGCAATATTTTTATCTATTTTGCTTTCTTTTAATAGAATGTAATTTATGCTATCTTTATATATATGGAAGGGACTAAAGAACACGCAATTCCTCAAAATATAATGAGTGTAGAATTCAAACTAATAGGAGATATGTCTTTAAAACAATTTGCATATATTGCGGTTCCATTGTTTATAGGGTTTATGTTTTATGTTTTTCATGTAAATACTTCTCTTACAATAATACTCACTGTAATATTTTTACTTCTTGCAATGTTTCTTGCGTTTGTTCCGATTGACGGGAGACCTGCAGATACTTTTCTTACAAACTTTATTGTATCAATAAAAAATCCAACACAAAGGGTATTTAATAAAAGTACAGATATTCCAGATATATTAAAAATATCTAGAAGGAATACTCCATCATATGTTAATAGGGAGGCATCAAATTTCTTATATCAGTCTCCTGCAGATTTTACAATTTCTAACTCAGATAATACTAAATCTTCTTCTCAATTGGATGACAGAGAAAAATTGATGATGCAAAATATTGATAGTGCTATAAGGAGTGCTAATATATCACCAAGTACTATTCCAAATACAGTATCTGTGCAAAACAATCAAGGAAGTGTAGCAAGGAACATTGGTGGTATGGATAGCCAAAATACTAATACCGAATATAATCCATTTGATATAAATGATACAAATGAAGATATTGCTAAAAATGATGTAGCAGAAAGCGCAAATATTAATATAAACAGTCAGTTATTAAATGAGAATAATAGTAATTTAAAATCAGAAGATGTCAGTCTTTTAAATTCAGGAGGACCAAATCCTGCTTTTCAAAATCCAATAGATGAGAATAATATATCAGCTACTCCAGTACAAAGTGCTAATATAGACATCAATGATGTATATAGTAATGCTAGTAATTCAAATGTATCAAATTTGGGAACAACACCACAAACTAATGATAATAATACACAAAATTCTATCAGGAGTAATATGACAACTACATCACAGATAGACATTAATGATACTTTAAATCCAAGTACTCGGGATGTAATACCAAATCAGGCGCCCTCAATAGATCCTAGTATAAATAATGATAATACTAGTTCAAATATTGGAGGAACAGATAATGATGTACAAGGTTCACTAAATAGCAATCCTTCTCAAAATATTTCAGATGCCAACAATGTACAGGATGCTTCTAGTAGTACAGGGAATATGCCCACATCTAATACAATACCCATAAATTCTAGTGTAAGCAATAACAGTACTAATACGAATGTTGAAGGAACGGATAATAATATGCAAAATTTGCTAAATAGCAATTCTTCTTCAAATATTTCGAATACAGGTAATGTGCAGAATAATTCTAGTGATACAGTGAACATGTCTACTCCAAATGCAGTACCTACTGATAATGTAGTACAAGATTCTACATCAACGGTAAATGATTCAGTATCTAATTCTGGCTCTCAAAATCAATTGAATACTATTTTAGATAAGATAAAAGCGCTAGAGGATGAAAATAGAAGATTAAAAGAAGAATTGGAAAGTGAGGATTTGGGCAAGAATAAAGAATCTTTGGAAGATGAAGCACCTGTGGTAAATCAGCAAGAGTTGATAAATCATTTACCTGATTTTGTTAATACTCCAAATGTTGTATCTGGTATTGTATTGACACATGATAGTAAAATACTTACGAATGCAATTGTTATAATTAAAGATACGTCATCAAAACCAATACGGGCAGTAAAAACAAATCAATTAGGTCAATTTTATTTACGTACTCCACTTGCAAATGGGCAATATAATGTGGAGGTTACATATCCTGGAATTGCTTTTAATGCAGTTGGATTGAATTTAGATGGGAGTAAAATCAATCCATTAATTTTTGTGCCTGTGGAGAATTAATTATGGCATTTCTATCTGACCCAAAAAAAGTTCCAATTGTTGCTACAACTCAAGAACATTTAGATATTGTAGACATTAAGGATGATTTAATAGTTTTAAAAAATGGCAATGTTTGTATTGTAATGGAGACTTCTGCTGTAAATTTTTATTTGTTATCTAATGTAGAACAAGAATCTAAAATTTATGCATTTGCAGGGCTACTAAATTCTCTAAATTTTTATGTACAGGTTTTAATTAGAACTGAGAGTATTGATATATCAAGGTATCTTAAGCATATTGATGAATACAAGGCTAAGCAGCCATCTCCAAAAATTAAATACCAAATAGATATTTATAGAAAATTTATAAAGGATTTAATTGTAAAAAATAATGTGCTGGATAAGCATTTCTATATAATTATTCCTTATCTTGCATGGAATCCTAAAAGACCATCATTTGTAAAGCAATTTTTTGGAAAGGAACCTGGTATAAGTAATGTTGACAATTTAATATCTCAGGCAAAGGTAAGATTATATCCAAGAAGAGATCATATAATTAAACAAATAGCACGTATGGGAATTCATTCAAAACAACTTACGACATCAGACCTTGTTAAACTTTTCTATAGTGCATATAATCCTATGAGTGCAAAGCTTAGTGGTGATTTAGAAGATTTTGTATCTCCAATAGTATCATCTCAATCATGAAGTTACCTTTTTTAAATACAAATAAAAACAATTCAGCGTCAAATGCTGTAGAAGGAAATATGCAGGTAAATTCTCAAGATAATGTTATTCTTAATATGAATCAAAACACTGCAAGTACTGGGCCTTCCAATGCATCTGAGGCACAGGCAAATACTCAACCAATAAATACAGATAAAGATGAGCTAACTTCATTTAGACAGGGTTTAAATTCTGTAAAAGATCTTATAGCACCGCCTTCTATAGAAGTTGATTTTTCATATATAAAAATAGGAGAGAAATTTTTCAAGACTTATTTTGCTCTAGCATATCCAAGATATGTTGTGCCAAATTGGCTATCTCCCCTTATTACATTTGAACATTCTATTGATATAAGTATGTTTTATTATCCTGTATCTGCTGTAGCAGTACTTTCTCAGTTAAGGAAAAAGATAGCTGAAATGGAAGCAACTACAAATAATATGATTGATTCTGGAAAAGTATTAGATCCAAATTTGAAGGTTGCTCTAGATGATGCAAAAAATCTTCAAGATGATTTGGCAAAAGGTGCAGAAAGATATTTTCATTTTGCACTATATATAACAATTAAAGCAGATTCTATAGAGGAATTAAATGATATATCAAAAAATCTTGAAGCAACTCTGGGTGCTATGTCTCTTATTATTAAACCTACAACATTGCAGATGGAGGGAGGGTTTCAGAGTACTCTTCCTGAATGTTTCGATAAGCTATATTACACTCATAATATGGATACAACGTCTATTGCCACAACTTTTCCATTTGTTTCTTCTGAGCTTACATCAGATAAAGGAGTTTTATATGGTATAAATAAGGCAAATAAAAGTTTAGTTGTTTTTGATAGATTTGAACTGGAAAATGCAAATTCTGTAATTTTTGCAAAATCAGGTGCAGGGAAAAGTTATCTTGTAAAATTGGAAGCTTTAAGATCATTAATGCTTGGTACACAGATTATAATAATAGATCCAGAAAGAGAATATGAAGCACTTTCTAATGTTTTGGGAGGAGCATATATATCTTTTTCTCAAGATGGTTTATCAAAAATAAATCCTTTTGATCTCTCTGGGGTTTATGAAGAGGGTGAAGATGAGTTGAGATTTAAAATTTTATCATTGCATGGATTCTTTAAAGTTTTGTTTGGAGATGAGGGTGGAATCTCTAATATGGAAAATGCAATTTTAGATAAAGCTTTAATTCTTACATACAGAGAAAAAGGTATTACTTTTGATTCTGCAACTCAAGTAAGAGAGCCTCCTTTAATGGAAGATTTATATAAAATTCTTCTTTCTATGGAAGAAGATGAAGCTCATTCTCTTGCTCAAAGGCTTGAGAAATATGTAAAAGGATCTGCTTCAGGAATATTTGATCAACACACAAATGTTGATTTAACAAATGATTTTATGGTTTTTAGTATTAAAGATTTATCAGATGAATTGCGCCCAATTGCTATGTTTTTAATGCTTGATTTTATATGGACTAGAGTAAAGAGAGATCTTAGAAAAAGGCTTTTTATCATTGATGAGGCATGGATTTTGATGCAGTATCCAGATTCAGCTCAATTTGTATATGCAGTAGCAAAGAGAGCAAGGAAATATTATCTAGGTCTTACTACTGTATCTCAGGATGTTGATGATTTCCTATCAAATGATTATGGTAAGGCTGTTGTTACTAATTCATCAATTCAAATTCTATTGAAACAATCTCCTTCTGCAATTGATCATTTATCCGATGTGTTTTACTTGTCAGGTGGGGAGAAGAGTCTACTGCTTTCTGCTGACATAGGTGAAGGAATTTTTTTTGTTGGAGCTAATCATGTTGCAATACAAATACTATCATCTGAATATGAGCACAAACTTATAACATCAAATCCTAAAGAAATATTAGAGATGAGAGAGGAAACAAAAGCCTCCATGGACAGAATTGTTCCAAATGATATTGAAGGTAAAAATACAGAAAATAATATAAAAGATACAGAGGCTCAAATAGTAGAGTAAGTGTTATTGGACACTAACTGGAGTTACGTGTAGTGATGTAATAGCTCCTAGGAAATTGGCATGACCAAAAGTATATACACCACCATCTGCTGTTATGATGTAATATCCTTCACCATTATATCCATTACTATTAGATGAAAGTTTAAATGCAACTGGAGTTCTTACTGGGGGATTTGGAATATTATACATAGATCCTTGAAATTGAGCACTACCAAAAGTATACACACCACCATCTTTGGTTACTAAATAGTATCCGTTACCGTTAGGTGTTAGAGAGAATGCTACTGTTGTTCTTACGGGTACATTAGGAATGTTGTATATAGATCCATGAAATACTGCATTACCAAAGGTATAAACAGATCCATTTTGAGTAACTATATAATAGCCTCCTCCGTTTGGTGTAACGCCAAATGCTATTGGAGTTCTATCAGGAATAGCTGATGATGGGATATTATATAAGGAACCATAAAATTGTGCATTTCCGAAAGTATATACTCCTCCATCTGCAGTTAACACATAATAACCTAATCCATTAGTAGTTGTAGCAATAGCCACTGGAGTTTTTACTGGAGCATTTGGTATATTATAGACACTTCCAAAAAATTTAGCATTACCAAATGTATATATTCCTCCATCAGAAGTTAGAATATAATAACCTAAATCTCCTGGAGTTTGTGCAAATCCAATACTTTTTTTGGAAGGCACTCCATTTGGTATGTTATTCATATCTCCATAGTTTGCAGTGCCAAAATAGTAGATATTACCATTTGATCCTAGTATGGAATATCCATTTCTTAGAGATTTTGTATTTATAGAATATACATTTGAGGTTAATCCTGATGTACTAGTCTGCCCCCCAATTGAATAAATATATCCATTATATATCACACTTGTAGCATCCATTATTTTCTGAGGTAATGAGTATGTATTTGTCCAAGAACCTAAAGTTCCGTTATTATTGATTGGTGCATACGAGATTAATGATAATAGATTAGCATTACTGTCTCCTCCAATTTCATAGATATATCCATTAGAAACTACTGATGTAGCTCCATATATTGGTTCTGGAATACCAAAGGTTGGAACTGACTCATAAATAGACGTTGTCATATTCCAAGAACCTAGAGATCCATTAGGCTGTATTTGTGAATAATATACAGATGAATTTAAAACATTAAATGGGCTGAATCCACCAATTACATAAACAAATCCATTATATTCTACTGATGTAGAGGAATATATTGCTTGGGGAAGAGCTGTTGTAGTACTCCAAGAACCTAGGGATCCGTTAGATTGTATTTGTGAATAATATACTGTTGGTACAGTAGTAGGTGTATTAATATTACTAGCTGTATTATATTTGCCACCAATTACATATATGTATCCATTGTAAGTTACAGAACTCATGCTATCAAGGGCTTGAGGAAGAGCTGTTGTAGCATTCCATGAACCTAGAGATCCGCTAAATTGCATTTGTGAATAGTATACAGAAGAAGTGCTCAGTGCAGCATGCACCCCTCCAATTTCATATACATATCCATTATATTGAACTGAGGTTGCATTAGAGGTTTCTTGAGGAAGAGGGGTGGTGGCTGTACTTTTAAAATAGCTTGCATGAGCGCTATTACTAAATATCAGCCCAATAATGAAAAGTAAAACAAATGAAAAAAGAATATTTTTAAAAAATCTATTCATAATTTTATACTAACATTGCCATTATTTTTTTGTCAAGATATAGTAAATATTAAATTAATAGGTGAATAAGTATATGTTAGAATTAGGATTAACCTTACTTCTAGAGTAGGATATTTAAGACAAATTTATATTAATAAAATTGGTTGTTATATTAAAATTTGTTGATCTATCAGATTGTATTAAACTTATTGAAAAATAATATATGATGTGATACCATAGTGCATAGTTCATAATGTACTATGAACTATGCATACTTGATATGAACAAGACGTCAGATAAAATAGTTGAATATATTAAAATAAGGAATACTGTAAGGCCAGATGAGCTCATAAGAGAATTTGGTCTGTCTCCTAGGGCAATTTTTAAGCAATTAAGAAATCTCCTCAGTGAGGGTATTATTGATAAAAGAGGTACTCCCCCATTGGTAGTATATTTTATAAAAGAATTACCTTTAAAAAGTAATGATGAAATTGAATCTTTCAACTCAAAGGATTTGAATATTCTATATGAAAATTTTTTAATAATTACTCCAAAGGGAGAGATGAAAAGAGGGATAGAAGCCTTTTCTTATTGGTGCAGAGAAAGAAATCTTGATATTGCGGGTAGCATTAGAGATTATATTAAAACCATTGATAAATATAATAAATTTAAAAAAGATGGCTTTATTGATGGTATGAGTAAGTTAACGCAAACATTTAATAAAGAAATCTATTTGGATAAATTGTACTATCTTGATTTTTATAGTATTGAAAGGTTTGGTAAAACAGCACTGGGAACTTTATTGCTATATGCCAAACAAGGACAAAATAGGAATTTAATGAAAATGATTTTTTCTGAAGTTTATCCTCGTATTTGTAAATTGATAAAAAAAGAAAAAATAGATGCAATAGGGTTTATCCCCCCAACTCTAAAAAGAGAAATTCAGTTTATGAAGGAGATGGAACGCTATATGGATATTGGTCTTCCAAAAATAAATATAGTCAAAACAATGGGAGCTATTATTGTTGCTCAAAAAAGTCTTAGTAATCTTGAAGATAGAATTGAAAATGCCAAGGATACCATTTTTATAGATGATAATAAAAAATATAACAATATATTATTAATAGATGATGCAGTAGGTTCTGGGGCAACATTAAATGAAACTGCAAAAAAACTAAAAGAAAAAAATATGGTTGTGGGTAATATTGTTGGATTAGGACTTACAGGAAGTTTTAAAGGTTTTGATGTTATAAATGAGATATAACATCGTTCATAGTGTACTGTGGAACTTTAGTGGTAGATCTTT
>JAMCRT010000029.1 GCA_023380695.1 Patescibacteria group bacterium | reverse complement strand
GGTATATAGAAAATAGTAAAATTTATATTTTTTGTTGAATTCTCTCCAATATTTAAAACTTGTATTTGTATGTTATTAATACCTATTTTTAAATTCTTTGGATCTATTGTATTAAATCTTTTTTGTCCAACTAATATATTCTTCAATTTAATTTTTTTCAGCATCTAATTTTAGACAAAAATATTTTAAGAAAATACTAGGAGTAAAAATACTTGTATTTTTAGATAATATATTCAAACCACTTTTTTCTAAAATATATTTTGGTCCTAGCATATTTTTATTATTAGAAAAGAAAAATAAAAATGTAAAAGAGGAGTACTCTATTGAGGATATTTTTATGTGTCCTAGATGTATTAAAGATATAAAAAATGGAAAATGTGTAAAATGTGAAAAACAGTATTTCAAAGGCGGTATCTATAATTTCAAATAAAGCTATTTTCAGTATATTAACTATAAGATATCATTGTAAGAGATCACAAACATAATTAATTGTATAGATTTACTACTGTGTAAATGAAAGGGATATAGTGATATCAGAGCTTTTTTCTTAAAATGTTGTATCTCGTCCATCCAAAAGTTTTTTAGGTCAGTTTGTGATATTTTTTTTATCATACGTGGGTAGTCTTGTAGAGTATTTACCTGAAGTAGTTGTTTTGCTGATTGTAACGAATCAATCGGACTATTGAATTTTGTTCTTGCTTTATAATGGATAAATAGTATTAGCTCAACTAAAACAAATATAGATGGAATCAAGTGTAGTAATCAATTAAGCTATATATTACAATAAAACCATGAAACAAAACAGAGAAAAACAATCAGAAATAATATTTTATACAACTCCTCAAGGGAATATTAGAGTTGAAGCACTTTACCAAGGCGAGACCATTTGGCTTACTCAAAAGAAAATGGCAGAACTTTTTGATGTAGAGATACCTGCAATTAGTAAACATTTAAAAAATATATTTGAAACATCAGAATTACAAGAAAAATCAGTTATTTCCACTTTGGAAACAACTGGGCCTGATGGTAAGAAGTACAAGGTAAAATATTATAATCTTGATGCAATCATCGCTGTTGGATATAGAGTTAACTCTCAAAAAGCAACTCATTTTAGAATATGGGCAACAAAAACATTAAAAGAATTCATTATAAAGGGTTTTGTGTTGGACAGTGAAAGACTTAAAAATGGTGAATACTTCAATAAAGATTATTTTGATGAGCTTTTAGAAAAAATTCGTGAAATTAGAGCAAGTGAGAGAAGATTTTATCAGAAAATCACGGATATATATGCTCTTTCAGTTGATTATGATAAAACTGCTCAAGTGACTAAAGATTTTTTTGCCACTGTTCAAAATAAGTTGCATTGGGCAATTACTGGAAAAACTGCTGCAGAAACTATTTATCTTCAAGTTGATAAAAATAAACATAATATGGGACTTACCACGTGGAAAAATTCACCTTTCGGTAAGATACTAAAAAGTGATACCTTAATTGCAAAAAATTATTTGAACAAACAACATATTAAAGAATTAGAGCTGGTTGTTTCAGCATACCTTGATCTTGCAGAAAACAGAGCAAATAGACATATCATAATGAAGATGAATGATTGGATATTATTTCTTAATCAATTTCTTGAATTAAGTAATTATCCTATTCTTAAAGACAAAGGAAAGGTTACCCAGCTGAAAGCCCAATTGAAAGCCATAGAGGAATATAAAAAATTTAGAGTCAATCAAGATAGACAATATTTATCAGATTTTGATAAAGAAACAAAGAAAATTTTAAATAAAAAGAGTACAGGAAGTATATCTGGATGAATGGATAATAAATAAATTCTGTTTTTGCCACAAGATCAAGTAGAAGTTGTTGTTTTGGTGCTAAGATTGTTTGGACCATAACCACATCTGTAAAACTTTTTTCCTTTCAGGATCAATTACTAGTTTTTTCCAATATTTTCGCAATTCACTTTCAGAAAGTTTTTCATCATTTAAACCAAAATTTATAAGTTGCTCTAATTTCCAGATAGAATACTCTTCATCATTTCTTTTTAATATCTTTGTATCAATATTCCAATTATACATAATTTCCCTTTATATACTTATATTATATACCATTTAAACTAAATAAACATGAGAAATTTATATCACAAAATATGTCAAAGGCCCTCACATTATAGATGCACAAATACTGTCAATCAACTACAATAGATATGGTGAGGGCTAAGATTTAAATAAAAAAATCTGTTATAACAATTTTTTTCATTTAACTATCAAACATGATAGTAATAGATTAAGCTATATATTACTATGAAATCATAAAACAAAATAAAGAAAAACGATCAAGAAATACTATTTTATGTTTAAATAGTCCTATAAGCCTTAAATAATATGGAAAAAGTTATAGATGCAATAAGTAAAGTTTCAAGAAGAGATTTTGTTCCAGACAACCTTCTTTATCGTGCAGATTATGATACTGCACTCCCCATAGGATATGATCAGACAATAAGTCAACCATCTCTTGTAAAAGAAATGACGGGGCTACTGGAAGTTAACAAGGACCATAGAATTCTTGAGATTGGTACGGGATCAGGGTACCAGGCAGCGGTATTGTCTTTTCTTGCAAAAGATGTTTATACTGTAGAAAGAATTCCAGAACTTCAAAAACAAGCTCAAGAGAGATTCAAAAAACTTAATCTTTCAAATATACACGTATTTAAAAAAGATGGAAAATACGGACTTAAAGAATATGCTCCATTTGATAGGATAATTGTAACAGCAGCATCACCTAACATTCCTACTGCACTTCGAGAACAACTTAAAGAGGGAGGAATCATCATATTACCAATTGGAAGAGAAAATGATGTTCAGATACTCACAAAGGGAGTAAAAAAGAAAAACAATCTGGATTTGCAACAAATTGAATATGTACAATTTGTTCCATTAGTATAAATTTGCTAAGCATTGTAATATATAGATTTAACCTTATATATTGTTCTTAATACTTATTTAGGTAGGGTATCAAAATGATTTTAGATTATATCTTGAGCAAGAGCAAAATATTTTTTATATAATTTGTCCATACTCAATATTGCATCAGCATTGTAAATCTCTGCAGTGGCAATCACAATGGTATCAAATATTGTATCTTGTTTAGAAACAATGTTCTCGAAAATATCACTTGCTCTTTTTTGGATTTTATCATCAACATAAATGATGCCAAAATAATCTTGTTTGTAATGAGTATTAATTAGTTTTGACAAATCTGGTTTGTTTAAACCTCTTTTTAAAGCAGTAATAGCCTCAAGTAGAGCTGTATTAGGGAATTTTATAATATATTCTTGACCTACTAATTTTTTCATAATAGTATCAATTATTTTATGATTTACGTCAGATTTATATACCAGAGATATTAAAATATCTGCATCTGCTATTATTAACTTATTCATCCCAGATATATTTATCATGATTTATAGATAAGTCACGAGGTCCATGAATATTGTATTCCTTGGATTCATTACTTAAATCCATGAGGTTTTTAGTATAGTTCAATTCTTTTTGTTTTTGTAGTATCTTTAAATCATTTAAACTCACAATAGCAACTTCAGGTTTATTATATTGAGTAACAATTATTGGGGAATCAACAACTTTTTTAAAGATTCCTTTATGTCCTCTCAAAAGATCTCTTACTGTTATAGTGGTAACATTCATAGTATTTAGATACTATCATATATATCTAATCATGTCAAGCAATTCTATTGACATTTCTGGCAACCATAATTAAGTTTATTTTTTCACTGAAATTATTTTAATTTTTTCTGTATTTTTCTTAATTTGTATAAATGATATATGAATATCAATACTAATATAAGTATTATTATATATAGAGTATCAAATGGTATGTAGAAAATAGTAAAGTTTATATTTTTTGTTGTATTATCTCCAACATTTGAAACTTGTACCTGTATATTATTAATGCCTATTTTCAAATTCTTTAAATCTATAGTATTGTATCTTTTTTGTCCAACTAATATATTCTCTAGTCCCGATTTTCCTACAGGTGATTTTAATAAACCAAAAATTGATGATGAATATATCTGTGTCTTATATGCATTATTGTATGGACCAGGGTTGTATGATTCTAAATTTAGTGTTGCAGTGTTTTGAAATATAAAAGATGGATATTGTAGATTAGATATATCTATATTTGAATATCCTTTATTTTTCCCCCTTATATTTATAAAAACATTTACAACAATTCTTCCTAGTATTTTAGAATTTTTAATATATGATTTAGGTATATTTGCAATTACTATGCCACCATTATATGATCCATATTTTTCATTTTTTGGTACTTTAATATATATTTGTACATTTTGAGTTTTGTGTGGACCAATAGTTACTTTTGTATTTTTTATAGAAATCCAATTTTCAACATTGGATTGTAATTTTGAATTTACAAGAATTAATTTTTTATGTTCATATTTTATACCACGTTTGTATATATTAAGATTTAAAACTGTGTTTGAATTATTAAATATTGATAAATTCTCATAAGCACTAGATCCACCTTTCTCTGTTAAAGATATATATGCAGGAGTAACACGTACACTCTCTGTTGGTGATGTAGCAAACGTATTTATTGAAAATATGAACGGAGTAAATAATATTATAGATAGTATGAGTATTTTTTTGATTAATTTCATAAGTTTAATAATTTCCAGTTAGTGTATATGTAATAGTATTTGTATATATTCCAGATGCTTGTATATTTGATACATTGACTGCATACCCTACTGCTATTTCTTGATTTGTTGCAATTGAAGAATAAGATGCAAATTCAGTATTTGTTGTTGATAATTGTCTATAATAATTTGAATTTATAAAATCGGAATTACAGGTTGCTTGGGTAGAATTTATACCATCATTAAAGAGAGTCTGTATCTGAGTAGATGTTAGTGCAGTTGTATAGATAGATACATTTGATATCATTCCTGTAAAGTATGAAGGACTCCAGTTAGGATCATTTCCTATAATTGTTCCACCCAACCCAGAAACTGGGGATGTTGCAGATCCAATTGTTGTTGTAGTTAAACTAGCATTTTGCCCATCTATATATACGCTAAAATCAGCAGGTGTAATTGTAGATCCAGAAGTCGATGTAAATACACATACAACATTATGCCATTTTCCATCATTGATGGTTTGTGTTGTATATCCTCCAATCCACGTTCCTGCAGTATCAAGACCACAATTAACACTGCCTGGATGGGTACCCTGTGGCCCAAATCCTATATTCATTGTTATGCTTAAACCTGATCCACTTCCTCTATCTTCTATAACAGGATTCCCTACATTAGATGTGGTTTTTACCCAAACAGATTCTGTATATTGCGTAATATTATTTTGAACATAATTGGTGGATACGTATCCATTTGCTCCATTAAGTAGTGTAGAATTTCCCAAATTAGAATTTGAAATAGGGCCTTGTTCTCCTTGAGTATACCCTCCAGTATATGTTCCATTATTAGAGTTTCCAGATAGATCATATGCTGTTGTACCAGATGTTTCACCAAGTGACCAAAATCCTATAGGTGAATTTGCAAGTACTGCTTGTTTATATGTATTAGAAGCAGAGCAGTTATATCCTAATCCATAATATGATGCTGATGTCCACAAAGCTGCAGTTGTTGTAGTTGCACCATTGTTTACAGGAGGAATAGTATCTCCTTGTTGATTTGTAAGATTGTTATTTTGTGAGATATAAAGATTATATCCACTCTCAGCGTTAGATGATACCGTTATAATTGATGTGGCAGAAATTATGGGGAAATAATATACAGTTGATAAAGCAGTTCCAGCGCTATTACTCCCTCCGATCTCATAAACATATCCGTTATATACTACGGATGTAGCAATGAATATAGCTATGGGGAGAGGGGTTGTGGCGACCCACGTACCCAGTGTACCATTTGATAGTATAGGCGCATAATCTATTGTTGTTATAAAACCACTTCCGCTCTCTCCTCCTATCTCATATACATAACTGTTATACTCTACTGATGTAGCATACATTGTAGTTACTGGAAAAGAGGTTGTAGCTATCCATGATCCCAAAGTTCCATTTGAATTTATTATGGTATAATCTACTGTATTACCAAAACCAGAACCTCCAATCTCATACATATATCCGTTGTATACTATGGATGTTGCACCATGGTTAGCTATTGGGAGAGAAGTCGTTGTTATCCATGAACCTATGGTACCATTTGATAGTATATGGGCATAATCTACTATCGATAAATCAGTTCCAGCGCTATTACTCCCTCCGATCTCATAAACATACCCGTTATAGACTACTGATGTGGCATTCTGTGTAGCTGTGGGTAGAGGGGTGGTAGATGTCCAAGCACCAAGTGTACCATTTGTATTAATAGGAGCATAATCTATTGTTGCAACAACTGCACTCCCGTTATCTCCACCGATCTCATAAACATACCCGTTATAGACTACTGATGTGGCATTCATTATACCTGCTGGGAGAGAAGTTGTTGCATTCCATGGACCTAGTGTACCATTTGGTAGTATATGGGCATAATCTACTGTTGATGTAACTGTCCCTCCTATCTCATATACGTATCCATTGTATTCTACTGCTCTGGCTCGATCTGTAGCCTGTAGAAGAGATGTTGTAGTTTGTACTCCTGCAGTACTTATAGGAGCATTTACAATTGTATTAGGGGCCACAGTATTAAAATTAATTAAATTGGTATTTAGCGACATTGTAATAGAAGGTACTGATTGTCCAGAATAATATTCAAAACCTGATTTTAGGATAAAATTAGTTGATTGTGATACACCTGTTATAAGTTGTCCAAGAGTGCTTCTTTCTTTAAATGAAGGTGAAGAAACATAAGGCCCTGCTTCACCAAAGACTGGATCTGAAAGTATATAATTTGTAGATATAAAATTATTAGTAGTTTGAGCATATATATTTTGTATACCAAATGCTACTATAAATGTTAAAATTGTAATTGTTGTAAAAATGATTTTATTTTTCATTACTCATTCTCTTAATTTCAAAATATTTTCGTATTATGTATATAATAAGTATTAATATAGAAACACCTAATATGATTGTAGCTATTGAGGTTAAATTAGGGATTATACTACTATAATTTGTTGTTATATGTAATGGCTTAGTTATGTTCTTATTTAACACCTTTCCTTGTATTTTTACTGTTGTATTTTTTCCTCCCATTTCTATTTATTATATATATTAAAAAAATCAAAATCAAAAGTATATATGGATCTATCCACATATAGAATTTTGGAAATATGTACCGAATTTTTTGGTATCTGATATGTTATTTTTATAATACAAATTATATTAACTATAAATGATAATTTTCTATTTTAATAGTTAATTTTAGAAATTTCCTGTTGCAATGAAAGTCACAGTATCAGAATATGGTCCAGATGGTGTTATATTTGAAATAGATGCAAGATAGTTAACTGTTATACTTGCTACATTTACTGTTGTTGTATCTGAACACAGTATTGATGATGCAGAAGATAGTAATGCTCCAACACTATCTCCAGTCCCATTATATGGATATTGAATATTCAAACCTGAATATGTAGTAGATGCATTTATACCATATCCTTCAGATCCAGCAGATAAAGTCGCAGTAGAAGATGCAATTTTGTGACTATCTGCAGTATTATACAATCCAGCATTTACATCAAATACAGATATGTTAGATCCATTTGATGCATTAGATGATAAAGTTAGAGAATTTGAAGTTGACGATACTGATGTGGGTGAAAGTGTTCCAATATTTAAAGAATTTGAGCTTATAGAAAAGGTAATGAAAGGGCTTACTCCTACTTCAAGTTGTAATTGATTATTTGTAAGGTCAGTAACTGTTGCAGATACAGAGGTAGTTGGTTCTGGGGAAGAATATTGTCTTACATACATATATTTAATATACATTGCAGAAGTACTTGATTCTGTTGCTCTAAATATAATATATTGTATCTGTGATGTATTATATGCCATACCATATGAACCATTAAATAATGTACTACCACTACTACTTTTGAATATCCATTGTAGATTAGTTCCTGTTAGAATATAGTCACTTTTGTACCAAGTATTATTAGATAAAGTGACATTTTGGTATCCATCAAAATATGGGTTTAACGCTGATCCAGAGTAAAAAATTCCCATATCTGCATTACCAGACAAAGGGGATGTTTGTATACATGTTGCACTACCGATACAACCAGTTCCTCCATCTTCTTGATTTATTGGATAATATCTTTGCCTAAACCCTCCTGAATTTAATATAGATGTTTCTAATCCTATTACCTCTCCAGCTTGTGATGGCCAAGGAGACTTAGTGTATAATTCTGATTGAGTACCATTATCTTGTACTAGAACACCATTTCCCGAACTAAGTGATACATTATTATTTGTTCCCCAAATTTGAGAATTTAAAGTATTAAATTGACTCCCAAAAATGAATGTATTGTGTATATTACTTTCTGGAGCTGCATTCAATGCACCATAATACAGATAAATTGTTGTATTTGCAGATGCTGTAATTGTTGGAACTTTTACCCATATTTGTGTAGTTGTAGTGTTACATCCTGATTCTATCCAGTATGGTAATAGATTACCGGATGAATCAGTGAATCTTAAATCTGCACAGTCAGCTTCCATTTGACCTGCAGTAATAAGTGCAGATGTATTTAATGTAACCTCCACTTGGTAATTTGTCAGAGTGCTAGTATTGGTACTATTAATTGTTATAGCCTGACTATATAAATCTCCTGATGGACCTGATCCATATGTTGATGATGCTACTATCGCAACTCCCAGTGATGCCTGATCACCTCCTGAATCTGATAGAGTGATTATATATTGGGTTGTCAGGGATGATACACTAGAGGGGTTTGTAGCAATGATATTTGATAAAGTAACTATAGTACCAGATGGAACTGCTGTACTACCATTTGTTATAGTTATGACATTTCCAGATACTGCAAATGTTGCGCCTGACATGGATGATGTTGCAGAAGATATAGATACATTAGTAAAGCCAGATGGAAATGTCAGGGTTATTGTTCCTGATGCAGGAATTCCCGAAACTGCATCAAATGAAAAATTGTTTGTTGCAGATGCTGATACAGTTTGATTTGACATTGTATCAGATAGAGGTGTTATTCTTGCTGCCCATACATTTGTAAATGCTGGGAGTATTGATAAAAATAATAATCCAAAGATACTTAATATGGTTATAAATTTTTTCAATATTTTTTGTATCATTTTTTATTATGCTTTCTTTTTATTATATAGAGTATGATAAAAACTACAATAAGTAAAAGAATAATTAGATATATGTAGTTAAAATAATAGAAGGTGCTAGATGTCTGAGTATTTACAAAATGACCATTGATTCCATATGTTAAATTAAGTGTAACATTAAATAGTCCTATTTGATCTAATATATTATGTATATCAATTGTCTTTGTATACAATCTAGTACTATTTTTTAGTGTTAAAGATCTTTTTTGATTAATTGGTGTAACCAATACAGTATTTCCAAATATATTTTTTACTGTTATAAATCCAAATGGTGCATATTGGACATTCCCAGTATTACTAAATTTTAAATTAAAATTTATTGGGTTATTAAAATAAATGTTTTTTGTTGCAGAAAAATTTTTTATGAACCCTGTAGATATTAATCGTCCATTTACTGTTAATATAATTAATGATCCTAGTGATTGTATTATTTTATTATGTGTAGTATTTGAAGATCTTTGTACCATTATTGACAGATAATGACCTCCAGGGGATGCATTTGCAGGTACATTGATAGTATATGGAATTTTTGTGTTTTTAAAAGGATAAAGAATTGCATACTTTTGTATTAAAATCCATTTTCTAGATGTAGATTCAGCATTTATTTTTTGAGAGAATTGAGGATGGTTAGTAGTTCCTTGTTCTTTAAATGCTGATACTGTAATATCAATTTTTTGAGGAGTATTTGAATTGTTAGTTACATAGATAGAAGATATATAATGTTCTCCTTTATTTAAAGTTATATTTGATACAACTGGAGAGATAGTAATACTGTTTTTCAAATTTTGTGCAAATATTTGTATTGCAGGTATGATAATTATAAAGAATGATAATGCTAGTAATAAAATCCATTTTTTCATATATTGTTTTTGTTATTTTAGAATGTTCCCGTTGCTATATATGTAATAGTATCAGAATATGAACCTGATGGAGTTACATTTGATATGGATGCCAGATAATTTACTGTAATACTAGAGTTATTTACAGGGGCTGTTACATTAGCTAGTGTTTGAGTTGAGGTTGTAAGAGCACCTACTGAGTTACCTGTGCCTGAAAATGGGGATTGTACTGTTAGTGATGATGAAGAAGCATTTACTCCATAACCTTCAGTTCCTGCTGATAGTGTGGAGGTACTTGAATGTATAGTATAATTATTTGCTGTATCATGTAATCCCGCATTACTATCAGATATAGATATGGATGCTCCAGAACTTGCATTTGTTGATAGAGTAAGTGTATTTGATTGGTTAGACACTGATGATGCTGATAGAGTTCCAAAGTTTATACTATTAGTGCTAATAGAGAATGTAATTGTAGGATTTATAGTGGCTGTTAAATTAACTTGTGATGATGATATAATTGCAACAGCAATTGAGGCGCTATCCCCTCCAGAATCAGATATAGATATTATATATTGTGTTGTTGTAGATGACGCAGTAGATGGATTAGTTGCAGTAATTCCAGATATAGTGACAGTAGTGCCTGCAGCTATGGCAGTGGAACCATTAGTTATAGTAACTACATTTCCAGATACTAAAAATGTAGCTCCTGACATTGATGATGTTGCAGAACCCACAGATACAGAAGTAAACCCAGAAGGAAATGTTATAGTCACAGTTCCTGATGCTGGAATTCCTGAAACTGCATCAAATGAAAAATTATTTATTACTGATGTAGCAGATACTGTTTGATTAGACATAGTATCAGATATAGGTGTAAGTGTAGCTGCATTTACCTTTGATATCAATGGATTTATATACATCAATAATAATGATAATATTATTGTTATACTTAAAGTTCTAGTTTTTATTATTCTCATTATTATTATTAAACATTTTATTCATATTTTTGTCAATATATATATATATATATATATTAAGGGTTTTTTTATATTGAACATGTTGACAAAAATATGAATAAGGGTATAGAATTATTCTAAATTTATTTTATTTGTATTAAATTAATGAGTAGTAATATTTTTCACGAACTCCCAATTCATGATAAATCACCTGAAAATGCATATATGATAGTAGAGAATCCTAGAGGATATCATGGAAAAATAGAATTTAATAAAAAATTTGGAGTATTGATGTTAGATAGAGCAACATATGCTCCTATGCCATATCCAATAGAATATGGATTAATTCCAAGATCTTGGAATAAACATGATGATGATCCAATGGATATTATGTGTTTATCATCACAGCATACATATCCTGGTGTTGTTTTAGATGTCAGAATTCTTGGAATGCTTAAAATGGATGATTCTGGTGAGATTGATCATAAAATATTTGGAGTTGTATCCGATGATCCTCTATATAATGATATTGACAATTTATCTCAAATAGATAAACATAAAATTAAGGAGATTGAATTTTATTTTGGAAATTATAAAGAATTAATGAAGGATAAATATGTAAAGGTATTAGGGTGGGGAGATAAAAACGAAGCAGTTGAATTTCTTGAAGAAACATTTGAAGAGTATAAAAGAAAATTTGGGGATAAAGGAGGTGATAATTAATGAAAGAATCTAAAACATTACAGAAGTTATTTTTTTGGGTAGGAGTTCTTGCAGTAGTTTTAGCAGCTGTAGGCTTTTTTGATCATCATCTAAGATTTATTTTAGCACCACATGATTATATGTTAGTTTCAGTGGTTTTATTTGTGCTATCTTTGGATGCAAAAAACGGAAGTACTTTTTTGAGTAAATAAATATAATTATGCTAAATATAAAAAGTAGGATATATATCTCTATATTGGTGTTGGTGTTGTTTTTTGTTATTTATTTTTTATTCCTTAAAATATCAGTTTTATCTATTATTTTTGCTATATTGATTTTATTGGCATTTACTATAATAGTTATTATTTTTAGAAATTATTTTTTTGATATTTTAAATATTGAAAAATTATCTTTAATGATCAAAGAGGGCAATTATGATTATAAACCCAATTTTTCTACTCTAGAATTACAAGATATTATTCAAAATATTAATAAATTGGAGTCTGAAATATCAGCACTGAAAGATAAATCATTAGTAATTGATAAGATGAAAAATGATTTTATATATCTTATATCTCATGAACTTAGAACTCCAGTAACAAGTGCTTTAGGTTATATTGATATATTAGATAGTAGCAATAAATTAGTAAATGAAGATAAAAAAGCATTAGAAAGACTACATTCTAATTTATCTGATTTAAATAATATTGTTGAGGAAATAGTATCAATTATTTTCCTCGAATCTGATGATTTTAAACTAAATAATACTGAAGAAAATATTAAATCATTAATAGAGGAAATATTGTCAGATATAAAAGAAAAAACTCAAGTTGCGATAGGCTTTTCCTATGATGGACCTCAAGATGTCTTAAAGATAGATAAAAGTTTATTTAAAAAAATAATTAATAATATTCTATCAAATTCTATTAAATTTAATAAAAAAGAGGGTATTATTTCGGTTGTAGTATATAAGGAAGATAAATTTTTTATAGTAAAAATATCAGATTCAGGTATAGGAATGTCTAAAGATGACATATCTACTTTATTTACCCCATTTGTAAGAAAAACTAGTATGCTTGATTTTAATTATCAAGGATTGGGGATTGGTTTGTATATGTCAAAAGTATTAATTGAGAAAATGGGAGGAAAAATAAGTGTATCTTCATCTGTGAATAAAGGATCTTCATTTTTACTGTATTTCCCATATTAATTTATAATACTTGACTTTTGTTTTTAAATATTTTACTAATTAGTTAGTTTAAATTAGATACAAATTTTTTATGAATGATTTTACAAAGTATACTGAAATTAATGAGGAAAAAAATACTCATAAATCAAGCATTAAATCAAAAGAAATAATTACAGTTATTGTAATTGTTGTTATTATAGTTCTTTTAGGTTTTGCATATAAGTTTTTTATATCTTCGAGCAATAATTCTGGCATTGGATCCAATGTAAAAGCATATAAAAGTCTTGGTACTGGTGCATCACCTTATCAGGCAGTATTCTTAAATAATACTAATGCAAGTGTATATTTTGGTAAAATTGTAGGAACAACATCACACTGGTTATACTTAAATGATGTATTTTATCTTCGATTAAACGGAAGTAATGGTACTGCAAGTAAGGCAACATCTCCTTCTCCTAAATATTCATTAGTGCATTTAAGTCCAACTCTATCTTATGGGCCAACAGATCATATGAAAATTAATTTATCACAGGTGTTGTTTATAGAAGATTTATCTTCTAATTCAAGTGTTTATAAAGCTATAGGGAATTATTATAAAGCACACCCTAAAAAATAATTTATTTTAGATAAGAATTATGGCAATGAATCATAAATTAGACAATCCACTTACTTACGATAAAGAGATAAATTGGATGAAGATATTATTTGCTGTTGTCTTGATAATGGTTGTTTTATCTTTGGGTATTATTATCGGTACATCTATTACCATGTCTTCAAGTAATAGTAATACTTCTAGTACTGCTTCTGTCCCTCCTCCTCCTACGGCATCAAATGCTACAAAGGATTTAGGTCCACAAAGCAGTTCACTGAATTTCTCTAATAAGTATCCTCAATCTAAAAATGGATCATTAACATTCTCAGTGACTGATCCGACAGTAAATACATCTCCAGCAGGACATTCCGTTACTCCTCCTAAGGGAGTTACAAAACCTAAACTTGTAACTGTTGTTGCCCAGGCTTTGGATATTACAGTATCTAAGGTAGAAGTACATATGAATTCATCTAAATTTGGATCAGTACCAAGTCAGTATAGTGGTTGGGAAACATTGAATAATACAGCTATTAATACACCAATAAATCTTTTAGCATTGAAGGCATCTTCTGGTTCAGTGAATTTGGGCACAACAAATTTGTTGGCAGGTACTTATAATGAAGTTAAGATATTTATATCTAAGGTCAGTGCAACAGTTAATGGTGCAAGTGTTCCAGTAAATGTACCACCAAATGATTTCATCATGTTTACTCAAAATGTCACGGTAAACCCATCTACAAAATCTTCTGTTACTGTAGCCTTCGATGGTGCACAGATGTTACAGGAGGCTAATGGAGTATATTACTTTACTCCAAAGATTGCTAAGGTGAGTGTAGGGTAATAGATAGATTTATCTACAAACCCAATCACTAATTCCTCCCTCAGATATTTTGAGAGCTAGCGCATATATTTGTGCTCTAGCACTCCATAATCCTCCGTTTCTGTATATATTCCAGCTTCCGTAAAAAGTTGATGGCATAAATTGAGCTATACCTGATGCTCCTGAAGGGTTATATGCATTCTTATTAAATCCACTCTCACAAGCTATTATGCTATTAAGAAGGGTACTTGATACTCCATATTTGTTACCTGCAGCATTTATTATGTTTGTATAGATATTTGGATTATATGAAGATATTGTTTGTATAATAGGATAACTTTTTATTATTGGTACAGATGCTGTATTTAAAGATTCACTAATTTGATTTTCTTTATTTATTTGAGTATGAAGTATTAATGTTGTGCCTAAATCATTTTTTAATTTATTTACAACTTTGTTGTGTGATAATTGTTTAGTAGATATTATTAAAGGTAATAATAATATTATCAATGCGGCTATTAAGCGTGACGCCGATTTAATATTTGTATTCATTTAAATTTTGTGTATAATAATATTAACTCTTATAAAACAGTCAAATATTAACTTAGAAGTACAATATTTGGGAATTATAAGAAGACACAAGTTGTTATGATAGCATTTATTTTAACATAAGTCAAGGGGTCTTATTGTGCTATATAAAATGAGATACATATTCCAAGTATAATTTAATACTACAATATGATTTATTGATTTATATATTCTTTTGATATTTTTTGGATTTCTTTTAATATACCAAGACTTTTATATGCTTTTAAAAGTTCTTTTCTTAGTGTAGTAATTTTTTGTTGTATATATCTATTTTTTATTATTTTTACTATTTTTTCATAGTTTTTAGCATAGTTTTGAGGATCTTCATTTAAAATATATTCTTTATTCAGTTTTTTGTATAATTCTTTTTTAATATTTAATATTATATCTTTATCATTTTTACCATTTTGTAAGTATTTAAATATCTTTTTTGTATATTCATTTTTTAGATATTCTATTTTAATCTCTTTTAATGCTTTCCTGAGTAATATTTTGCGTTTCATACAAAGATATAGAAGATATATTTCTAAATCTATTTCAGTATATTTAGATGGTTGTATTTCTATATTATCCTTTCTTTTATTTGAGGTTTTAAATGAAGTCAGTACTTCTTGTGTAATACCTAGACTGTATGATAGTTCAGTCATAAAAAAACTTCTCTTAATTGAGTTTGGAATACTTTGTATTATTGGTAATATATTTTCTGCAACTTTGCTTTTTCCAGTAAATGAAGATATATCTGTATTTTCTATTTCCCATTGTATTAAGAATGTTATATAGTCTGTAGGATTACCTACTTTCTCTATCCATTTTTCTTTACCATTTTTCTCAATATATTCATCAATATCCTTATTTTCCTCTAAATCTATTATTTTTGCATTAAATCCTTCTTTTTCTGCAATATCCATACTTCTTTTTAGTGCATTTATTCCTGCAATATCCATATCAAATGCAAAATATATATTTTTGGTATATCTTCCTATATATTTAAGGTGTTCTAAGGAGAGTGCAGTTCCTTCAATGCCTACTATATTTTCTATACCAGATTGCACTGATTTTATAACATCAATATTTCCTTCTGTTAAAATGATAAAATCATTTGGTGATATTTTGTTTTTTGCTAGATCTATTCCATATAGAAGTTCATTTTTTTTGAATATTTCTGTTTCATTTGAGTTTAAATATTTAGGATGTCTGTTTTCATTAATTGTTCTCCCTATGAATCCTACAACTTCTCCTTTAATATTTGATATAGGAAAAATTACTCTTTCTTGAAATTTATCCTCTAGAGAATTTTGATTTTTCTTCCCAAATCCATACTCTATTATTTGTTTATCACTAAGGCCTTTCAATTTTAAGTATTTTACTAATCTATCTCCTTTATTATTAAATCCTAATTTGAATTTTTTTATACTTTCCTTTGTTATATTTCTTTTTTTTATAAGGTATGTTAATGCATCTTTATTTTCTATCAGTTCTTTTCTAAAAAAGTTCATAGCAAAGGAATTTATTTCTTTCAGTCTTACTCCAGTATTATTTCTTTGTGTGTATTTGTGTTCTATTGTAATATTTGCCTTTTTTGCAAGTATCTCTATTGCTTCTCCAAACTCAATATGTTCCATTTTCTCTATAAAAGAGACTACATCACCACTTTCTCCACAACCAAAACAGTGATAAAATTGCAATTCTTCATTAATTGAGAAAGATGGTGTTTTTTCTGAATGAAATGGGCATAATGCAAAATAATTTCTCCCAGATTTCTTTAAGGTAAGGTAATTTTCTGCAATATCTACAATATTTATTCTATCTTTGATATTATCTATTTGAGTTTTATCTATCATATATTGTATTATATATAAAAACGGAGTATTTTGCATGTAATATTGCGAAGTGTATATATCTTTGTTATAATAACTTGGGTTTGATATTTTTATGAGAATAATTATTTATAAATATGAAAGATAAGATTGAAATTGATGGCATTATAAAAGATGCTTATCCTGACTTATCTTTTAAGGTAGAATTAGATAATGGAAAATCTGTTTTTGCTTATCTCTCAGGTAAAATGAAAATGCATTATATAAAGATTGTTGTTGGAGATAAAGTAAAAGTTGAAATATCAAAATATGATATTTCAAGAGGTAGAATAATATATAGATATTAAAATTATGAAAGTAAGATCTTCAGTAAAAAAAAGATGTAAAGATTGTTATATTATAAAAAGGCAAAGAGTAGTTTATGTTTACTGTAAAAGGTCTCCAAGACATAAGCAGAGACAAGGATAATATTTATGAGTCAGTCACTGAGAATAGCAAATGTTGATATACCTATGAATAAAAGAGCAGAAATTGCCCTTTGTAGTATATATGGTATTGGTAGAAGGAAATCTTTAAAGATATTATCATTGTCTAGAGTAGAGAATAAAAGATTGAAAGATATGACTGAAGATGAACTAAGTAGGATAAGAACAGTAATTGAAAATAGAGATTTCATGATAGAAGGTGATTTAAGACAAAAAGTATATCAAGATATTAAAAGACTTAGAGATATAAGGAGTTACAGAGGAATAAGGCATAAACTTGGGTTGCCTGTAAGAGGACAAGCAACAAGACATAATGCTCATACTAGAAAAGGTAGGCATGTTGCTGTTGGAGGATTAAAGAGAAAATTAGAAAAGACATAAATAATATGAGTGATAAAAAAGCAAAAAGAACAGTTAGAAAAGGTAGAGCATATGTTAAATCAACATATAATAATACTATTATAACTATAACTGACCCTAATGGTAATGTGTTAGCTTCTTCATCTGGTGGAATTGCAGGTTTTAAAGGAACAAGAAAGGCAACACCATATGCGGCATCTAGAGCTGCAGAGAATGTTGTATCAAAAGTACAAAAATATGATTTATCTGAAGTAGATGTTTTAATATCTGGTTTTGGATTGGGAAGACAGATGGCAGTAAAATCATTAAAATCTGCAGGACTTAAAATATTATCTTTATCTGATGTTACACCTATACCACACAATGGATGTAGGCCTAAAAAACAACCTAGAAATTAATTATGGGAAGATATCTTGAATCAAAATGTAAACAATGTCTAAGAGAACACCAGAAGCTCTTTTTAAAGGGTGATAGGTGCTTTAGTGGAAAATGTGCATTTACAAGAAGAAATGGTGCATTACCTGGATCTTCTAAATATATGTATAGAAGAACTTCTGATTTTGCTGTACAATTTAGAGAGAAGCAAAAGATAAAAAGAATTTATGGATTACTGGAAAAACAATTCAGAAGATATTATGCACTTGCAAATAGAAAAACAGGAGATACAGGATATAATCTTTTAGCTTTTCTAGAATTAAGGTTAGATAATGTTGTTTTTAAAATGGGATATACACCAAATAGAACTACTGCAAGACAACTTATTACTCATGGTCATTTTCTTGTGAATGAAAAATCAAATAATATTCCATCTAGTATATTAAAAGTAGGTGACACAGTTTCAGTAAAACTGTCATCACAAGATAATAATTATTTTAAAGATAATACTGCAAAGAATGAAATTAAATATCCTAAATGGATTAAATTTGATAGTAAAAAAAATACAGGTACTGTTGTAGGGATCCCTTCAAAGGATGATATGGATCCATCACTACAGCCTAATCTTGTAGTTGAGTATTACTCAAGATAATTTTATTTTATAATATAAAAACTATGATAAGTTACGAAGAACAAAAAATAAAAACAATAAAAGAAGATAAATTTAATGGAGAATATTTAATATCTCCTCTAAATAAGGGGTATGGATTTACAGTAGGTAATGCCCTTCGAAGAGTTTTACTTTCTTCTATTAGAGGTTCTGCTGTTACATCTTTAAAAATAGAGGGTGTTTTACATGAATATTCTACAATTGATGGTATTGGCGAAGATGTATTAAATATATTATTAAACCTTAAGGAACTCAAAATTTATTCAAGATCTGATGAACCTCAAATATTAAAAATTAAAGCAAGTGGTGAGAAGGTAATAAAAGCTTCCGATCTTGAAGTTACTGATTCAATTGATTTGATAGATCCAGATCAAGTAATATTAACTCTTACAGATAAAAAATCTAAGATTGATGCTGAAATTACTGTTGAATCAGGTTATGGATATAGATTAGTCGATAATGATAAAAGAAACTATATAGGTGTAATTCCTCTAGATTCAGATTTTTCTCCTGTATCTTTAGTGAATTTTGATGTAAAAAACACAAGAGTGGGCGATGAAACTGATCTTGATGAGATTTATCTTACTATTAAAACAAAATCTGTATCACCTTCTTTTGCATTGAAAAAGGCCTTAGAGGCACTATATGATGAATTTAATTTTCTTAATCTTGCTTTTCCTTTCTCTACATCTGATGTTGTAGATTCAAAAAAGAAGAGCACTAAAAAAGTAACTAAAGTAAAAGTTAAAAAAGATGAGACACCTAAAAAAAGTAAAAAAACTAAATAAAGAAAAATCTCATAGAGTTGCAATGCTTAAAAACCTTGCAGCATCTGTTATTCAATATGAGGAAGTAGAAACAACTGAGGCTAAGGCAAAAGCTGTATCTGCAGTAGTTGATAGGATTATTACTGTAGGAAAGGGTAATGACTTAAATGCAAGAAGAAGACTTTATGCAATGCTTCCAACAAAACTTTCTGCTGACAAAGTTTTAGATGTTTTATCTCCAAGATATAAAGATAGAAATTCTGGATTTACAAGTATTACTCATATAAAAAGAAGATTTGGGGATAATGCCAAAATAGTTAAGATTAAATTAGTTGAGGAATGAATACTATGCAAAATACTAAATTTGTTTCTTCTAGTCAAATAACAAGAAATTGGTTTTTAATAGATGCCAGTGATAAAAGAGTTGGAGTTCTAGCTTCTAAAATCACTTCATTTCTTATTGGAAAAGGTAAGCCACAATACTCATCTAATTTAAATTTTGCTGATAATGTAGTTGTTTTAAATGCAGGTAAAGTAGAAATACACGATAGGAAAAAGAATTCAAAAGTTTATACTCGTTATTCTGGTTATCCTGGAGGACTTAAGAAAATAACGTATGATAAAATGATGGAGAGAAATCCTAAATATATTATTGAGCATGCTGTATTTGGTATGTTACCTAAGAATAAGAGAGGAGAGGAAATGAAAAAATATCTTCATGTATTTGTTGATGATAAACATAATTTAAATAAAAATATAAAATTTACTGAAATAAAATGGTAGAAAAAAAAGAAAGCAATAAAAAAAAGTATTTTTATGCTAAAGGTACTAATAAAAATGCGACAGCAAATGTAAGATTATATAAAGGTAAGGGGAACAGTTTAATTAATAATAGAAAATATCCTGATGACTTTAGTGATGAATATATTCAATCTATATTATCTAAACCCTTTATTTTAACTGGTACAGAAGGGGAGATTTATTTTACATCTAGAGTAAAAGGTGGAGGAATAATAGGACAAATGAAAGCATTATCTCTTGCAATTTCTCGTAGTTTATCTCTAATGGAAGATAATTATAGAAAAACTCTATCACAAAATGGTCTTTTAAGAAGAGACCCTAGGATGGTAGAAAGAAAGAAGATTAATAAAGTGAAATCAAGAAAAGCTCATCAATTTTCAAAGAGATAATATTTATTTACTACTTTTGATATAAGCCTTGCAAGTTTTATACTATCATGTCTTATTAGAGATCTTTTTATAGCATCACCTTTTTCAGTGGTAAAAATTTTAGAAGATAAAAGTGGTGCTCTTATTACTCTGTTATCTTTTAAAAGATCATCTATAATTGGATACCCATCTTCCTTTTTATATATTTCTAGAATATTTTCTGGAAACTTCTCAGTATTGATTATTATAAAATCTATCATATTTTTACCTAAATATTTTTCTAAATCAACAATATAGTCAGATGCTTTATATATATATGTTTCTGATTTTTTAGATATTAAATTCATCACATATATAATTTTTGCATTAGATTTTTTTATTGCATCTACTGTTCCAGATACTATTATATTAGGCAGTATACTTGTATATAAATCTCCAGGACCTATTATTATAAAATCTGAATTCAGTATTGCATCTTTTGCTTCAATAGATATTAATACTTTAGGATCAAGATATATTTTTTTTATTTTCTTGACATTTTTTTCAGATATATTGTTCTCTCCATAGATAAGTTCATTATTCTCATTTAGAGCTATGAGTGTTGATTTCTGATAAGAAATTGGTAACACTCTACCTTTTATATGTAATATATTCCCAATTTGTTTTATTGCTTCATTTTCAGATCCAAGAATTTCAGTTAATACTGTTAATATAAGATTTCCTAAACTATGTCCTTTTAGTCCGTCTGATCCTTTATCAAATCTATATGTAAAGAGTTGTCTAATTAATCTTCCGTCATCTTCTGATAATGCTGTAATACTCTGCCTTATATCTCCTATTGGGAGTATTCCAAATTCATCTATTAGTCTTCCTGTAGATCCACCATTATCAAATGTAGTAACAATAGCAGAAATATTAAAATTCTTGTATCTTTTTATTCCAGAAAGTAGGGTAAATGAACCTGTTCCTCCACCTATAGTGGATATATTAATTTTATGCATTTCTACATTATATCAGATTAATTATAGTAAATTCATTTAAAATTTTTATTCGACCTCTTTTAAGTTGTTGACAAAAGATCTCCAATACTATATAATTAAAGGTTTTGTAAAACAGATTATGTCAGGAAATAATATAGAACAACAAGAGAATAAAGAAGAACAATCATTGGATGCAGTAATCTCTGATATCATAGGTAAATTTGATCCATTACAAGAAGGTGTTGGATATAATGAATAGGTCTTTTCTTATACAAAAAAAGTTTGGATGTATTTGTGTTTCAAACACAAAGGTTGCATCTGATAATTGTATAAAACAAGAGGTTTATCTTATTCCTATGAAGAAAGAAAATGGTACTGTGGTAAATGATAATTTTGAAGATATCATGGTAGCAAAAAACCATTTTATATTATCTTTAGGTAGTAGAAGTATTAATGATTATATAAAAGTTTTAGGTAGTGATATTAATGTGGAATTTTCAAAATTAAAAAAAGCAACTGATCTAGATAAGAAAAAATTATATAATCTATTAATATCAAATAAGGATAAAATTTCAGATAAACAACATAATTTTAAAAACAATATAGAACTTCTACATAAATTATCTATGAATGGTGACATACATAGGTTTAATATGACAATTGATTTATTAAAAAAAGATGGATTCCAATTTAACAATGATGCATTAGAAGAGTTAAAAATTAGATGTTTTTCTGAACATACAAATTAGGTAATTTTAAGAGACATAAATATTTCATCTGTTAGTTTTTTATTGAATATAATGCTATTTTTGATTTGTTTAGTTTGTGAAAATCCTATCTTTTGATATAAATTGATAGCTTTTTTATTATTTTTCCTTACCTTAAGATGTATAGTATCTACATTGATGTATTTTGTGTATTCAATAATTGTTTTTAAAATAATTTGTCCTATTCCTTTATTCCTATAATTTCTATGTATATATATATCAATTTCACTTTCTTTTTGTTTAGTTTTTAGTAAAACTGCGAATCCAATAAATTCATTTTTTTGATTTAATGCACATAAAATCAATGAATTACCATCATTTTGTGATTCCATCATTTTTATAATATGTTTTGCATAAGTATTATTCTTTATAGATTCTCTGATATTATAGAAATCTTCATTTTTTGCTGTAAAATTTTCTAAAAATTTGGCAAAATCATACATATACTCCCATTGAATAGTTTTTAGAGTGATTAAATGTTTATCTATTCTAAATTTTATTATAAAGTTTGTATTCAGATATTCTTATTACAAATTTATATATCATATAGAGTATCATACTGTGTAGATTTGGCAAGAGGGGATGTTATTTTTCTGTAATTTCTTTTTTTTTCTTATTATTTGATAGTATAAACCTTGATGTAAATAATATTATTAATATAATAATAAGGAATAAAAGGAAAAAATGGATAACAGTATTTATAATAAGTATAATATACGAAAATATATTACCTGAAAGTATTGAATACACAAAATAC
>JAMCRT010000028.1 GCA_023380695.1 Patescibacteria group bacterium | reverse complement strand
GTGTGCTCTTCCGATCTTTATTTTTTATCCAGGGATTGATATATTGTAATTTATTATTATCCAACCAAAATAATTCACGATCTCTAATTGTATGAATTTTTTCACCTTTAACATCATTTTTTTGAGTAATTTATTTCTTGAGAAAACTATCACCATATATGATTCTTCAATAGCACCAATTGCAATATTATATGGATTAATTCCTGTCTTCATTCCAGTAAAAAAAGGTATGCCTAACCCAGTTTTATCAATAATGAATGCCATGTATGTATAGATACCCAAATCAGTTGGAAGGTTAACAAGATACAATTCTAGATTATATTTTTTAAAATATCTCTTTATCTTTATTAATCTTTTATTCATTGAAAAATCTATTAGTCCTCCATATGTTTTTGCAAGATAATGAATCATAAATGCATCTCTTTCAATTACCTTGAATATTCCTCTTAATATCGCATCATTTAAAGTATTTCCTCCTGCAGCTCCTGTTGATATTTGTTGTTGAATAATTTTCTCATCTTTTATTGAATCTAAAAAGACTAACTGAGAAGGAATTAGTATTTTTTCTCTCATGTATAAGTCTACTCCTTTTGTCCAAGAAAATTCATTGTTAATGTTTATTTTCAGTCGTCTTTGGTTAGTGTCTATTATTTGGGATTTTGAAAAATATGCTTCATTATCAATATCTATATGTTTGATATTATGATTATCTAGAGCTTTAATAGTAGATTTGATGAAATCTCGCTTCTTTGCTTTATCACAAAAAAGGGATGCTCTTTCAATTGATTCAAAAATCACCTTTCCTTGAGCAATTTTTTTACTTTTTATTGATATTCCTATACCTGTATACTTCTCTTTATTTAATTTTATTTCAGCAATACACTCTTCAAAAAAAGGTAAATCTGAAAATAACAGTTCTTCATATAAATCCATTCCAAATACATCAATCATCTCTCTTATAATTCTAGTATTACCCATATTTAATTGCATTAATTTAAATTAATTACCTATATGCATAAAAAAATACTTTTCTAGCTACTTATAAATTAAGTCTCACATCTCTAACAGTGTCCCACACATTTAGTCATTGTTATTTCATCATATAGATTTTCACTCAATAAAGATGAATCTTCTAAATCATCTATTGATAAATCAGAACTTAATTCTAATGTTTCCATAATACAATCACCTCCTTAATTGTAGGTAAATAAATTATAATACTAATGAATAATGTTGTCAATACAATGTATACGTTCTATACATATGGCACTTTGGATGTAAATTCAGAGTGAAGCTTCTCCCCAGTTTAAAAACTGGGGCTTCAGCTCTTCTCATGGCATACTCTTCCTTTGATCTTTGATATACCTTCTTATCACTTCTTCATTGGCTATCCCTACTGATTCTGCAAAATATCCATCTGACCAAAAACTATCTCCCCATAAGAATTCTTTCAATTCAGGATATTCATGTCTGATCACTTTACTACTTCCTCCCTTTAACCTATGTACCACACTTGATATACTATCACTTGAATTAATTTGTATTAATATATGTACGTGATCAGGCATGATGGCTAGTTCCTGTATCTCCCATTTATTTATACTACATCCTTCATGAAATAATTCTTTTAATCTTTCAGATATATTACCTCGCAATACCCTCTTTCTGTATTTCGGTACCCATACCAAATGAATTCTTATTTTATGTTTTGTATGTAATCCACTTCTGTATCCAGACATATACAGAGTATGCCATGAATATTTCCTCCACTCAATACTTAAAAGTATTTCGCTCCGGGCACGCATTCATCCCCAGGTTTGAAAACCTGGGGTTTTTTGCTTCGGGTTATAAAATTTATAGGTGATAAATTCTTTAATCCTAAATGTACTCTATCTGTATTGTACCATATCAGATGACCAATTAAAGCTCTATTAAATTCTGATATATTGTATACTTTATTCAGGTTATCTTCTATGAATTCTTCAGATAGTGATCTGTGTGCTTTAACAGGTAAAATGAGAATAAGTGAATGAGAGTTTTTTTATTAAAACTTTCATTCACAAACGTTAGATCTTTTACAATTCTCAATCTTAATGGTTTGACAACATTTTAATAATACATCTCTTTGTGGTCCTACCATACTTTTTAAATATTCTCTGGTATCATTGTCATATCTTCTCTTCCCAATCTTGATGGTCTGACAACATGACAACAAGAGTATTCCACTTCATGCTATAATCTTAATATAAAACAACTGTTATACAGTAAACCCCATTTACATAATATGTATACTATTTGTCATTTGATTCTTTGTATATAATAGCAATATGAATAAAAAATATGGAATTATTATAGATCAATTATCTTTATCTACAGAAAAAGTTCTAATAGAGGATGCCTCATTTTCTATAACTAATGGTCAGAAGATTGCATTGATAGGTAGAAATGGATCAGGTAAAACATGTTTATTAGAATTAATAAACAGTTTGATATCAAATAAAAAAATTCCTGATTATATAAAAATTAAAGGTAAAATATCATTTCTTCCTGATACGAGAATTGCCTATATAAAACAAAAATTTATTTTGGATACTCTAAATCAATATGAACATTTGTCTAGAATAAATAAAGAGATAGATATATTAAAATTTAATAATAGGGACATGCAAAATATTTTGACTGGGTTTGATTTAGATGAACATATATTAAATAAAGAAGTACAAGATATGAGCCAAGGAGAAAGAATGAAGATTATTATAGCTAAAACTTTATTTTCAAACCCCAATTTTATTATGCTTGATGAACCTACTAATGGCTTAGACTATGAAAGTAAATTTTTTTTATCTAATTATATACAAAACACAGAATCTTCCATATTATTGGTATCACACGATAGAGATTTCATTGATAATACTGTTGATAGAATATTAGAAATTGATGAACATACAAGAAAAATAATAACATTTGGTGGAAATTATAGTTTTTATAAGGAACAGAAAGATAATATTTATACTAATGAATTGAAAGATTATTATGATAAAAATAAAAAATTAAAAAAATTAAAAAAAGAGGTTAATAGATTAAGAGAAAAAGCTTTTTCGGAAAAATCAAAAAGAAAGGCAAGAATACTATCTGAAAAAATAGAGAAAAAAGATATATATATGCCTAAACTACCTAAAAAGTCTCATTTTGTATTAAATGTAAATAATACAAACAAAAAAAATCTATTTTTAGAATGTAAAAATTGCAAATTCAACTATAACAAAAGAAAAATTTTCGATGCCATCGATATAAAGGTTTATGCCAATGAAAGAATTCTATTAATAGGTAAAAATGGATCAGGAAAAAGTACATTACTAAATATATTCAATAAAAAATTAAAATTTAATACAGGAAAATTATATGTCAATAAAGAAATCATTTCCCAATATATTCCTCAAAATTTAGAAATAGAGGATAAAAATATTAATTTACTAGACCATATTAATTCAGAAACAAAAGAAATTCCAGATTCTGAAATAAAAACAATAATAGGATCTTTATTATTTAAAGATGCATCCAAAACAAAATTAATAGAATTGAGCGTTGGAGAACTAAAAAAAATAGAACTCATAAAACTATTTTCAAATTATTCCAATTTTATTATGATTGATGAACTGACAAACCATCTAGATTTATATACTATAGAAAGTTTGGAGAATTCATTGAACACATATCCTGGAGGATTTATTATTGCCACACATGATACGAGATTAATTAGAAATATTTCTATACACATTA
>JAMCRT010000027.1 GCA_023380695.1 Patescibacteria group bacterium | reverse complement strand
TCAGGAGTAATACATTCTGCAAATGGAGATTTCAATATTTTAGAAAAAATTATAAATCTCGGATTTTTTCTATCATTTAATGGGATTTCAACATTTAAAAATGCTGGTGATATAAGGGATTTAATAAGTAAAACTGATATACAGTATATATTAGTAGAAACAGACTCACCATTTTTATCTCCAGAACCTCTAAGAGGGACTTTTCCAAATAAACCATCCAATATAAAATATGTAATAGATTTAATAAGCAAAATAAAAAATAACAAAGACACTGAAAACATTTTATATGATAATAGTACTAGACTATTTAGAATTTAGAGATAATGAGAAAATTACAAGATTTATTAAAAAGTACAAGAGAAAAATTAAATCTTTCTATAGATGATGTTGTAAAAGATAAAAAATAAAAAAAAGCATATATAGAAGCATTAGAAAAAGGAGAGTTTGAAAAATTACCATCAATCTCTGTTACAAAAGGTTTCATTAAAATTTATTCTAAATATTTAGGACTAAATAGTGAAGAAACAGTAGCAATCCTCAGAAGAGAAAGTAGGGATGAAGAAAATCACAAGATTAAAAATCTCCAAAAAAGAGTGAAAATACCAATAGTTTTATATAATAAATATACACTAGCAATAATCCTTATAACATTTATGGTTATAGTTTTAAGTGTTTATGCATATCACGAATATGTTATATATAAAACCCCACCTCTTTTAAATATAACTTATCCAAAAACAGAATATACAAAATATTATAAAAATAAAATTAATATATCTGGAAAAACAAATCCCGGAGATAAAGTTACAATAGAAGGATATAAAATATCAAATGTATCACTTAATGGAAAATTCAACACTACAATTGGACTACTAGAAGGGATCAATAAAATACAAATCACTTCAACAAATATACTAGGAATAACAAATAAGCAAACACTTCTCATTTATTATACAAATAAAATCACAAAATTAAATAAAAAGAAAAACACATTTTATATAACCATTAAAGATAATAATTCTCCAACATATATAGATGCATCTATTGGTTCAAAAACTATATATAATCATATATTGGATACAGGAAAAACCGTTACATTGAAAGGAATATATGAAATAATATTAAATGTTGGAAATCTTCAAAACATTGAAATTTTATATAATAAAAAAATAGTACCTGTTAGTGGAAATGGATTTAGCATTCTAGTTATAAAATTTGAAAATAATAACATAACAATTTCAAAAAGTCATTAAATCTGTTAGTATAATTTATATGATATCTGTTATATCAATTTTATCTATAATAATACTAATATTGGTAGTAATAATACTAATTGCTATCATAATATCTATCATTAATATAAACAAAGATATTAAAAGAGGATCTGAGATCATTGATAATATAGAAAAGATTACAGAAAATCTCTCCTCAGAACAAAAAAAGTTTGATAATATATTAAATGATATATCTATTGTAAATCATATTAAAAACCTTTTTACTGCAATTTTTGAATTTTTAAGATTCTATAAAAAATTAAAACATATAAAGAATAAATAAAAATGGCAATCTTTAATAAAAAAAACAAGACAGATTCTAATTCTTTTCTATCACTTGATATTGGTACAGAATTTGTAAAAGTTCTAAATTGTAATATAACAGATGATAACATAGAGATTCTGGGTTTTGGAAAAGAAAGACAACCTCTGAATGCTATGAAAGGAGGTATAGTGACAAATATTGGAAGTGTTGTAACATCATGTAGAAAAGCTATTGAACAATCTCTAGATTCATCTGAATACCCATCAAAGGTAGTATTGGGAATTGCTGGTGAACTAGTAAAAGGTATTAATATAAAAGTAAATTATGAAAGAGATGATCCAGAGAGTAAAATTGATGAAATAGAAATAAAAAAAATATTGGATAAATTACATGATACTGCATATCAAGAGGCAACAAAAAAATTTGAAGATATGACGGGTTCAAAGGATACAGAAATTAAATTAATTAATGCAACAATTACTGATACCTTTATAGATAATTATAGAGTTTCAACACCTTTAAATTTTCAGGGAAAGAAAGTCTCTATAAATGTATTTTTTGTATATACTCCACTTATAATAAAGGGTGCTTTAGATGATATATTAAAACAATTAGAACTTACTCCAATCATAATAGCTGTACAACCATTTGCAATTTCAAGAACAATAAAAGGAAGTAGAGATAATAATTTTGATGCAATAATAATAGATGTTGGCGGAGGAACAACTGATATAGCATTAATAAATGGAGGAATATTCCAAGATACCAAAATGTTTGCAATGGGAGGAAGATCTTTTACAAAAAGAGTCTCTAAAGATCTCTCATTACCATATAATGATGCAGAAAATATAAAAATTGAATATTCTGAAATGAATCTTGATAAAGCAACAAATCTAAGAGTTAAAGATGCAATAAAAAAAGATCTCGATTTATGGATATCAGGAGTTGAAATATCTCTAGAAGAAATTGAGAATATTAAAACATATCCTGACCAAATTTTATTATGTGGAGGAGGCTCAAAATTACCAGATATTAGATCAAAACTCATTGAATATCCTTGGTCAGTTGTCCTACCATTTCATAGAACACCAAAAATAAATTTTCTATCTCCAGATAAAATTGATGGTATAATTGATAAAACATTTCAACTAACTAGACCTGAGGATGTTCCTGTTGTCTCTCTTGCTAGAATAGTACTAGATATATATAAAGATGAAGTAATTATTGCATTATGAAAGATACAAAAATATTTGTAGACATAGATGATGAAATAACATTTGTAACTGAGAAAATTATAAATTCTCAGACGAATAGAGTCATACTTATAATTCCAGATAAATCTGAAATCCTATCTTCTATTGTAGGATTAAAAATGTTAAGGCATGTCATAGATAAGAATGATAAAAATGTAGTTATAGTTACAACTGATGATAGTGGTAGAAATATATCAACAAAGGCAGGCTTTATAACAGAAGGAAAAATAGGGGATGTTACTGAAAATACATGGATAAATGTGATAAATCTAAAAAAGAGATTAAATGATAGTGAAAAATTATCAAAAAAACATATTATAGAACCGGAAGTATATGAAGCTGTTGATAATATACCAAGAGAAGATAATACAAAAAATAAAGATACAGTAGAAGAAAGAGGATTTGAACTTGTCGATGAACATCAACTAATAGAAGATATACCAGCAAAGCAAGATAAAGATACTACAAAAAAAGTGGTGCTTGAAAATTTTGAATTCCTAGTTGGTGGAGATATTGCATCAAATGTAAAAAATGAGGTAGAAGATACTTCAAAAGATAAAGACAATGATATTAAAAGAACTGTATCAAAACAAAAAAATACAAAGAAAAATATAGATATATCATCAATAATAGGTAAAATACCAAGGAAAAATAAATTTGGCAAAAAAAATAAAATTATAATAATTCTTACTATATTTATTCTTATTATTATTTTTATTGTTTACTATCTATTTCTTACAAGTGCTAATATAACAATTACAACAAAAGGATCATCAGTAAAAAATTCAGCAATAATTACAATAAATCCTAATATTACTCATATTCATACAAATAATATGCAAATTCCATCAAAAATTGTGTCTGTTAGTGAAAGTGGGTCAAACTCTATGCAAACTACAGGAACAAAAACCGTATCTTCAGGTTCATATGCAAAAGGTACTGTCACTATAGGAAACTATACTTCAAATCCAATACCACTTCCTAGTGGCACAATTCTAACAGATTCAAATGGATATACATGTCAGACAACATCAGCTGTCACAATACCTGCGGCAACATCTCCTTTTTCTGCAGGTACGGTTAGTGCAAATGTAATAGCCACAAATACAAATAAACCAGCACCTGCAAATGATATATTTATTGTACATGGATATCCTCAGTCCAGTGTTATTGCAAACAATACAAATGCATTCACTGCTGGAAACTATACAACCAATACTGAACAAGTAGTATCAGCTTCTAATCAAAGTTCCCTTAAACAAACATTATCATCCACTCTATTTACTAAAGGAAAAAATGCATTAATAAATCAGAATAAAAACAGTCAGGTAATAATACCTCAGAGTATAAAATATGTAGTGACAAATGCAACATTTGATAATCAAATTGGAACTCCTGCACAAGTATTAAATCTATCAGAACAAATTAAAGTAGAAGGTCAAAGTTATTTAAAAAGTGATATTCAAGCATTACTAAAAAAGAAAATTGAAAATTCATCTAATTCTGTAAAAAATCTTACATACAAAATAAATACTACAAGTGTTAATGCTCAATCTAATATAACAATTAGTGTAAGCTATTCAGCAGAATTGTTTAAAAACCTAAATAAACAAAACATAATAAATGAAGTAAAAGGAAAAAATTTCTCATCTGCAAAAAAAACTATATCTTCCATAAAAAATATTAATGGAGTAAAGATTACTGAAAGTCCGTCTATATTCTCGATATTTGGTTATCTACCATCTAATACAAAAATGATAAAAATTACTATAAAGAATTAAAGTAAATTTAACATTAATATACATTGTCTATGCTAAGTTTTCTGACTTGTTATCAAATTAGTATTTCTACCTACTAACCTAAGAAATTAGTCTCAACAATACAATGGGATAGTTTCCTTGCAACAAGGAAACTATCGGAGCATAATTTCCTTATGAACAGGAAAAATTCTATGTTCACTTATCTCCTAACCATAAATATCTGTATCAACAAAAGGAATTATAAATAAAAATTACAATGTGGCATTAAAACTAATTTAATATTGTAACTTTTTTCATATAGATATCAGACAGTGGTCTGTGATGATTCTTCTTATCTACTGGTACTGAATCTATTTTCTGAACTACACTCATACCTGATGTTACTTTTCCAAAAACAGTATATAACCCGTTTAATTGAGACTCTTTTGCAACAGTAATAAAAAATTGTGATCCATTTGTGTTTGGACCAGAATTTGCCATAGCAATAATTCCAGGAGTATTTGCAGGAATTGATTTCACAGTACTATCATAAGTGTATCCTTTCTTTACATATGCCTTTATTAATATAGGGGGAATTCCGAGAGATACTGCATTTATTTGATCTTTAAATGTATATCCAGGCCCACCGGCACCAGTATCAGTAGGATCACCTGTTTGAATCATAAAACCTTTGATTATCCTTAAAAATAAAACATTATTATAAAAACCACTTTTTGCTAAGAATACAAAATTGTTTACTGCAAGAGGAGCTGCTTTAGGATATAAATTGAAATATATATTTCCATAAGACGTTTCTATAACACCTTTGTAGATTTTATTCTTATTAATACAGAAGTTTGGATAATTACTATATTTTTTAACAGACGGCTGATATTTAATATTACAAATTGAAGCGTTCGGATTAGATACTTTAGTATTATTATTTGTTTTAATAACAAAATATATATCGACTAGAATAATCAATACTAATATAATATAAAATGCAAAAGTAATTTTACTAACATTCATCTTTTTCATAGATAAAAAAGATATTATCATAAAAACAAATTGTTCTCAATTTATTAAAGATATGCTAAAGTAATGGTATATGGGAAGAAAAAAACAATCTTCAATAAAAAAAGCCTTAAAAAAGAAAAAAGGTGAGAAATTTCAAGGAAAAGATTTTTATACTGTAATAGGGATAATATTATTGATATTATCAATATTGTCGTTTATTGGAATTTTTATACATATCATATTGATTTCCTTTATATATACTTTATTTGGAGAAGGAATAGTAATATTTGCAATTTTCGCCTTTCTTTTATCACTTAGATTTCTTGGTACAGAAATAAAATTTAACACACTATCATCTATTATTGGCCTTGTTATTTTTATGTTATCCACATTGGCAATAATCAACTTATTTTATCCACATAATATCAGTATGACCCTTTCAGAACAAGGAAAATTGGGTGGAGCAATAGGATTTATAGTGTCCAATATATTAATAAATTATCTTACAAAAATAGGTGCTATCATTATACTACTACCTGTAATTGCTATCTCTTTTTTAATGTCTTTATCTTTTTCTTTCACAGAAGCAATAAGATCAATGAAATGGGGAGTAAATACTATTGTAGAATTTCTAGGGTCTCTATTTTCTAGAGAAATCAAACCAAAAGAAAATAAACCAGAAGATAATATTAAAAATATAGAATTTGAAGTACAAAACCCTTCTACAATAGGAGATGAAATGATTGGAGGAAATATATCTTTAAAGAAAGAAAAACCTCATAACAATGAATTTATTGATCCAAGTGCCATACATTATGAAAATTGGGAAATTCCATCAGTTGATTTACTTGCAAATATAGAAAAAGATAATAATGAAAATTTAGATGAAATAAAAAGAAATTCAGATATAATTGAAAGAACTCTTGGAAGTTTTAATATCACCTCAAAAATAGTAGATGTATCAGTAGGTGCTGTTGTTACAAGATATGCCCTTCAGATTACAATTGGAACAAAGGTATCAAAAATTAATGAATTATCAAGGGATCTAGCTCTAGCACTTGCTGCTCCATCTGGAGCTGTAAGAGTCGAAGCTCCAATTCCAGGGACTTCTCTTGTAGGAATTGAACTGCCAAATATGAAACCTCAGACAATAGGTCTTAAAAATATTCTTGTATCCAAAGAATATAATAATCCAAAATTGAAATTACCTCTTGCTATGGGAGAAGATGTTACTGGTAAAATAATAGTAAGAGATCTATCTGAAATGCCTCATATTCTTATTGCAGGAGCAACAGGGTCGGGGAAAAGTATTCTTATCAATTCATTTCTAATAGGGCTTCTATACAGACATTCTCCTGATACATTAAAGTTAATTCTTGTAGATCCAAAACACGTTGAACTTTCATTATACAATGGTATTCCACATCTTCTCACACCTGTGATTACGAACATGGATACTGTTGTAAATTCTCTAAAATGGGCAGTATCTGAAATGGATAGAAGATATCATGTTCTCAAAGAATCTGGTTCTAGAAATATAGATACATATAACAGTCTTGCAAATGATGGTGAAAAATTATCAAATATAGTAATAGTAATAGATGAAATGGCAGATTTAATGTTAACAAAAGGAAAGGATGCTGAACATCATATTGTGAGACTTGCGCAAATGGCAAGAGCTGTAGGGATTCATCTGATACTTGCAACACAAAGACCTTCTGTAAATGTTATAAAGGGAATAATAAAAGCAAATATTCCTGCAAGAATTGCACTTTCAGTTACATCTATGATGGATTCAATGGTTATATTAGATCAACCAGGTGCTGAAACTCTAGTAGGAAAAGGTGATATGCTATTTAAATCTCCAGATATAGGAAAACCCATAAGAGTACAAGGTGCATTAATAGGAGAATCTGAAATAAATAAAATTATTAAATTTATATCAGACCAAGGAGTAGAAACAGAATATAATGAAGATTTATTAAATTCTGGAAATATAATTTCTGGTGAAGAAATGAATATGGGGATGTATGAGGATGAACTGTTTCCAGAAGCAGTAAGAATAGTGGTAATGGCAGGTAGAGGATCTGCATCTATATTGCAATCCAAACTTAAAATAGGATATGCAAGAGCTGCAAGATTGATACTAGAACTTGAAAATAATGGTGTGGTAGGTCCTCAAGATGGATCAAAACCAAGAGATGTCCTTATTAGTGATGCAGATTCATATCTAAATTCATTATCTTTAAAAGCATAAATATTTATTTATAGAATTTATTCTGAATTTACATACAGAATATATGTGATTTATACAAGTACTTGACAAAATATATGTCTTATAGTATACTTTAATTTGTTAAGTTATTTAATATATAGAAAAAACAAGGAGGTGATATTGTTATGGAAAAAGAAATAAAAAGCATAACAGGTTTAAATCTTTCATGCTCAATTAAAAGAACTATGGAAAGTTTAAGACCAACAGATGATAACAAAATTGATTTAGCAGGAACAAGATATGAAGGATTAACATATATGAAGAATCTTATAGATCAACATTATTCTTCTATAAGTAGGGAAGAACTTGACACTCTTAGATTTATGTATGGCTATGATAGAATTGTTACAGGGAATGCTTTAGTTAGGGGTGAAGATGGAACTTGGAGACCAACAGGAGAAAGAAGCTTAATAGGTATATATTTAAAACCTGAACAAAAGAGTGAATAATAGGTTATATATTTACCAATATATAAAAATGTGGGATTTGAAAAACAGTTCCCTATTTTTTAAAATGAAATATAAATGTTTATCTATAGAATTTTTTGTATTTAGCTATTGAATCTAATTGAATGAGTATTTCCTTTTTTATATTTCCTCTAAACTTTAATTTACGTATCAGGGATATATCACCTCTTACAATTTTCTCAGATACCATTCTTGCATATTTATCTTCCATGTGTTTTTTCAAAAGGTTATAAATACTATCTCTTACTTTTATCATTTTATAAAGATATCTAAAGTCAAAAAACATTCTTGAAGATATAACTGCAATCCAAAACAATATAAATGTATAAATAACAATTAGAAACACTTGCAATTTAGTAATTGATACAAAATCCTTTTTCGTTATATATACACCAATTATTAGGAGAAATAAAAGTACAATAGAGCGAATTTTATAACTGTTTCTTTTCATTATAATATCTTCTCCAAATAATCTTATACACAGGAACAATGTATGGTATTTTATTTAATCCAGGAATAAAAGGCAAAAATATAAAAATAAGAAATGCTACAATAAAAGTAGAAAATGCCATAAGATCTCCTGAGTTAGAAGTTGAATATGGAGGTATATGATACAGTGATCCATAAAATCCTAACCACCAAGGACCAGGGTAGGAATCTATCTCTTTTAGTATTCCCCACTGTGTACCAAGCAATCCTTGTTTTTGTGCAATTTTAGCTAGAGGAGATCCTTGCAAAAATAACAATCTGTTCTCAAAGTTATATGAATATACATTATTATTACCAGGAGACAGCGCATTAATTGTTCTTGCAAAAAGCCCACTTTTACCAAATGTTAAAAGATCAGAAATCATTTGTGGTATAGGACCATAATTACCACTTACTGTTTCAACTCTACCATTTACATAATATGCATTAGTAGATAATGCTTTATAGTAATTATTCTCCCATAAATGTCTAACGCTTGGCAGAGCATTATTATATTCTGTAAGTAATGGTGTTATAGATTTATTCACCTTTGCTTCCTGTTTTAGAGGATATATAACATATGCATACTTAGGATTTATAGGGGTCAATACACCTAATATACCCTCAGGTGATACACCAAAAAGATTTTGCTGTGGAGCACCTTTATTAAATGGAGGTCCATATTGAGATATCTGAGATGTACCAAGTAGATTTCTCATCTCTACTCTATCAAATGAAATAGGATATTTATTTGCATATTGATGTACACTTATTGGATTTTCAACAGGTGATTTAAATATAAATGACAAGATTAAAACCAATACTAAAACAATTAAAAACCCTATGCTAACCTCTTTCACAAGGTCTGCTTCCTTCATTTTGTATAATTTTTCACTTCCTTTCATTATCTATTGGTGGAACCACCCCTTTATATCTTATAAAAAATAAATGTAAAACAAGTAATATAACTATTACCAAAGGTAATATTATGATATGAAACCCTAACATTTGTATATTATTTAAAACATTAAAAATGGGAGTTGCACCTAATGCACTAAAGACATCTTTTGCCTGTACTTGATTCCACTGAGCATAAAATCCTCCACCTATTAAAAAGCCTGAAAATGCTTCAATAATTGAGACTACAAATATTAAAGCTCCTGTAATCCAAGTAAGAATTCTTCCTTCTCTCCATCCTGCAATAAAAAAATTTGATAAAAAGTGTAAAATCATAAAGAAGAAAAATACCTGAGCTCCCCAAAAATGTATGGATCTAAATATTAAGCCTACAGATGATGTTTCATACCAAATTGGCCCCTGCCAAACCATAATCACACCCGATATTATCAAAATAATAAGAGCACCTAATGTGAGAGATCCAAACATATATACAAATGAAGATACATATACTGGCAATTTATCAGGTAACATTTGGTCAAAATCTATATTTTCTGAGATTTCTTTTTTAATTTTTGTTGTTAGATTCATCTTTTTTATTTTTTGAAGATCCAAAATTAGGATAAGGGAGGATAATAGCTAAAATAAAAACCAAAATGATTAGACCATATACACAAATATCTACAATTAATGAATAGTTCATACTATGATATTAATATTTTCTATTTAAAATTACAATCTATACAGTCAAAATTTTAAAGTCACTGTTAGTGACTAAAAATTTAACATATAACACTACTTTCATTAGTTATATCTCTTACTTTAATCTCTTGATATAATATATATTATATGAAAATTCTTGTAACCGGAGGTGCTGGCTTTATTGGCTCAAATTTTGTTAGGCTTATCTACTATGAAAGACCAAACTGGGTAATTACTATTGTAGATAAACTTACCTATGCTGGAAATTTAAATAATATTGCAGATCTTGATAAAAATAGAGTTAAATTTGTTAAAGCTGATATTTGTAATGCAAATGCTATTAATAAATTTATTAAAGAAAATGATATTGTAGTACATTTTGCTGCCGAATCTCATAATGATAATTCACTACAAAATCCTTATCCATTTATTAAGACCAATCTATTAGGAACTTACAATATTCTCGAAGGCATCAGAAAATATAATAAAAGACTACATCATGTATCAACTGACGAAGTCTTTGGAGATCTTTCGTTAAATGATCCCAAAAAATTTACACCAGATACTCCATATAATCCTTCAAGTCCTTATTCAGCAACCAAAGCAGGTGCCGATATGTTAGTCAGAGCATGGATTAGAAGTTTTGGTATTCAGGCGACAATTTCAAATTGTTCTAATAATTATGGTCCTTACCAACATGTAGAAAAGTTTATACCAAGACAAATTACAGAAATAATTGAAGGGAGAAAACCAAAATTATATGGCAATGGATTAAATATTAGAGACTGGATTCATACAGATGATCATTCATCAGGAGTACTAGCAATTATTGAAAAAGGTATAGTTGGTGAAACATATTTAATTGGCACAAATAATGAAAAAAGTAATAAGGAAGTTATACAAATGATCCTAAAGTTGATGGGAAAAGATTTAAATGATTATGAACATGTTAGTGACAGACCCGGGCACGATTTAAGATATGCTATTGATTCTAGCAAAATTAAAAATGATCTTGGCTGGAAACCTAAATATATAGATTTTGAACAAGGATTAAATGATGTTATTAATTGGTATATAGAAAATAAAAACTGGTGGGAATATCAAAAACATCAGACTGAATTAAAATATAATAAAATTATATAGTCAGAATTTTAGGATTACTGTCAGTTACTAATATTGTGTGTTCAAAATGCCCAGATATAGAATGATCTTTTGTCTTAATAGTCCATCCATCAGAAAGCATTATTACTTCATCACTTCCAAAATTTATCATACTCTCAATTGCAAGTGTCATTCCTTTTTTTATTAACATACCCTCTTTTTTATTCCCATATCCCGGAATAAAAGGGTCCTCATGAAGCCTATATCCTATACCATGTCCAGTAAGTTCTTTAACAATTCCATATTTACTCTGATCTACTACACTCTCCATTGCATATGATATATCTCCTACCCTTACTCCATCTCTTGCAGCTTTAAGTCCAGATAACATACTCTTTTTCACAATTGCTAAAAACTGAGTAATACTATCATTTTTATCTCCTACTTGAAATGAAGTTGCTGAGTCGAGATATAACCCTTTGTAAATAATACCAAAATCTAGAGATACAACATCTGAATTTGCAATTTTATAGGAAGATGGAATTCCATGTACTACAGTATCATTTACACTAATACAAAGAGAGTTAGGGTAACCTTTATATTTTAGAAAAGCTGGAATAACTTTATATCTTTTACAAAGTTCTCTGGCAACATTATCTAATTCTAACTCAGTCACTCCTATCTTGGTTTCATTTTTAAGATTATCCAATATAATTTTTAATATATGACCACCTTTAGTCATATGTTCAATTTCTTCATCACTCTTTATCTTCATTTATTTTCTTCTTTATAAAATTATGAATAGTCTCTATACTAGAATTTGCATCAATATCCACTATCTTATTTTTGTAGTATTTTCTTATCTTGCCTATATTTTCGGTATAACTTATCAATCTATTCTTTATTGCACTATCTTGCACATCTATCCTTTTTTCTATTTTTTCTCTATCAATGATTCTTGTCTTAGAGATATCAAGTGATAAATTAAAAATAAACACTAGATCAACCTTTTTCCCAATATTTGCAAGGTAATCATCCATTAAACTTGCCTGCAGTAATGTCCTGGGATATGCATCTAATATAACATTGTTACTTTCTGTATCATTAAATTTTTTTATGATAAATTTGAAAATTATATCATCTGGAACCCATAAACCTTTCTTCCAATATTTATTAAAAAGTTCTACCCCTATATCTGTGTTTTTTCTATACTCTTCTCTTAAAATAGCGCCACCTGATATAGATACAAAATTATCCTTTTCAACTAAAATTTTACTTTGAGTACCCTTCCCACATCCTGAAGGTCCAATAAAAGATATTATCATTAATAATCATTATACTAAAAATATCAGACTCTCACAAAAATTAAAATTTAATGCTAAACTAATAAAAGAAATGATAAATAGAAAAACTATTGTAAGAACATTTGAGAAAACATTATTAGTATTTTTGATAATACAAATAGGTTTTACGTTTATACATAATTCACTCTCAACAATCTTTATTATTCAAAATCTCATTTATACCCTTATGGGGTTTGCCATTATATTTATATTAAATTATATATACCTTAAAAATCACAGCAAAATTATACAATCTACACGCTATTTTATATTACTACTTGTAATAATATTGAACATATTACAAGTAGAATCTAACATATTTATAATTCTTTTTATAATACTTGCAATAGATATTATATTGGAACAAAAAGAAGCCAAAAAAGTTGGAACTTATTTATCTTCTATTCTAATAATATATATAACAAGTATATATATATATAATCCTCAACTTATATATATAATGAGATATACCAGTATCATTACAGCAATAACATACTTTCTAATATTTATAGTATCTGAATATAACAATTATTATTTATCTCAGATAAAAAAAATTAACATACAAATATCAGAGCAAGAAGAGTTGAAAAAGAATGAAAGAAAATTTCTTAAAACTACAGAAAATATAATAAGTAATAATGTACAAATGATACAAAAAATATCACATAGTAATAATTTACTCTATGACATACATAAAAATCGAATATATATACTAAATATGATATCAATGAGACTAGCACAAAAAGGAATACTTAACATTAATCTAGACATAATATCTCTTAATGAAATTATCAATATAATAATTTCTGAGTTTAAAAAATATAAAAGAAAATTAAATATAGATTTCAATATAGATGAAACTATTAAATCATATATTCTCATGGATAGAATATTATTTGAAAATATAATTAATGTAATATTAATTTTTGCAGAAGAGAATCATATTCAAACTGTTCATATAAGTCTAACCTCTATTCCTGATTTTATGCAAATACAAATATCATTTGATAATAATATAAGTACATACTTTAAAGAAAATAATATATCAGAAATACAAAATAAAATATCTTGGATGCAACTGTTAGCTATCTATGCTACTTCCCTTGGAGGAAATTATAATATGCAACCTAATGGTATAAATCTAAACTTTGTAAAATCATTAATACAATGAAATTAGCCAATGTTTTAAAAATTAAAAAGAATAACCTATTCCCAGTATTCATTTTACTTATAATAGTGCCTTTTTTATTTAATATTTCATATGATTTATTCACTAATAAAAGTAATCTTGTGCTAGAAGAAACGCTGGTATATTACATATTAATACTACTCATTTTAGCAGGAATATATAAATATACATCTAAGATCAAAGAAATATATACAAATAATATTTTCACACCTATTATTATTCTAAGTTATATATATTTTTTCTATTCTACTAGAGGTTTATATCCATCTGGACATATAAATAATATTATTTACCTTATATACTACACAATAATAATAATAGTATTAATAAATTCAGAAAAATATATTGTATATATATCATCAATATTACTACTTATTAGTACTTATTTACTTGGTAATCACACTCTTCAAATATTTTTTATACTTCTAATTGAGAGTGCATATGTTTATATAGTGGTAGAAATGTCCTATTTACTATCAGAGATGATACAAAAATATTATGAACAATATCTATATAAAAATAATATAAGAGAAAATATTGAACATACAAGATCAGATAGTATTAGTTATATAAAAATGTTAATAAGATATATTGATAATATAATTTCATCTCTAAAAAAAGAAAATACATATACTATAGAGAAAACAAATCTAAAAAACTTTAAAAGAAAATTAAAAGATAGAATAATAATATTGCAAAATAAAGAAAAAAATGCTACCAAACTATTTATATTTAACAATTTAATCCCAAAAATTATATCTGAACTTTATCCCATTACAAAAGAAAGGCATATATCTATAGAATATATACCCTACATAACATCATCTATATCAATACAAAATAATTCAAGAAAAATAAAATCAATACTATTTTATATAATTGAAAATGCTGTAATGTTTGCAGAAGAGAACACAAGCATTACAGTTACTACAGAAGAAAAAAATAATAATCTACAAATATCCATTCAAAATTATTCTAAAACATTTAATTATACTAACGATATATATAGTCTATCCTATTCAACCGGGGTTAATAAAGGTGAAGGTTTTGGACTTTTCTGTGCAAAAAAATTTGCAAACATTCTTGGTATTACAATTAATATATATAAAGATTATGCAAATTTAACAACAGCTATCATAAAAATTCCTATTTAGATATATTGAGAGTATGACCTTGTAATCAGTTGCGCTTTAATATTCTTAATCATAGTAAGAATCACCGTTACAATAATCAAAATACTTGTACCTCCAATACTAATAGAAGTAATTCCAGTATAAGATTGAACAACAAGAGGAATTACTGCAATAACTGCTAGAAAAATTGCCCCTACAAATGTTAATCTAATAAGTATTTTATATATATAATCTTCAGTTTGCCTACCTGGTCTAAACCCCGGAATAAAACCACCTTGTTTTTGAATATCCCTTGCAACATCTTCAGGTTTAAAAACTATAAACGTATAGAAATATGTCATAAATATTATGAAAACTGCATATAATATTCCATAATATGTCTGATTTGAAAGAAAATTAAAAACAGCAGTAGACGTTGTGTGTATCCAAGCTATCTTACTGCTTTCCAATACCTTAGCAAATTCAGTAGGAAGAAGTAATAATGATAATGCAAAAATTATCGGCATTACACCAGCAGTATTAATTTTAATAGGAATTGACGATTTTTCTCCACCTACAAGTTGGACACCTCTTACCATCCTTGTATAATTTACTGGGACATTTCTGGCCGATTCATTAATAATAATAATAGCAACAACCATAGCTATAAAAATTAGTATTAAAATAACAATTACAATTCCATTTAATGATTGAGATGAAGTGGCAGAAATAATACCTTCAGGCATAGTAGCTAAAATCCCTAAAGCTATTAATAAAGATATGCCATCTCCTACACCATATTCAGTAATCAATTCTCCTACCCACATAAGAAATATAGACCCAGCAGTCATTGTAATAATAAATGTAATAAGTGATAAAGTTGAAAGGTGTGATATTATTGGTGTCTGAGATATACTACCAAGAAATTTATAAATACCAAAAGATTGCAGAGCTGCAATAGGTACAGTAATAATTCTTGTATATTGATTAATTTTTCTTTGTCCTGCCTCACCTTGTTCCTGCAATTCTTTAATTTTAGGAACTAAATAAACTAAAAATTGGAAAATTACAGTGGCAGTAATAAATGGACCTAACCCTATACCTACAATAGCAGCAGATGACAATGTCCCACCCGAAAATATATTTAAGAAATTTAATGCTTGGTTACTTTTGAAAACATTTGCCAGTAAACTTATGTTTACTCCTGGTACTGGAATTGATGCAAATATTCTAAAAACGATAAGTAAAAAAAGTGTAAAAAGAATTTTTTTTCTAAGTTCTGGAGAATAATATATCTGTTTTATTAAATCAATGATTTTTTGCATTTTTTAATTCCATTAAGAAATCTTTCCTTTAGCTTTTATTATTTTATCATAAGCTTTAGCAGAAAAGGTAATATTTTTTGAAATAATTTCTAATGGTTTTTTTATATCACCTCTTGCAAGAATCTTAACATTTGAGCTTTTCACAAATCCTTTATCTTTTAATATTTCAATATCTATTTTTGCATTTTCATCAAAATATTTATCTAAAAAATCAAGATTTATAACATCTATTTTTTCTCTATGTCTTACTTCTCCTTTTAAATATGGAAGCCTATGTATTAGTGAATTCTGTCCACCTTCAAAAAATCTTGGTATATGACTACCTGCTCTACTTTTCTGACCTTTATTACCACGGGAGGCAGTATGTGATCCTTTTCCAGAACCATAACCTCTTCCAATAATTTTTTTTGATTTAGTTTTTACTTTATTTTGTATTATCATAATTATCTCTTTTTCAATGATTCTAAAGCTTTAAAACAACAATATATATTTGTTTTTTTGTTTGTGGTCCCCAATCTCTTTGATAGAATATCTCTGACTCCAGCAAGCTCAAGAATTGGTTTAATACTTTTTCCAGCAATTATTCCAGTACCTGAAACAGCAGGTTTTAAAAGCAATTTTGCTGCCTTATAATCATATATAACTTCATGTGGAATAGTATTTTCAGTAATATTAATACTAACAATGCTATCTTTGGCTTTCTTTAAAGCTTTTGATATCGCAACTCTAGGATCAGAGCCTACACCTTTCCCAATACCCACTGACCCTTTTCTATTACCAACAACTACCATTGCAGAAAATCTAAATCTCTTTGCCCCCTTAGTAACTTTTGTCACACGTGATGTCTCAAGAGTATAATTTTCAAACTCTGTATCTTTATTATCTTGTAATTCTAAATCCTTATCTTGCATAATTTAAAAAACTAAACCACTTTTTTTAACACCTTCTGCAAAAGATTTTACTCTTCCGTGATATTTATAACCACCTCTATCAAATACTACTTTTTTTATACCCATTTTTATAAGGTCATTTCCAAATTCTTCACCAAATGAATACGCCATATTTGTTTTTGTATCCTTTTTTTCTATATTAAATGTGCCTTTACCTAATAAAGTTATTTTCTTTATATCATCAATAGCTTGTACATAAAGATTTTTATTGGATCTAAAAACAGACAACCTTGGAATATCTGCTGTACCATTTATCTTTTTTCTAATAATTTTATGCCTTTTTATTCTTCCTTGCAATTTTCTCATAATATTTTATACTCCACTAGATGATTTTCCAGACTTTTTAATAACTATCTCATCCTTATATCTTATCCCCTTACCTTTATATGGTTCAGGTGGCCTTAATTTTCTAATTTTTGCACTTACTTGTCCCACTAATTGTTTATCTATTCCTTCAATTTTTATATTTACATTATCAGTAACTGTAAATTTTATTCCATCAACTTTCTCTATAGTAATAGGATGAGATAGTTATTA
>JAMCRT010000026.1 GCA_023380695.1 Patescibacteria group bacterium | reverse complement strand
ATAAAATGCAGCCTCTCCTAATTCTTTTAGGAATGTTTGCAGCTGAGATTTTGTATCAAAACATGCTGCATAAATACGTGTAAGCATTTTATTTTTTTCATCTCCTCTAAAATATGCACCAGCAATTGAAATAAGTCTGTACTCTCCTATTTGACCATAAGATTTTACATGTCCACCTCTGCATAAATTAATAAAATCTCCAGATTTGTAAAAGGTAACAGTTTCTACTGTATTTTTTGCATTTGTGAACTCTTCTTTTCTTGTACTGCCCTTTTCTTCTAAGTCTTCTAGTAGTGAGAGAGAATATATTTGACCTGATTTTTTTAGAAAATCTTTTGCATCAGATATATTCATTTCAATCTTTTCAAATGAAAAATCTTTTTTTTGTAGTTCTCTCATTTTTTCCTCTATTTTAGGAAGATCATCTTCTTTTATTTGTGTATTACCAAAGTCAAAATCATAATAAAATCCATAATCAATTGCAGGACCTATTGCAAGTTTTACTTCTGGATATAGACTTGTAACTGCGTGAGCTAGAAGGTGTGCTCCAGAGTGTCTCATATTTTCTAAAAGTTTAGTATTTTCCATTTCTTCTTTTTCTTTATTATAACTATAATTAGAATTATAACAATAATTATTATTGTAGTAAGAGTTATATCATGCAACAATTTCAGTAAGAAGGGTATATTAGATCCAAATATAAAACCAATAATACCATATAATATTGCCCAACTTATTCCTCCCAAAATATTATATAAAAAAAACTTAGAAAATTTTAGTTTATGAATACCCGCTGTAATTGGTATAAACATTCTCAGTATAGATATAAATCTTCCTATAAAAACTGCTTTAAATCCATATTTTTCAAAGAATTTTTCAGTTGATTTAACATAATTTTTATTCGTCTTTAAAATATTTTCTATTTTATTTATTATTGTTTTACCATATTTGAACCCCATGAAATATCCTGTATTATCACCTATTACTGCCCCAATAATTGCAAATATGATTACTAGAAAAATTGAGAATTTAGAAGGATTTATAGCTGCATATATTGCTCCTGCAATAAGTGTTGTTTCTCCAGGAATAGGAATTCCTAAAGTTTCTAGCATGACAAATAAAGTAATTACAAAGTATCCATAGGTATTAAATAGATTCATTATAAAATTCAGTGTATTCATTATTTTTATTTATGATAATTGGGTTCGACAGGACTCGAACCTGTGACCTCAACAATGTCAATGTTGCACTCTAACCAGCTGAGCTACGAACCCTCATTATTTTATTATCTTATCAATAAGCCCATATTTTACAGCTTCATTTGGGGTCATCCAAAAATCTCTATCAGCATCTTTTTCAATTTGAGATTTCTTTTTACCTGTGTTTTTAGATAATATTGTATTAATATTATCACGAATTTGGAGTATTCTTCTTGCAGATATTTCTATATCCGATGCTTGACCCTCAGTTCCTCCTGATGGTTGATGAATCAATATAGATGAATTGGGTAATGAAAATCTTTTACCTTTCTTTCCAGATGATAACAGGAATGCTCCCATTGATGCTGCTATTCCTATAGCAATTGTTGAAACATCTGGTTTGATATGATTCATAGTATCATATATGGCCATTCCTGCATCTACAGAACCTCCTGGAGAGTTAATATACATCATAACATCTTTAGCACTATCTTCTTTTTGTAAAAATAAAAGTTGCGCTATGGTAAGGTTTGCAACCTCATCATCAATTGCACTTCCAATGAATACTATTCTCTCTTTTAAAAGCCTTGAATATATATCGTAAGCTCTTTCTCCTTGTGTACTTTTTTCAATTACTGTTGGTATTAGCTGCATTAGATTTTATACTACTAATTATATTATCTATAGATTTACTATATATTATATCATTTATAATGGCGTTAGTGTTAATTTGAGAGATTTGTTTAGGATCAATAGTACTCATTTTGTGATCTATATCTTCTTTTGTTACTTCAATTTTATTTTCTAGGGCATATTTTTCTATAAATAAATCAAATTTAAACTGATCAATAGCTTCTTTTTCTAGTTGCTCTATAATATCTTCCCTACTTTTACCAATTTGTTTGAAGTATTCACCTATATCCATATTTATACTTTTTGTAAATTCACTTATTTTATCTAGTGAGTAGTTAACATAACTATCTATTATAAAGAGGGGTATATCACTTTTATCTAGTTTAATTTTTTCTTTTAACTGATCCATTATTAAATTATCATATATATTATTTATATATTGTGTTTTATTTTCCTCTATTTGTATTTTTTCTTCTTTATTATATTTTTCTTTTTGTTTGATAAATTCATCTTCTGCCTTTTTTATTGGTATATTTATCTTTTTTAAATCTATTTTATTTATTTCTGGTTTTAAATAAATAGTAACATCTATATTGATATCTTCTCTAGATTCTAGTAAATCTTTAAACTCTTTATTTATTATTATTCTTAATGCAGATTTCTCTTTTTTATAAATTTCTTCTGAAATATCTTCTTTGATTTGATTATATGCATCATTTATGATTTTATCTTTGTATTTTTCAAATATTAATTTATCGGGAGCATTTCCTTTTCTAAAACCATTAATATTGGCATATTTTTTGTATTCCTTTATAGTATCATCCATTATTTTACTGATAAATGATGCATTTATTTTAACATTAGAGTTAATTTCAAATTTTTCTTTTTTAGTTTTATTTGTAATACTTAATTTATCCATTTTCCTTATTGTATATCAATTAAATCATTATCCATTGAAGATTCAATTTCATCTTTTAGATAGTTTTCATCATTAATGTTAAATAAATCTGTATCTTGTAATAAATCATCTTCATCTATATCATCTGAGTTTCCTACATTTATTTTTTTTAAAGGTTTACCACAAATTGAGCACAAATCTGATTCTAATACTGCTTCTTTACAGTTTGGGCATACAACTACATTAATATCAGCTTGTATTGTATCTCTGTGATCTTTCTCTTCATTTTCTGTAACAAAATCTGTTTCTTCATCATCTTTATTAAGGTCAACATCTATAAAATTAGTATCTATACCTATATCGTCATCATCTATATCTAATATATCAATATCATCAACCAATAATTCTTCCTCTGTAGGATCTAATTTATCAGTATATTCTTTGTCAGTTTTATTATTTTTTTTCATAATATATATTTGTTGTGTAGAGGATTATAACAAAATTAATTATAATAGTGTATACTATATTTTTATATAAATTAATACCATGTCTTTTAGTTCTAAATTATTAATATATTTCAGTAGTGTAATCATTTCCATAATAATGTATTTATCGTATTTTGGGATATTTATATTAATGTTTTGTGAAAGTTTCAATATCCCAATTCCTTCAGAAGTTGTTATGACATATTCGGGATATCTTGCATCTAAAGGAATGTTTAATATTTATCTTGTAATACTTGTAGGAACTTTAGGTAATGTCTTTGGTTCTATACTTTCATATATTTTAGGATATTATAAAGGATATGATTTTTTAGAAAAATATGGAAAATATATTCTTTTATCAGACAAAGATTTGAAAAGAGCACACTCCTGGATTTTAAAATATGGAGATATTACTGTATTTGTATCAAGAATCCTTCCAATTGTAAGAACATTTATTTCTCTTCCTGCAGGTATATTAAAAATGGATTTTAAGAAATTCATTATATTTACAACTTTAGGTTCTCTTATTTGGACTACTATATTAGCTTTCCTTGGATTATATTTTGGAGTACATTGGATTATCATATCTAAATATGTAAACAGCCTGTCACTTCCAATAGTGATTTTAATAATAATCAGTGTAATTGTATATGTATATATACATGTGAAAAAATTTAGGAGTTAATTGTTTTTTCAAATAAAGAGAGAGTTTCATTTGCTGTTTTCTCCCATGAATATTTACTTGCTTCTATTATTCCCAGTTTAGTCAATTTACTGTGATTTTCTATAGCTGCAATGACTCCATTTGCTATATCAAATATATCTTTAGGATCTATTAGTACTGCTGCCCTACCCCCTATTTCTTTCATGGCTGAATTATCAGATGTTACAACTGGTATATTTGATGCAAATCCTTCTAAGATTGGTAAACCAAAACCCTCCTCTAGAGATGGATATACCAATACATCTGATTTGTCTATTAATCCTTTCAATTTGGTATCTGATACGTATCCTGTTATGCTAACTTTGTTCTCTAATTTAAAATCTTTGATTGTATACATTAAATTATCAAAGTCATCTCCTTTTTCACCTACAATTATAAGATTGGCATTACCATATTTTTCTTCTAATATAGGAAGAATTTTTACTATTTGAGTAATATTTTTTCTTCTGTTTATTGAGCCTATTGAAATAAGTGTTATTCCATCTTTTTCTCCTTTATAATTAGTTGGATAGAATATGTTTTTATCATATGCCTCATAAATAGTTGTAATTTTTTTAAGATCAATATTAAATGTTTTATGAATTTCCTCTTTTGTATATTTAGATACTGCAATAATCTGATCTGCATTATTTAAAGATTTTTTTATAAATAACTTTGTAGTATTTATAATTTGTTTTTTCATGTATTTAAATGATAGATCATGTACAGTTACTATTGTTTTTGTCTTTAGTTTCAGAATAGGAAGTGTTGGTGTTGGTGAAAATAACAGATCTAAATTATCATTTTTTATGTTTTTATATAATACAGTGTGAGTCCAGGCTTTCTTATCCTTTAGATATTTGAATTCAATATTATTAAGATTGCTCTTACCTTTATATTTATGATTGATATATACAATGAATTTGTAGTCTGTATTTAAATTAAAGTTTTTAAGCAGATTTATGGTATAATTCTCTATCCCAGTTCTTTTTTTATTTAATATATTTTTTGCTATTATTCCAACTTTGTACTTTTTCATATATACTTTAGTATTGTATCTTCTTTGGGGGTATAGCTCAATGGTAGAGCAGCAGCCTCTTAAGCTGTTGGTTCTGGGTTCGAATCCCAGTGCCCTCAAGTAACGTGACACCCCAGTTGAAGCGTCCTGAATGTATTGATACACCATGATACAAGTGTGATTCGAAATGCACGGATATTTTTTATTTAAGTTTTAAAAATTCTTTTTCCGTTGATTCTGCCTGTTTTATAATTCCTCTTAAAAGGCCCTTCTTAATATCTTTATTGTGCATAGGTATTGGTATTATGCGATTTTTTGAGGGTTATACATGATTAAATGACTACCAGTTTGTCTTTTTTGTATATATCCTAATTTTTCTAGGATTCTTACAACTTCACGTGATTTAAACGATGCAATAACAGTTGTTTATATATTTAACGAATTTTCCACAGATACCTTTGTAACAATGACATCTTCTCTTTCTTGAGGGATGATCTGTCCTTCTTCTCGTAGGACAGAGATATATCCTTGTATAGCATCTTGAATCATTATTCTTGCCTCTTCAAACGTATCTCCTTGTGTAGCACATCCTGGTAAAGCAGGAACAGTAACAATATAACCACCTTCATCTGCAGGTTCAAAAATAGCAGTATATTGAAATATTTTTTTAGAAATTTTACCATTCATAACAAGTTTATTATATCACTTTCTTAAGAAATATCTACATATAGGCACTCTGTTTATTTATAAAGAATAAATATGCTTAGGGTTTTTACTATAGTAGTGTACTGTACACTTTTATGAGTTTAACGATCTATACTAAAAGTGGTTCGATCTGAAGCAACTTAAGGTCACCAAATGCGACACTCCCCGTCGAGATGCACCTAATGTATTAATGGAACTTGTTTACAAGTGTGGTTTGAAATGCTAAATGAAAATTATTAATTATAAACTTTCCCTTTTCCAGAATGCCCACCTATTGTTAAAGCTATGATAGTAGTTCTGTTGTCAAAAAAATCCCAAATAATTCGTAGATCTCCAGTTATTCTTGAACTATATCTTATACCATAATTTCTTGTATTTACTTTATGTGTTTTTAAGTTATTTGAAAAAGGATTTTCTGTAAGTATTATGATTTTTTGATCAATTATTTTTTTAAATTCGTATTTCCTTTTACATATTTTCTATAAGACCTTTCAAATTCTTTTGTTATAGTAAATTCATATATTGTCATATAGTCTTATTTACTTATTTTGTTAAGATAATCCTTGACCTTACTTGTAGATTTTAATCTTGTTACTCTTCCACCAATAC
>JAMCRT010000025.1:6106-20498 GCA_023380695.1 Patescibacteria group bacterium | reverse complement strand
TATAAACTTCCCCGACCTGACGGATCGGGGTTTTAGTTTATTTCAAACTTCGTTTGCCCAGAATCTTCTTGCCCTTGTAATTGTATATACTTCTTTATCACTTCTTCATTAATTCCTACTGTACTAACAAAATACCCCTCTGACCATACTGCCTCTGTTCCCCAATATGCTTCCCTTATGAATGGAAATTTTTGCTTCAGTTCTCTTGCTGTATTCTGTTTTATTATCCCTACTACCTTTCCAACTCCTATCGTTGGCGGAATCGATACTAACAGATGTATATGGTCTTTATCACTATTCACTTCTTTTATTATTATCAACGGATAGTGATCATGCATTCCGCCAACCTCAGTTTAAAGTATGCAAAAACTCCTGCATTAAACAATGGTTTGCGGTATTTTGTTACTATCACTATATGGTAATCACAGTGATATACACAATGTGATAGATGTATCATTTCCATACCTTCTATTATACATCAACCTTAAGATCCTGGGGATACTCCATCTCGCAACCTCACGGTTGGAGTTTTAAGTTCGGAGTCTATAAACAGTATAATAAATAAAATAGATAACAACTTATTTTTCAGTATATTTGTATATATTTATTCTATAGTAGTAATACTTTACATAGATTATTTATTTATTACATTACAAAAAAATAATACTAACGTATTAAAATTAATACATTCGCTCTTTTATAATATTCAAAATCCTAATACCACCAGTGTTATAATAATAATTTTTATACTGATATTTATAGGTATAACATTTAAACAAATTTTTATCTTTATAGAAACTCTGATAAATTTCCATACAAATATAAAAGTTAATAAATGTCTAGCATACATAGAATATATATGTAAAAATTTTACAAATCCAGCAAAGATTATTAAATGGGTGATTGCATCAGATACATATAATCCAAGTAAACATTCTATTTATCATCAAAGAAAAGCAATAAAAAATGGAATGAATCTGTCTATAGTAAAATTTGAAAATGAAAGTGCAAAAATAATATGTGTAGGAATAGTATTTAATATAGTATTATTGATAATTCTTTATCATGATTACTATTCTTTGATTTTGTTGACAATATTATTCATACAAATTTTTCAAATCAGAATTACTAGTAAATTTAGACTATTTGGTATAGAGGGATATACTAAAAAACTTTGATAGTACAATATCAGTAAATACACTTTTAAATATTTATATGATTATTCTGTAACATTAAACTTTTCTTTCCAAAGTATTGAGAATACATCATGTTCTAAAGATAATAATGAAATGCGTTTTCCAAAGCCATAAATTATATAACAATTATTCTTAATTAATACACTAATAGATCCCAGTGAAGCAGATATAGCATTATGAGCATAATTACATCTTAATTCATACAGAAAAGAGCCAAAACTATCATAACTATTCTTTTTATAATTTTCTATACAATTTTTAAATTGAGGAAAATAATTTCCTTTTTCTAAATGATGATCAAGATCAAAATTAGCATCACATTTATGATTATACGGTATTTTTTTAATTGAATCCTTCGACCATTCATAACAATATATATGTTGATTACCATTTATACTTGTATCCCAAAGATATTGCTTTAAATGATCTTTATCAATACACTCTTTTAATAGACTAACAAATGCCACTCTCCCTGCTTTTTTATTTCGTGTCTTTGTGATTAGCTCAATTAATAACAAAAAATGAGAAAAGGCATAATCATCTAAAATTATATTCTGTCCAGGTATAGATTGAATTTTTTCATTTGTTATTATTTTATGACAAATATAACTATAAATTGAAGCTGCTAATATACCATTTTTCCTTAAATTATAATCTAAATTTTCTAATTGATTCTTAGTAGAATCTTGTAAAAAATTTTCTTTAAAATAATCTGTGACTTTAATTATTGTGGTGTCCTTCATTATCTTATTCATCTCATTAATCTCCTATTTTCTTTTACTAAATCTATATTGTTTCCCTTTTCTGATCTTTTTCTTATTTCATTGATCCTATTAAAGGTGTCTTTATTATACATTTCAGTATATATACCTTCATGTATTAATCTATTAATAACGCTCTGAATAAAAGTCTTCCTTACTTGATCCTCCTTTCTTATTATTTCCATAAAGCTAGACTCAATTCTAATTGTAATCTTTTGTTTACTGTTCATATTTTTATGATACCAATAATTAGATGATATGCATAACACCATTAATGCAATTTTTCAAATAAATTAGTGATATAATATCCTTATATTAATAAGCTAGTGCAACAATTCTCTAAAAAAGATATAATTATAGAAAATGAATAAATTTTTACAAATAATAAGTAAGTACAAATACTTGATAATAGTTTTATTATCATTTTTTCTGATAGAGCTATCTTGGATTATAATAAGTCCAATACATCCTCCATATTCTACCCCAGATTCTCAAGTAAGATTTATGAATATTCAAAATTATGCTAAAGGAATACATACTCCTGTAATAGGAGAACCTGCTCCTTTATTTTATTTTATTGATGGAAATATTGACAAATTTGTAATACATACAAGAATTTATTCACAATTTAGATTATTAGAGTTAATATCTGTATTATTTTCTTTTATAACACTAATCTTTACATATAAAATATTTAAACTACTTTTTAACAATGAGGAAAAAGTATCTATCACAGGGACTATGCTTACAGCCTTATTCCCCATGTTTACATATATGGGAATGGCTATAGATATGGATCCTCTAGTTTTTGCTATGTATACAGCATTCATATATTATTCTTTAAAACTTCTAAAAGAAAAATTCAATTTTAAAGATTTTATATTATTAACTCTATTCCTGATTCTTGGATTACTAAGTAAACAAAATATGTATGTTAATATACCTGTATATATAGGATTAATACTATACCTGCTATATAAAAATAACTTATTAAAAAAATACCTAAAGTATTTAATAATAGCTACTATATTAATACTGGTAGCTATACTAGGATTACATTCAGGATTAAATAATACTGTGATTCCAAGATTAAAACAACTTATTCCTAGCAATAATTATTCTATATTAGACTATTATGCATATTTCACTGGTGGAAAATATTTCTCTTCACATGGAGTTGTATTCACATCATTCTTTGCTACATTCGGTTATATGTATCAATTTATTCATCCTACAGCATTATATTCTGCTTTAAAAATATTTGTAGACATCATCTTATTTGGTCTTGCAATAACAGTATTTAATAAAATAAAAACAAAAACAATTAAAAATTATGAAATTTATATAATAATACAAGTTATCTTAACTTTTTTATTTATATATTTGCTAGATTTTGGTGTAGTATCTCATTATGGAACAAATTTTGTAAATGGAAGGTATTTTTTCCCAGTAATATCTATTATTACACTAGGTTCTATAGTTGGACTCAGAACTTTTATCTCCAAGAAATATTATGATCAATTATATATGTTTTTGATAATATGTATGATTTTCTTTAATCTTTTCTCTTTAACTTTTCTTACAAATTTTAGAATATGAATAATAAAATAAAAATAATATTAATTATAATAATTTCTTTCATTTGGGGTATATTAATATACCAAAATTCTTTGGGTAGTATTATCAAGCATATTGATACTAACAATGTACATGTACAATCTAATCATGGGGTAAGAGTACCTACACAATCTATAATAAAGAAAGATATTGTCAAACAATATTTTATTGCTAAATACAATAACCTATATGCTCTACAGATAAGAATTGGCAACTATGGTAGAGTAAATACTTCAACATTATGTTTACTAATTAAAAATACTAATACCAACAATATATTGTACTCAAAGTGTCAAAACTCAGTAAATTTTGTAAATAATGCTCTATATAAAATGAAATTCAACAATCAACCTAATTCTAAAAATCAAAAGTTCCTACTTAAAATCTTTTCTACAAATGGAACATCTACAAATTCAGTTGCTCTATGGTCATTTACAAATACAAATCACAAAAATAATAAATTGTATATAAACAATAAGTTACAGAAAAATAATTTAGATATCATACAAACATATAATAATAATTATTCTTTTTCCCAATCTTTGAAAGTAATATATCAAAAACTTTATCAAAAAAATCCTTATTTTTTCAAAGGAAGATATATTTACCTAATAGTACTGCTATATCCTGCTACATTATTTATATTACTTACTATATTTGAATTTTTATTTTTGTATAAGAAATCAATAAAAAATATCATTATTACAAATCTAATAATTGGAATCTTATTATTTTCAATTAATTATTATGTACACGGTGTGCAAAATCTAAGTATTCCAAATGTTACAATTGTTACTCCACAATAAAATTGCCATAAAAATCATATAAATATATCCAATGGATTTTCTGAACTTATAGGTAAATTAGGATTATAATAAGGATCAGATTTAAGTATTTTATTCCATTTTTTCATCATAAATTTCACTTCATTTTCATCTAAACTATTACCTCTGGATAAAGATTCATAATGGTATAATCTAGCGTATGGAGTATATATAATCTTATATCCCAATTTTCTTACCTTCAGACATAAATCAACATCATTAAATGCAATTTTTAAATTTTTATCATCAAATTTTCCAATCTTATTAAATAAATCTTTTTTAATAAGTAAACATGCACCTGTAACACCAGAAACTTCTCTTACTCCTTGAGGATCAAAGAAATATATTGCCCCATCTTTCATAAATCTATAAATATGTCCTGCAACTCCACCATATCCTATTTGTAGTCCTGCATGCTGAATTGTTCCATTTTTATATAAAAGTTTTGCTCCTACTATCCCCACATCTTCTTTTTGTATATATTGGATCATTTCAGATAACCATTCTTTATTTATTACCTGCATATCATTATTTAGAAATAATATATAATCTGTATTAGTCTTTGATACAGCAAAATTATTTATTGCTGAAAAATTAAATTTCTTTTTATAATAAAGTATCTTTATATTCTTATATTTCTCTAATTCTTTATAATACTTAAATGTAGGATCCTCTATACTATTATTATCTACCACAAATATTTCATAATTTTTATATATAGTTTTTTTCAATATACTACTGATACATTTTTTTAAATATTTAACTTTATCTTTTGTTGGTATAATTATAGAAACTTTAGGATTATCTAATATTTCATAATTTATTTTGAATAATCCTGGATATTTATCTTTTAATACTTCTCCTTTTATTTTATTTCTTTCTAAATATTCTTTTAAAGCTTTTATAGAAGACTGAGAAGCTATGGGTTTTGCATCATATTTTTGTGATGTTGACCCTTCGATTTTTATCCAATGATACAAGATTTTTGGTATATGATATATATTATTAGTTTTTTCTATAAAACGAAGCATCAAATCATAATCTTGTGCTCCTTCAAATCCAGATCTGAAACCTTCAATTTCATCAATTATAGATTTCCTATATAAACTTAAATGAGAAGTATACATATTTGATAAAAATCTATACTTACTCCAATCTGGTTTGAAAAACTGTTCTACAAGTTTGTTTTTATTGTCTAATTTATCTTCATCAGAATATATTAAATCTGCACCTTTGTGTAAATTTAAAAGTAATATATTTTCAGCTAAAGCATTTCTTGTAAGTAAATCATCATCATCAAGCAAAGCTATATACTCACCTATTGCCTTTTTTATACATTTATTACTTGTTTCTGCAATACCCATATTCCTTAGTGAAAAACTGACCTTTATATTTTTATTTGTAAACTTCAAATAAAGAAGATATAGAAATAATGAAAAAGATCTAGAGTTGTCATCAACAATACATATCTCCCAATTTTTATATATTTGATTCTTTACTGATTGAATCGTCATTTTTAGTATCTTAATATCTATTTTATAAACAGGCATTATTATACTTATTAGTGGTTTATATTTTGATTTTGATAATTTTTCTTTTACGGAGATTTCATCAAATTTAGAGAATTTATCATTCTCTAAATCTTGCATTAATTTTTTATAAGAATTTCCTTTAATGATAAACAGATTTTTTATTCTTGCATAAAGACTATATACTTTCCAAAGTCGTGAGTTAAAAATATTGTTTAACCTTGTATTTAAAATATTAATTTCTGATTGTAGTCTAGATTCAACACCTCTATAGTAATGTACAGCACTAATATACTCACCAATATTTTTATCTTTTACACTTAACTGTGTCTCTAAATTCTTAGCGTTTTTATCTTTTACACTTAACTGTGTCTCTAAATTCTTAATGTGAGTATCTTTATCTAATATATTATGTTTATATTTATCTATTTCATATGCTGTTTTATTTATGAAGAATAGTTCATATAATGTCTTATATATCTCAATATTGTTCTCTTTTTTTAACTGATCAATATCAAGTGTCTCTCCATACATAGTTTGTAATTTCTCTTTTGAATCTTTTCTATCTAGAAATTTATTTATTATAAATTCTAATTTAGAAAAAAACATTGAATGAGGAATAGAGGCTATATTTACATAAGGGTCTATATAGTATCCAAATTTATTAAAAAGTGCTACCCAATATTGTGGTGATTTTATATTAACATGACTTTCTTCTTCATAATCATCAGGAGTGGATGAAAACAAAATATTATCAGACAATTTTATTAAATTGGATACTGCATCTTCTGCAAATTCATCTGGAAGGTGTTCTAGAACTTCAATACAAGTTACAAGATCATATCTACCTAAACTCTTAATATCACCATCTTCAAGAATTGAGACTTGTTTACAATATTTTTTTATATCATTCCTAACACTTGATAATGCATATTCTGATACTTCTATACCAAATGCTTCAACACCTTTATCTCTCAACAGAGAGACTAGGAAACCCTTAGCACATCCAACATCCATAACTGTTTTAGGTTTAACCTCACTAATAATTTGATCTGATAAATTGTTAAAATATGAAAACCACCGAGGTTCTGAAATTTCATATTTGATATCATGACTTCTAGTACAACCTACATTATAGTACTCCTCTCCATACTCTAAGTTATAATCTTCAAAAGATTTATATTTATCTTTTTTCATAAATATTTTTTAATTAAAAATCACAGTTTGAATGAATTTTATCAATAAAACAAATCATTTACAAACAAAATTTAGGAATAGTCATTTTTATTTTCATTTAATACTTTTATATAGAAACTGTTATATGTATTCTTTATATTTACTTTCGTTAGTGAAGTTTTTTGTTTATAGAGACAATAAATACAGATACCTAAAATTATTGTACTTATGAAATATATTGGGTTATATGTGTAACAATAGATAAAAAATGACACTAAAAAAACCATGTACATACCACCCATTAAAGATCTATTTATTCTAAAATAGAAATCATATACATAATTCTTTCCATCTTTTGTATATAAATATGCAAGGTTATAATAATCTTTATTTTCACCAAATTTTTTCTTAAGTTCCTTTTTGTAATCTTCATTATTTTTATTTATATAACTACTGCCCGTTAAATTATCAAGAATAAAATTATTACTATCAATCTTTTGTAAAATTAACAAAGCTAAATCATACAATATGGTAGAAAAATACCCTATAAAGAAAGTTATGATTATTAATATAAATATTTGAGTAATAGATAAATGAGATACAAATAACCCAAATTCTGAAAAAGCGATATATATAGAATTTGTATAAGAAAAAGATATTAATAAATATAAAAGTAAAAGAATAAAAATTCCAGTTATAGTATTTGTAAAAAATACTGACTGAACACTTTTATCTAATTCTTCAATGATAGATGAATACAATTTATCCATTGTAAAAGCATTATACCATATCCCTTATAAATTACTTTCACACTGATCTTAGAAAATAATTTTCTTTTGGTAAGATAAAATTAATATGATAGAAAGAATTTCTTTTTTTAAGAATATTCTCACGTTATTAATTTATCACATTTTATATTTATTTTAAGATAATTTGTGATATTTTCACATATATTGACAAAATATATACAATATAGTACTATATAAATATGTTAATAGAGTTTTCAATAGCAAATTTTAAATCTTTTAAGAACAAAGTAACTTTTAGTATGGTTGCTTCAAAGGGTGATGAACTTAAAAATAATTACTTTCAAATAGATGATTCTTTGAATTTACTAAAAACTTTAGTAATCTATGGAGCTAATGCTAGTGGGAAAACAAATTTATTTGCTGCAATGGAATTTTTTCAAAGCTTGATTATATTTCCTAACCAATCAACTGATTCTATTCAAGTAGATAATTTTAAGTTAAACTTGCAAACAAGCAGGAGTCCAAGTCTTTTTGAAATAATTTTCATATATAAAAAGATCAAATATATATATGGATTTAAAGTAGATCAAAAAAGTATACATGAGGAATGGTTAACTGCATATTTTTCCAATAAACCTTCTATACTCTTTAAAAGAAATAAAAACAAAATAAAAATTGGAGACAAATTTAAAGAAGGGATTGGGTTAGAGAATAAAACTAAAAATACAGCACTATTTTTAAATGTAGTAGCACAATTCAATGGTCAAATCTCAAATGATATTCTTGATTGGTTTAAAACAAAATTTTATATAGTAAATAAAACTGAAAACAATCCATTTGCAACAAAATTAACAATTGATTATCTAGAAAGAAATGATGCAGATAAACAAAAATTTATTGACTTTATAAAAACTGCAGATTTAGGTATTAATGATGTAAATATAAGGAAAATAGAAAACTCTAATCTACAATTTAGGACAAATAATCTGTACTATGTTCTAACTGGTCATAGCGTATATGGAAAAGATGATGTACCAATTGGGAATGAAAATTTTAATCTACAACTTTCCGAATCTACTGGGACTATCAAGTTTTTTACAATTGCAGGAGATATATTTAAAGCACAAGAAGAGGATATTGTTCTTGTAATAGATGAACTTGACTCTTCACTTCATTTGGATCTTGTAAAATATATAGTTAATCTTTTTAATTTGAATAATAAACGTAGATCTCAATTAATATTTAATGTTCAAAACATTGAGCTTTTAAGAGAAAATATACTAAGAAGAGATCAAATTTGGTTTACAGAAAAAGATAAATTTGGTGCTACAGACCTCTATCCACTCTCTGATTATAAACTACGAAAGGATGCTTCCATTGACAAACTTTATAAAGCTGGAAGATTCGGGGCTATACCTAATATTGATTATTCTAAGACTGAAGAAATTTTACATGAAAAGAAATCACGATTTTAAAAGAAAGCGAAAAGAGCGTAAATTAAGAAAAACTTTTTTAATTATTACAGAAGGTGAAACAGAAAAAAAATTATTTTAGTAAATTTTCTAATTATAAAAAAGTCCAAAAAGGTAAAAATAATAATATCTTAAAACTAGTTCAAGAAGCAAAAGAGATAAATAAAAATAGCTAACAAAGAGTATATACAAAAAATCTAAGACCATATTTCTAATTTTTTGCTATATAATTAGATAAAATCAAGAATATATATATAAATTTGATTTTACTTTATTTTTCACACTAATCTTAGAGAATAATCTTCTTTTGATAAAGTAAGATTAAGGTTATAATATGGATCTCCTTTTTTTAGAAAGTATTTCCATTTCTTTATAAACATACCTGTATCTACTACATTCTCACCAACTGTTTTTTTTCTTGTTTTTGTCTCATAATGATACATCTTCATATATGGAGTATATATACTTTTTAATCCTATTTTGCCTAATCTTAGACATAAATCTACATCGTTATATGCTATCCTCAACCTATCATCAAAACCTTTAACTTTTAAAAATTTTGATCTTTCTATCATCATACATGCTGCAGTCACAGCAGATACATCACGTGTTAGTGTTAAAAGTCCTCCATGACCATTAGATGCTCCATCAAAACCTCTATGGGAGTGAGCAGCAACACCTCCAAGTCCTACTATGATACCACCGTGTTGCACTGTATTATCTTTATATAGAAGCAGTCCTCCTACAGCTCCTACATCTTTTCTTTGAGCAATTTGTAACATCTCTTCTATCCAGTGCGGTGTTATAACTTTTGTATCACTGTTTAAAAATAAAAGGTAATCGCTTTGAGTTTTTTTTACTGCAAAATTATTAATTAAGGAATAATTAAAAGGTCTGTTATAATCCAACATTTCTATATCATCTCTGCTTTTTAAACTTTCAAGATAATCTAGTGTTTCCTTTTTCACACTTTGATTATTAACTAGTACAATTTTATAGTTTTTATTTTTAAATAAAACAAAAATTGAATTTATACATGTTTTAAGATATTCGACTTGATCTTTAAAAGGTATTATTATAGAAACACTAGGAACTCCATCTATCTTTCTTTCTATCTTATATGAACCCTGCCAATATCCTTCAACAACTCTAGCTTTAATATGTGATCTTTCAAGATGAGCTTCAATAAGTTCTTTTTGTCTTTTATATGCATATGATTTTGCACCAGATTTATCATTTGCTGTTGACTCATCTGTTTTCCTCCAATGATACAGTATTTTTGGTATATGATAGAATGATCCTTTTCTCTCTTGAAGTCTTAGTGCAAAATCCCAATCTTGTGCTCCATCATATTTTGTATCTAGACCATGTAATTTCAAAAATGTAGATTTTCTAATTGCTCTTATATGTGTTATATACATACAAGAGAGTAACATATCATATGAAAAATCAGGCTTAAAAAATGGATCTTCCCTAATTCCTTTTTTTGATAATTTGTCTTCATCTGAATATATATAATCAAATTTTGTTTTATTTAAAACCTTTACTATCTCATATAAAGCATCTGGAGATAGAGTATCATCATGATCTAGAAAAACTAGATATTCTCCTTTTGACTCTTTTACTGCATTATTAGAAGTCTTTGCTATACCAGAGTTTTTTTTGTTATAGAATATTTTTAGATTTTTAATCTGAATACTTTTTAAATAATTATCTATTTCTATACTTTTTGATGCATCATCATATATTATAATTTCAAAGTTATCATATAATTGTTTTTGTACACTATCTATTGCTTCTTTTAAAAAATTTGTTGGAGTTTTATATATAGGAATGATTATTGATATAAGGGGTTTGTATTTAAAATTTTCAATTTCCTTTTTTATAGCTTTTAAATTTAAACTTTTTTGTTCCTTCTTTACAAACTCCTGATATGATATATTATCTCTACCCCTGAGAATCCTTTTTTTTATATATACCTTAGCTTTCTTAAAAAAAGATTTCATACCAAAGTGTTTAATATACCTTATGCTCTTTTTTGTGAGTGTGAAAATTCTTTGCATATACAAAACATTATATTTGAAAAACCCTTAATTATCAATAAAATGTTGTGCGGGGGTCAGAACATGGTGACCAGTTAGAGAGATATAGACAATAAATTTCTGAATTCTAATGCTAGTATAGAAATCCTAATAAATATATTGGAATTGTTTTAGTTCCTCCAAGTAATACATCATCTTTAAGTAAATAAGAATTCTCAATACCATTGATTTGGTGCGCATCCTTGTTTTTCCCTCCAATTTCAAAAACATATTTATCAACTACTATATCCCCTCTCTTGGAATAGAATACTTTGTATCCAGCATTATCCATATGTAATATCACAAATAACTCTCGTAATGCACCTATCTCTACAGGTTTTCCTGTATCAAATTGTAACGCATAACTTAAATTAGGGTTATTTAGATAAACTTTCTTTGTATTACGAATCAATGCATGTCCAGATTTATTGATAAGAAGATACCTTAATAGCCCAGTATCATTTAACATATCTAAGTAACTAGTAATATCTTTATTATCTTTACCCAAACTATTAGCTAATCTTGACGGATTTATTACTGAAGGTTTTGATGTATGTATAAAGTATAAAATCTGCTTAAAAACATTCAGCGTGGATGTTTTTAATAAATAATAAGTGGATATATCAACATATATTGTTTTATCTACCACACCTAACAATGCTTCATACGTATCCATATCATTTGAAAAGGCGAAATTTAATGGGTAATAACCGGCTTTTAAATATTGTTTATATTGACCAATTAATCCTGGAATATCTCTTATACCATTTATACTCAATGTTCTATTTTGTACAATCTCATCAATGCTCAAAATGGGATATTTAGTCTTTGTTGTAAATTCCAGATATTCTCTAAAAGAAAAACCATACATAGCCTTTAGTACAGCCCTCCTTGATAAATCATATGTCTGTTTAATTAAATTAATACTAGAGCTACCAGAGAATATTACCCTAAATTTTGGATATCTATCATAAATATTCTTCAATTCTTGAGCCCAATTTGGATACCTATGTATCTCATCAATACATATCAGTTCTCCATCCCTTTCTTTAATAAATTCATCAACAAGATCTACCAATTTGTTAGTACTAAAATATATGTCATCTGCAGATACATACAATCCCTTGTCAGAATTAGAATAATGACTTTTTAGATAATACAGAAGGTATGTTGTTTTTCCTATACCTCTTGATCCTACGATCCCAACTATTCTGTGATTTGTCTCTAGCCTATCATAACACTCTCTAACATATATGTTTTCAAGTGTATTTATAAGATTGATTGAAATAGTAAATAAGTTTTCCATATATTTTAATTTAAAGGTTATACCCCCATTATATTACAAATGTTTAAGGGTTGCAACCCTATATATGTGTTTTACACTCTAAGACTTTGGATATAGGATCAGAATAAAATTTATAGCCAGCAGATTTGGTTTAAAAATTAATTCATTTGTGATACTACTATATATATGAATCAAATATTTAATCCGTCTTCTATAGCTGTAATTGGAGCAAGTGATAATCACTCAAAGACAGGATATACAATACTTGAAAATATACAAAACTCTCATTTCAAAGGAAAGATTTACAAAATAAATAATAAAGGAAATAGATTTTATAAATCTATATTAGATATAAAGGATGATATAGATATGGCAATAATTATTATTCCTAAAAAAGAAGTACTTGAAGTTGTTAAAGAATGTATTCAAAAAAAGATCTCTAGCATTGTTATAATATCTGGAGGATTTAGGGAATCTGGAGATATAAAGAGTGAGGAGGAAATAAAAAAATTATTGAAAGGGACAAAAACAAGAATTATAGGGCCAAATTCATGTGGAATTTTCTCATCACATATTAATGCATCATTTTCAAAAAATGAAAATGACAAAGATGGAAATTTATTTTTGATAACCCAATCTGGAGCAATATTAACATCTTTAGTAGATTTTTCCAGATCATCTAATTTAGGTATATCAAAAGCTATATCTTTGGGTAATAAAATGGATATATCTGAAACAGATATTATTCCAAATATAGAACCAAATGATTTTTTGTGTTTTTATCTTGAAAGTATAGATAACTTTAAAGAGTTTATAAAAGATTTTGGTAAAATTGAAAATCCAGTTTTTGTTCTATCTCCTGGAAAAAGTAATAAAAGTAAACTTGAGATAAAATCACATACAGGTGCTATAGTCTCAGATAAAGATATATTATCCTTGGGAATGGCAAAAAACAATATTATAGAACTATCTTCTATGGAAGATCTATTTGATGTATCTAGAATTTTTTCAAATTTAAAATATAAAAAAATTAAGAATACAAAACTTGCCATTATAACAAATGCTGGAGGAATGGCAATTCTGGCAACAGATATGATGTCAGATAATCTTTCTTTTTCAAAGTTTTGTACATCAACACTAAATAAATTAAATAAATATTTTAAAGGAAGAAAAATATCAAATCCAATAGATATTCTCGGTGATGCAAAGTCTCAAAGATATAAAGATATATCTATAATATTAGATAAAGATATAGATACTGATGTCATATTAACGATAACAACACCTCAATCCAGTACTGATGTTTTCAATATTGCAAAGGTTATATCTGATTTTTCCAAAAATTCAGAAAAATTTATAATATCAGTATTCACTGGAGGATATTATGCAGATAAAGCAATAGAATATCTTACAAAAATCAACATTCCATCATATAATTTTCCAGAAAGAGCAATCAAATCTTTAGACTATCTTAATAGATTCATAAAAAATAAATCTAGAGAAAGTACATATGAAAATGAAGATACATCATTAAATAATAAAATTATATCAATTATTAAAAATTATAAAGATGGGGAAATATTAAATTTCAAAGATGCTGTTACAATACTGAAAAATTTTGATATTAAATTTCCAAAATTTGAAATAGTAAAAAATATAAAAGAACTAGAAGATGGTATAGAAAAAATAGGGTTGATATCTA
>JAMCRT010000025.1:2094-6096 GCA_023380695.1 Patescibacteria group bacterium | reverse complement strand
AGATAAAAAAAGGTGTTATCAACAACATTACAGATTACAATAAATTAATATCTGCATATAAAAAACTCACAGATATATCAGATAGGATAGTTATGCAAAAATTTGTAAATGCAAATTTTGAAATCATGGCAGGCGCAATAAAATATGCAAACATAGGATCTGTAATAGTATTAGGAACTGGTGGTATATTAACAGAAATACTAAATGATCATATAAAAAGTTATTTACCTATTACAAGGTCTGAGGCTATAGAAATTTTGGAAAAAACAAAATTCTATCCTCTTTTGTCTGGATATAGAGACCTTGCAAAATACGGCGAAAATGATATCGTAGATGTATTAATGGGCATCTCTTATTTAACTGAACATATAAAAGGAATATCTCAAATAGATATCAACCCTATTGTTTTAGATACTGATGGCAATATTTTAATAGATATCAACCCTATTGTTTTAGATACTGATGGCAATATTTTAACTATAGATCCTAAAATTTATGTGTGTAGTAATTAGAAAAATAAAAGATATAGATTTTAGTGCAGCCCACGGTGGGGATGGAAGAAAAAAGGAGCTCATAACAAATAAAGATATTTCAAATCCACATTTTGATATATTAAATAAGGATTATCTTTTAAAAGGACATTTTTTTGATTGGCATGAACACAAAGATGCTGATGAGATTGCAATTGTTTTAGAAGGTAAAGGAATCTACAGATATAAAGATGAGTATCATACAAAAGATTATATGAAAAATGATGTAATATTAGTTAACGCTGGAGAATTACATAGAATTGAAGCACAAGAGAATTCAATGTTTTATTTTATAAGGATAAAATCCTAATGAAAGAAATCATAATAAGGCCAGAAAGTACTAGAGACACAAGAGAGAAAAACAATGACGTGTTAGATTTAATTGAAAAATATGTAAGACTAACAGATTATCTTGCAGCAGCACAGTTATATCTTAAGGATAATTTTTTTGCAGAAAAAGATCTTGAACCAAATGATATTAAAGAGAGGCTATTAGGACATTGGGGAACATCACCTGGTATAAATTTAATATATGCTCATCTAAACAGACTTATCACTGAATATGATATAAATACGATGCTAGTAACTGGCCCTGGTCATGGATCTCCTGCAAATAGAGCAAATCTATATCTTGAGGAGACATTGAGTGAATATTTTCCTAAACTTACAATGGATAGAAAGGGCATAGAATACCTTATTAAAGAATTTAGTTGGCCAGGAGGATTTCCATCACATCTAGATCCATCTTTACCAGGTGTAATATCTGAAGGAGGAGAACTAGGATATTCCTTATCTATTGCATATGGGGCTGTCCTTGATAATCCTAACCTTATAGCAGCTTGTATAATAGGAGATGGTGAGGCTGAAACTGGACCACTATCAGCTTCTTGGCAAGGTAATAAATTTATTAATCCTGTAACTGATGGTGCAGTACTACCAATTCTGCATTTAAATGGATATAAAATAGCTAATCCTACTTTATTTGGAACAATGAGTAATGCTGAAATCATATCCTATTTTGAAGGGCTAGGATATGATGTTCATCTGGCTCAGGATACAGATATTAATGCTGATTTATTTTCTGCTATGAATTGGGCATATAAACAAATCGTAAGTATACAAAGTTCTGCTAGAGCTACAAATGTATATGGTCCATTCAGATGGCCACTTATTATACTTAAAACTCCAAAAGGAATGACAGGAATAAAAGAAGCTGATGGTAAAAAAATAGAAGGTTCATTTAGATCTCATCAAGTACCTGTTCCAGATTTAAAAACAAATAAAGAGCATCTACATCTTGTAAATGATTGGCTTCAATCATACCGAGTAAATGAACTTTTAGATGAAAATAAAAAAATAAAAAGTGAGCTTTTACAAATCATTCCAAAAGGAGATAAAAGAATGGGGAAAAATATCCATACTCTTGGAGGAAATATTAGAATTGATTTATCTCTTCCAGAAATTAACAAATATACATTTTCTCTAGATAAAAGATGTACAGCCAGACTTGGAGGTATGGAAAGAGTTGGAGAATATTTAAGAGATACTATATCATTAAATGAAGATAAAAAGAATTTTAGAATTTTCTCCCCTGATGAACTGATATCAAATAAGCTGGATAAAGTATTTGATGTAACTGGGAGACAATATTTATGGCCACATAGTAAATATGATGATTTCATAACACCTTACGGTAGAGTAATAGAAATACTATCTGAGCATGTATGTCAGGGTTTAATGGAAGGATATGTTTTAACAGGAAGACATTCTCTATTTCCTAGCTATGAAGCATTTTTGCCTATAGTAGATAGTATGATGAATCAATATTCTAAATTTTTAAAAGTCTCTTTAGAGATTCCATGGAGAAAACCTGTGGCATCACTAAATTATCTTCTGACATCTCTGAGCTGGAGACAAGAACACAATGGGTATTCACATCAATCACCTGGATTCATAAATAATATGCTAAATAAAAAAAGTGATCTTTTAAATGTATATCTACCACCTGATCCTAATTCACTACTCTATACTATGAAATTATCTTTAGAGGATACCAATAAGATAAATATAATAGTAGCAGGTAAAGATGAAAGACCTCTACTTCTTAATAATGACGAGGCAAAAAATCTTATGGACAAAGGAATCTCTCAGTGGGATTTTGCATCTACAAAAGGAGAAGAATACGACATTGTTATAGTTGGTATTGGAGATTATACTACAGAAGAAGTTTTAGCAGCATCATCTCTTTTAAAACAAGATTTTCCACAGATTAAATTCAAAGTTGTAAATGTTTCAAATCTAATGGTACTAGAAACACCCGAAGAATTTTCCAAAGGATTATCAGAAGAAGAGTTTGTATCATATTTTACAAAAGATAAGCCTGTTATTATAAGTTATGTAGGTTATCCTTCTGCTATAAAACAACTCTTATTTGATAGAGGTAACACATCAAGATTTATTATAAATGGATATATTGAGGAAGGTACAACCACTACTCCATTTGATATGTATGTAAGAAATAAAACTTCAAGATTTCATGTAGCAATGATGGCTCTAGACCTTGTAAAAGATAAGTATGATGCTAGTAAAATAGACACAATAAAGAAAAAATATAATGAAATATTAGAGTGGCACAGAAATTATATTGATAAATATGGAAAAGATCCTGAAGAGATAACAGATTGGAAGTTTGTAGAGTAAAAATAAACTAATACATCAAATATATTTTCTATCTTTTGAAAATATTAAACATTCAACTAAAGATGAAATAAGATATTATGCTTTAGAAAAAATTTTTAAAAATAGACATCTTATTATTTCCTTTACAAAAAGATATAATAAGATCAAAGTCATATCTGCAAGAAATCAGGATAAAAAAGAAAAAAAATTATATAAAAAATTGTTAAATATATGAATAAAACAAAACAAATACCAAAATTCAAAAATGAAGATGAAGAAATAGATTTTTGGGATAATCACTCTCTTGTAGATTATATAGATTCTTTTAAAAAAGTGAATTTAGAGTTACCTAATTTAAAACCTTCTACAAAAAATATTAGTTTACGTATAACTGAATCTATGTATTTACAATTAAAACAATTAGCTAATAAAAAAGATGTTCCTTACCAATCATTAGTAAAAATATTCTTAGATGAAAGAATTAGGGAAGAATATTCTGATTTAAAGTAAGATTTTATCACAATTTCATATATCATCTTTTCCGAATACTTCTACATAGTCTATATCCTTCTAACTGGTCATCATGTTCTGACCCCCGCACAACATTTTATTGACTTCATTATTATATTAATTTAGAATATATTTAATGAATGAAAATAATACAGAAACATTTAATCCAAATTCTATAAATGATGTTGTCAATTTAATAAAACTATCTAGAATAAATAATAAAAGTAATGAAGATATAACCTCTGATCTAATATCTAAAAATGTTAAAATGGATATCATATTC
>JAMCRT010000025.1:0-2084 GCA_023380695.1 Patescibacteria group bacterium | reverse complement strand
ATATTCAACTCTTTTAATATTGCAAATAATCAGATAAATCAGGAAAAAATGCATTTAAATAATACTTCTGATAAACCTGCAACAGGCAATATCATTGATAGTAACTCTATAAAAAATAATACTAGATTTCAATCTGGTATTTCTACAGAATATGATACTTTTTCTACTTGGTATAGCTTTCAAACAATAATGTTTTTCATATCTATGTATGTCTTTGCATTTTCTTTAAATCAGGTAGTTTCTCAATATATTAATTATTTCACTGGATCATCATCATTATTTTTTTATAAATCCTACTTAGATTTTTTCCTCGCTGTGCTTGTAGTATCTTATGTTTTATTTAGTATATTTTTTGTTCTTAGTGAAAAAAACATTCATAAAGTAAAAGAAATAAGAAATTTTAAAGAGAGAAAGAATTGGATATATACTACATTAGTACTTTCTAGCGTAATAGGATCTATATCTATCATAGTAGCACTTTATAATTTTCTACTTAATGGTTTAACAAACATGGATTATATACTTCAACTTATAAATGTTGTTATTATCACAGGGGTTATATTCTTATATTATCTTCGGGAGGTTAAAATAGATGTATCATAAAACTGAAAATATATACCTATTTATAGGAATACTTGGAGTAATAGTATTAATACTCTTAATACTCAACTTTTTTGTATAATATATATATTACTAACACTATACTTATTAATTTATCATATAAAACTATAGGTTGTGTTATTGTAATATATGTAGTATAATGCAAAAAGATTATTCTATTTATAACTAATATCATGAATAATATGAACGAATTTGAACATTATGGTTTAACTATAACTGGCAGTTCTAGTGTTGAGAGACCTTCACAAAATGAATCTTTGACTAGACCATCTGATATCAGAGAATGTTTATTTAATCAATTAAGAAGTGCTTATTCTGGATATCAAGCTATTGAAGAACATCTTATGTATAGTGAAGACAGAAGAATGACAGAAGATCAAGTTGGAAATGAACTACATTATTGGCTAACAAAAAGAAGATTAGACCTTGTATTTAGTGCTATAGAGGCTAACCCTTATCTTCAGTTCAATCTAGTTGCTATACCTAATGTATTAGCTAGTTCTAATCAAATAACTAATCTAGCACGAGAATTTAGCAGAAATCACCTTTATGAAACTAATATATGGAATAATTTCTATAGTAAATACTCTGCTAAAGAATTATCTGGAACAAGAAAAGATGATGAAAACAATGTAGTATTTAGTTTGATACCTGATAAACTTAATCCAACTATATATGGCACTGTTCAAGAAATAAGAGGTAAATTACGTGAATTACAACAGATCTATCCAGAGATCAGAGTACCAAGTGTACTTGAATCTATAGCTTATTGGTACATACTAAAAGCTCAAAATAATAATGCTATCATAAATTTTGAATCAACTTATATTAGGCATTTTGATTTACCAGAGAAACGATTTTATGCTTGGAAATGTGTACCTGATACCTTTATTGACAATAATGGCAGACCTTGTATGGACAATTCAAATATAGACCATCCCAGCTATGCACGTATTGCAATAGGATAATAAATTCAATACTCGTACTAAAATTTGAACTTCAAAATAAAATAACATTCAACAAAGAATGTATACTCATTATCAATCACATTTGGTGACCTTGGCGGGATTCGAACCCGCGATCTTCAGGATGAGAACCTGGTATCCTAAACCACTAGACGACAAGGCCAATTTCATAAAATTATACTATATATTGAAATAAGTAGTAAGTTTATTTACTTTAGTACGATTTTCTAGTACCATATTTGTATGTTTAAAAAGATAAAACTAACATTTATACCATCCAAAGAAAATAATTTCAGATCACATCTTTTATCTATTAAAGCCTTATTTGTCTACGTAGTATTTTTAAGTTTTATAAATCTACTTCTTCCAAATTTTATATATGGAGCAAATTTATCAAACACAAATATATACTTACAAATAAATAAAGATAGAGTATCAAAAAAAGAAAATAACATTTACTATAGCAATATATTGAGCAGTGTAAATGAAATAATGAAT
>JAMCRT010000024.1 GCA_023380695.1 Patescibacteria group bacterium | reverse complement strand
GTGCTCTTCCGATCTAATTAGACAATAATTGAGGATACATTTCTTAGTTAGTATATATGATTAATAAAGGAGGTATAAAATGTCAAATTCCACTTTAAAGGTTGGAATTGTGGGTCTACCCAATGTAGGTAAATCTACACTTTTTAATACATTAACAAATAGTAATATTAAGGCTGAAAACTTTCCTTTTACTACAATTGAACCTAATACAGGTGTTGTTGGAATAAATGATGAGAGATTAAATATATTAGATGAGATAGTACATTCTGGTAAAATTATTCCATCAACAGTTACTTTTGTTGATATAGCAGGAATTGTTAAAAATGCTCATAAAGGTGAGGGACTTGGTAATAAATTTTTATCACATATTTCCGAAGTAGATTTGATATTAGAAGTACTAAGAGATTTTAAAGATGATAATATTGTGCATGTATATTCTCAGATAAATCCTTCTGTTGACTTAGAGATAATAAGATTAGAATTGATATTAAAAGATTTGGAAAGAGCAACTAATTTACTTGGTAAATATCAAAAATTATCTAAATCAGATAAGAATTTTAAAAAATATGTAGATTTACTGGAAAAAGTGATATCTGTTTTAGAAAATGAAAAGATTTTATATGATAATGATTTCAATGATGATGAAAGGATAATTATTAAAGAATTGAATTTCCTTACAGGGAAACCTTTTGTTTATCTTTATAATATTGGGGACTATAAGTCTTTTTATAAAGGTGATAATTTTTATTTAAATATTCTTCTGGAAAATGAATTATCCAAATTAGATGACAATGATAGAATTTCAATGATGCAAGATTTAGGTATGAATGTTAATGGAATTGATGTTCTTGTTAAATTTTTATTTGATAAATTATCTTTGATTGTATTTTTTACAGCAGGAGAGAAGGAAGTAAGAGCATGGACTATTAAGAAAGGAACTATGGCAGTAGATGCTGCTGGTGTCATACATACAGATTTTAAAGAGAAATTTATTAAAATGGATGTTTTATCTTTTGATAATTTTGTAAAAAGTAAAGGTTGGCAGAATGCAAGAGACAATGGTTTAGTGCAAACTGTAGGTAAAGATTATATATTAAATGATGGAGATGTAATTATCGTAAAACATTCTTAATTTATATATTATTTGATTAAGTGTGAATTTGTATTTATTTTGAGTTATATATAAATAAGATAATTTCTTATTTATTAGGTATTTGGGCTTACTTAAAATATATTATTGTTTAATAAAACTTTAATAATTTAGTATCACAATACTGGTGGAGATGGTGGGATTTGAACCCACATCCATATAAATTTATTATGTTTATAGAATTACAAGTTTACCAATTTATATATGATTACAATTGTTACTAAACTGGTAAATAACAAATGCCAAGGTATTTTTGCTCTTTTATATTACATTCTTAATACCAAAGAATTTAATACTAGCTTAAAAATGTTGATACAGAATAAAGGTTATAAGCATTTTTTATTCTGCACTAAGCTATACTTACGCTATACTTAGATTTAATGCAGGAACAGATACAAATTTAGTAATTGCATCTTTTATGTTACCTACATAATTTCTTATTCTTTCTACATTTATGTTTTGAGTAATTTTTTAAAAGTGTTACTAAACTTTACTTGCCATAAACATAAAATAACTTATTGTCAAAGCCATAATCATCCCCACATTGTAAAAGAACCTAAAACCTTCAAATTTTAACATATTTGTGTTAATCTTTCAATAACCATGATATACAAAAATAAAAGTAATATCAATCTTTTAAATAATATAGAAGCTCCAAAGGGAACATTTGATATATTATATAGTTGGTTTTTTAAGTTTGGAAGACATATTGTTGTAGCTGTAGGGTTGGTAGTAATTATTGCATTTATTTTCAAATTTATAGCAGATCAACAATACAACAGTGCAATTGGGAAAGAAAAACATCTTCAATCTATATTAAATAGCTCACAAATGCAAAAAAAAATAACTGAAATAACTTCATATCAATCAAAAATGTTATCAATATCACAGGTAAATACTTTAACTTATCATCCAGCAACAATTTTATCAGACATTTTAAATCTTATTCCAGCGGGTATTGTTGTATCATCAGTATCATTTAATGTTAATAATATATCTATATCCGGTACTGCTGTTTCATATTCTGACTTGCAGTCATTATCAAATAATTTTGTTAATGATTCAAAAATATTTAATAACGTTTTAATACCACAGCTGACAAATTCTGCACTTGAGAGTTCTAGCAATATTAATTATTCGCTTACTGCAAATATAGTAAAAAAGAAATGAAAAGATTAAGTTACAAGGAAGAAAAAAAATTATTTTTAAACTCATTACATGATAAAAGATATCTATTTTATTATTATTTATCATTATCATTGGGATCAACAATTATTTTCTTAATTTTTATTGTATATCCAGTAAGTATGAGCATTTTAAAAGAAAATAATGCAATACAGTCTATTAATGCTAGTAATATACAGATGCAAAATAAAATAAATAATGTAAATAGTGCATTTTCTAGTTTTTCTTACAAAGTTAAAAATAATTTATTGGTATTATCAAATGTATTTCCTTCTCATGAAAATACAGGGTTTGTATTTGGGAATATATATCAAATATTGAAAAATAATAATATGCAATTAAATTCAATAAGTTTTGTAGGAGCAAGTAGTCCCTCTATAACATCTACTATATCATCTATTCCTGCAAAAAATTTTAATGTTTCTATGCAAATTACAGGAACATATGCCAATCTATTATCTATGATTGCAACTCTTGATAAATATCCTCAAAAGATTCTTATATATAATGTGAGCTTTAGTGGTGCATCAAGTAATACGAATGGATCTTTGCAGAATTCAAGTGGTACTATAAGTATGGATGCTATTGTATTTTATTCTAATTAGAAATGAGAGAGATTGTAAGAACATTAATAATAATATTTGTAGTAGTCCTTATTTGGATAGGATTTTCTATATATTCTACTATTACGCAAAGAAAAACAGGAGAAATTGCAATATCATCTTCAAATCTTTCAAATTTCAATACAAATTTATATATAAGCAATTTAAGTAAATTACAAAGTAGTGAGCAGTATATATGTGTAAATCAATCATTTCAAATAAAACCCTGTTCTAATGTAAATAAATTCTAAAGTATTCTATACAGAAAAATATGTAAGTATCAATTTTCCATACTAATGTATAACTTTTCTAAATGGAAGATACCTCTTACAAATAATACATGAATATCCTTATCTTAAAGAGGACATAGATAATATTATTAATAATATGAGTTTAAGTTCTTATAAGCAGTGGATAGATGTAAGGGAAAAATTAGTGGTGTTAATGGAGAAGAAAGTAAAGCAAGAAGATATTAGTAAATTTAAAGAATTATTTGAAGGAATATCAGTGAATTAATTAAAAAAATAGATATGTTATTGGGAAATTTGTTAAAAATTATAAAATGGTTTTGTAGATGTAGATAATAATACTTTAAGCAAAGATATACAAAGTAAAGAATAAATTTACCTATAGAAGATAAATACAACTCTATTCTTGGTAATAGACTTTTAAACACGTCTTTATATTATATAAAATATATGTATGTGACCCATACAAAGAGTTGACAAAAACTTTATAATATGTTAAATATATATTTGTTATTGAAGTTTTGTGTTTAGAAATAAAAACTTTTAACCTTTTAAGGGTTTAAAGGGTTTTATTTGCGTTTTTTTATTTTTTATAGTAATACATAATTATTATGCAATCAGATAGGGTAAACTTTGGTTCATTAAATATTAAATCTCTTGATTATCCTAATTTAATAGAAGCTCAACAAAATTCATTTGAATGGTTCCTAAAGGAACATATAGGTGAGTTATTCTCAGAAATAAATCCGATAGAAGATAATACAGGTAAATTATGGATTCTAGAATTTTTAGATTATAGATTTGGAGATATTAATAGGTCTGTAAAGGAAGCTGTACGTAAAGGTTTAAGTTATGACAGGCCTTTATATTATAATGTAAGATTAACTAATAAAATAACTGGAGAGATCAAAGAACAGGAGTTATTTATTGCGGATCTTCCATATATGACTGATCAAGGTAGTTTCATTATTAATGGTCATGAGAGGGTTGTTATTCATCAGATTGTTAGGGCAGAAGGAGTATTATTTACTGAAGGCGTTAAGAATTTAAGTAGTCGTTTGTATTATGCTAAATTGATAACATCTTTAGGTCCATGGCTTACTTTTGAAGTAAATGCACATAATATAATTTCTTTAAAGTTTGCACCTAAGAAGCCAAAGATCTTAATTACAACTCTGCTTAGAGCTTTTGGATATTCTTCTAATACGGAGATATTATCTTTATTCTCTGGAGTTGATACTGGTGATGTGCGTTACATAGATTCAACATTAGTAAAGGATCATACATATAATCATAATGATGCCGTAATGGATATATATCATAAGATGAGACCTGATATATCTATTACTTATGATAGTGCAAAATCATATATAGATAATATGTTTTTCAATCCAAGAAAAATGTACCTTGGTAGAACTGGTAGATATAAATTAAATAAAAAATTGGGATTAGATATACCAGTAGATAAAGATAATTATGTTATAACAGTTAAAGATATGGTTGCTATAATTTCTCATTTAATTCAAGTTAATAATGGTGTGTTGCCTCCAGATGATGTGGATTCTTTAAGTAACAGGAGAGTCAAGAGTGTAGGTGAACTTTTAGGAGATTCCATGAGACTAGGTATAAGAAGAGTTGAGAAGATCATAAAAGATAGAATGTCTGTGATGTCATCTGATGAAGTTTTAACACCTTCTATGTTAATTTCTGCAAAACCAATATCTTCAGGATTAAATGATTTCTTTGGTTCATCTTCTGTTTCAGTATTAATGGATCAAGATAATATTTTATCTGAGATTTCTAATAAGAGAAGAATTACAGCAGGAGGTCCCGGTGGATTAACCAAAGAAAGTGCAACCTTTTCAGTAAGAGATATGCACTATTCGCAATATTCTAGACTGTGTCCTGTAGAGACTCCTGAAGGACCTCATATTGGTATAGTAAATCATTTATCTGTTTATTCTAAAGTTAATGAATATGGATTTATAGAGGTTCCATATAGAGTAGTAGGTCATACAATATCTTTTAATTCAAAAGATATTGATAATCGTATTTTAAATGAAGATTTGAAAATTGGTGGTAAATTATATAAAAAAGGATCTTCTATCAATAAAGAAATAAAAGAGAGTATTATAAAAAATAAAATTAAAGATATTAAAGTTAATGCATTTTTATCAGATGATGTAGAATATTTTGATGTTGATGAGGAATTTAATTTATCAATAATTAGTTTAAGTATAGATGTTGATAAGTATAGTAATATAGAAAATGATATTGTTGAAATAAGGATGAATGGAGATTATAGACTTGGAAGTGTTGATGAGGTTACACATTCTGAGGTATCTACAACTCAAATAGGAGGAGTATCAGTAAATCTTATTCCATTTACAGAAAGTAATAAAGCAGATAGGACATTAATGGGTTCAAATATGCAAAAGCAGGCAGTACCTTTATTAAAACCTCAGTCTCCAATTGTTGGTTCTGGTTTTGAGTCTGTTGTTGCTAGAAATTCAGGTAGAGGATATTTTGCAGAAGATGACGGAGAAGTTATATACTCTGATGCTTTAACTTTATCTATAAAATATAAGAGTCTTGGTGTTAAGACATATGTTGCTGATAAATTCATACCTACAAATGATAAAACATCTTTTTCTCAAAAGATTATTGTAAAAAAAGGAGATAAAATTAAAAAAGGTGATGTTATTATTGATGGAGCAAGTATGGATAAAGGAGAGCTTGCTTTGGGTTCAAATGTTACTGTTGCATATATGATGTATAAAGGATTTAATTTTGAAGACGGTATTGTTATTTCAGAAAGATTAGTAAAAGAAGATATTTTAACATCAGTGCATGTTTCGTCATTTAATAGAGAAATAAAAGAGACTAGACTGGGTGATGAAATAATGACTAGAGATATACCCAATGTGTCACTATCATCTCTTAGGAATCTTGATGAAAATGGTATTGTCAAAATTGGTTCTTATGTAAAATCAGGTGATATCTTAATTGGTATTGTTGCTCCAAAAGGTGAAGTTGAGCTTACTGCAGAAGAAAAACTTTTACGTTCTATATTTGGAGAAATGGCAAAAGATGTTAGAGATAACTCTTTAAGAATGCCAAATGGACAGGAGGGTGTTGTAATTGGTGTGGAAGTCTTAGATAGAGAAGATGAATCAAATAAAATTGTACCTGGTGTTATAAAACAGGTTAAAATTTGGGTTGCAAAGACTCATAAGATTGGTCTAGGGGATAAACTTTCGGGTAGATTTGGAGATAAAGGTATAGTCTCAAAAATCCTTCCTATTGAAGATATGCCATATACAGAAGATGGAACACCTGTAGATATAATTTTATCTCCTTCAAGTATTATAAGAAGATTGAATTTAGGGCAATTACATGAAATTTACTATGGAATTTTAGGTCAGAAGACTAACACAAAATTTGAATTTCCTATATTTTCAAAGGTTGATAAAAATAGGATAGATACATTTTTAAAGGATCATGACTTACAAGATATTAAAGATAAATCTGTGTTATATGATGGTACTGTAGGTGAAAGATTTAATAATCTTATTAATGTTGGACCTAGGTATATTATTGTTTTAGATCATTTAGCAGACAGTAAAATACATGCGAGATCAACTGGTCATTACACAGTCGTGAATCAACAGCCACTAGGTGGAAAGGCTAGTATGGGTGGACAGAGATTCGGAGAAATGGAAGTATGGGCACTAGAGGCTTATGGTGCAGCAGATACATTACAAGAGACATTATCAATAAAATCAGATGATATAATCGGAAGATCAGAGGCATATAAATCTATAATACATAATAAACAAATACAGATTAATGGAATGCCTGAATCATTTAGAGTATTGCTTATGGACCTTAAATCTCTTTGTTTAAATATTGAACCTGTGGATGTAATAATAGAGGATAAAATTTTAGATGATGAGGGAAATATTGTTGAAGAGGCTGATACTATTCCAGAGGATGTAATAATAGAAGAAAGAGAGTTAATAGATGAGAAT
>JAMCRT010000023.1 GCA_023380695.1 Patescibacteria group bacterium | reverse complement strand
TAATATCACCAGAATGAGAAATTAATTTAATAAAATTACTAAAATCAAATTTTAGAAGATTGTGAAAATTTAAATCTTTTAATTTAAAATAAAAATTACTACCATCAATTAGTATTATCGTTCTTTCTTTTTTCACCAATATATTCACATAAAAATAATGCTCTACAAATGTCAAAGACCTCGTAGAGCGATTTAGTGTTTATATAATAGCATTATATAATTCTAAAATCAACCATAATGAATTATATACACATATTCATACTAATTTAAATGGATAAACTAAAATGTAAGCTCAATATTATTTTCTGGGATGCAGGGATTCGAACCCCAAACTTTAGGACCAAAACCTAACGTGATGCCGTTTCACCACATCCCAATATAAAAATGGAGCGGAAAACGGGACTCAAACCCGCGACCTCATCCTTGGCAAGGATGCGCTCTAATCAACTGAGCTATTTCCGCACACCCTTTGCCACAGGTGGGTCTCGAACCCACGACACAAGGCTCTTCAGGCCTCTGCTCTACCAACTGAGCTACCGTGGCAAAATTATTTGGGTGGTGCAGGGTTCGAACCTGCGACATCTACGGTGTAAACGTAGCGCTCTACCAGCTGAGCTAACCACCCTTATTCATGGGCAGAAGAGGACTTGAACCTCCACACCTACAAATAGGCACAACCACCTCAAGGTTGCGTGTCTACCGATTCCACCACCTGCCCCCTTAGCGATGTTATTATATTTATATTTTCCTTTAAATGCAATGCCAGAGAGAGGATTTGAACCTCCACATTATTGCTAATACAACGTTCTGAACGTTGCGTGTCTACCGATTCCACCACTCTGGCTTAATATAGTAATCTCCATTTATATACATTTTGAAATTGATAATATGAATATGTAATATTTGTAAAATTAATATTTTTGATATTTTTATTTGCTATATATATATAATCTGGACTATACATAAATACAGCAGGAGTATATTGAGGTAGTACACTTTGGAATAAATCATATATAGTTTTTCTATTTTTAATACTATATATAGTTTCTCCTACTACAAGTAATCTATCAATTTGAGAAACATTTAAATTAGATATATTATTAATACTTTTTGAATACCATAAACTAAAATTATTTGGATCTATTGAACCTTTTATTTCTGTAAGAATAGCTTTATATTTACCACTTTTTATAGTTAAATCTATTGAGCTTTCATTTTCTTTTATGAATTTTACATTTATTCCTACATTACTCCATTTATTTTTCAAAAAATTTAGTATTCTATTTGGAATAGTGTTTAATGTATATATATTCATACTTATTTCATTTGCATTAAGATATTTTGCAGCTTTCACTGGGTTATAATGAAATCTTTGTATGTTAGAAGATGTATCATAAGCCCAAGAATATTCAGATATTGGAGAGTACCATGGAGTACCAAAAGATGAAATCACATTTTTTATCAATTCTTTCCTTGGTGTATCATATTCAAATGCATATCTGATATTTTGATCAGTAACATTTTTTAAATTAAAAAATAGAGCTATATAATCTCTTATATTATGAGCTGAATAAATATTAAACGTATTCCTACTGTTTTTAAAATTAAAAGATTGAGGATAATAATCAAAAAATGCTCCATCTAGTTTATGATTATTTAAAGCTTTAGTAAGTTTTGAATCACTTTTATATATTTTTAATATGAATTTTTTAAAATGAGGTTTTCCTTTATAGTAACCACTAAATCTATTAAATACTGCCTCTCTTTTTGTAAGATAATCTAGTCTATATGGGCCTGTTCCAATAATATGTTTTGTATTTGTAAGATAATTAGAACTAAAAGGTACAATGATAAAATTTATATCTTCAAAAAATGTTACATCTATTTTATTTAAATTAAATTCTATTTGATAATTACTAAGTTTTTTGACTGTTATATTTGAAAGAACTGCAGATGGAAAATTTGTTTTTTTGAAATTAAAAGAATATACAACATCTGTAGCATTTACATTTACTCCATTTTGAAAAAACACATTTTTTCTTAAATTGAAAATAAAGGTAGTATTGTTACTGAGTATTTTCCATGATTTTGCAATTTCACCTTGTATAGTATTTTTTGGGGTAACACTGACAAGTGTATTAAATGTCAGTTCATTAATATCATTTCTCAAAGTTTTATTATTTTCATTATATGGGTTATAGATCATATTTTCTGATACTAATCCTGATCTGTATGTATTTGATTTTAAGATATTTAATGAAAAAAATTTAATTGAGAAAAGGTAAAAAATCAGTAAAGAAAAAATAATAATGCAAGTTATAATAAAAGATAAAGGAGAAAATCTTTTATATAACTTAGATATATATACAGGATAATTCCATAAGAAATTTCTAAAATTCACAAATAATCTTTCAATCATTTTTATATATTATCCTTTAGAGACGATTAATAAAAGTATAGAATTTGTTACAAAAAGAATTGCAATTATAACAGTTGCATAAAGGAGGAATTTTTCGATACCCCTTCTTGTTCTATAAAATTCTCCACCTGACATCCCACCAAATGTAGAAGATAATCCAGCACTTCTATTTTGTAATATTATTACTATAATTAAAAGTATTGAGAGAACTATTTGTATTATATCAAGTTGATTAGAATTCATATATAAGATAATATTATATTCGTCATGAAAAAAATATCTTTTCTTTTTCTTTTTTTAACTTTACTTAGTGTAGGCTTTTTATTCACTAAAAACAAAGTCTATGCAAGTGCAAGTCCATTTAGTGTTCATTATAACATTTTATATAACATTACAAAAGGAGGAAATGCTAATGTTTCATATAATATAAGGTTGATAAATTTATCTGCTAGTACATATGCTTCATCATACACTATAGATCTTACAAGTACAGACATAACAAATCTTTCAGTTGTAAATAATTCAAGTGGAAATCCCCTACCTTTTACACAAAATAAAGGTAAGACATCAACTCAGATTACAACTACATTTCCTAATACTGTATATGGATATGGAACATCTCAAAATTGGACTATTAACTTTACTACAGATCAAATAGCAAAAAGACAAGGTAAGTTATTAAATGTTGTAATTCCTGGATTTCAACAAAAAGGTATTATTACAAAAGTAGATACAACAGTAGAAACTCCAAAATCACTTGGAGGTATTAATTTTGTATCAACACCCGTTTCAAATATATCATCTAATACAAACAATAATATATTTGAATTTAATACTAAATCTTCTTATACAACAGAAGGAATACTTTTAATAGTTGGAAATTATCAGTTATATTCATTTAAATTTCATTATAAATTGCAAAATACAAATATTTTTAATAATGAATCATTTAAAATTGTAATTCCTGCAGATTTTTCAACTCAAACAGTTATATTTTCAAAAATATCACCCACTCCAACAAAGGCATATATAGATCAAAATGGTAATTATATTATTGAATACATTCTACCTCCAAGAAAAACAGTTACAGCACTGATTAATGGAGAAGCAAAAGTTTTGCCTACTTATAATGTACTCTCAACACCTCTAAAAAGACAAAACTTGAGTGCACAAAGTATTAAAATATATACTTCAGCTCAACCATATTGGCAAGTTGCAAGTCCTTTTATACATAATCTTGCAGAAAAAATTATTGCATCAGATACAACAACTTTAGAAAAAGCTCAAAGTATTCAAAATTATGTAGCAGGACATCTTACATATAATGATAAGGCAATATTAGATTCTTCAAGACAAAGGCTTGGTGCAATAAAAGCTTTAGAAGAACCAACAAATGCAATTTGTCAGGAGTATACTGATGTATTTGTAGCACTTGCAAGATCTGTTGGAATTCCAACAAGAATGATTGCAGGTTATGGAGATCCTCCAAATGTTAATGTGAATCCATTACCACCAAATATATTACATGCATGGGTACAATTCTATGATCCATCATATGGTTGGGTAAATGCGGACCCAACATGGCAATCTACATCCGGAGGGTTTAATTTCTTTGGTAATGTAGGATCTGATCATTTCATACTTGCAAAGTATGGAACAAGTTCTGTAAATCCTCCTCTAATTTTAACATTTGTAAAAGAGAAGAATCCTCAAAATAACATAAATATTGAGGCAATAAATTCAGGGTTTAATCCAAATCCTACTTTTAATATGCATATATTAAATTATAAGAATCTTATATCTGGATTTCAGAATAATTTAAAACTATATATACAAAATACAGGTAATGAAGTTTTAAGAGGACAAAGTATAGATATAAAATCATCTAAAGGAGTAAGTATTGGAAAAGTAAATATTTCAAATACAGCTATATTCCCTCAAATGAGTCAAGTTATAAATATTCCAGTAAAAACATCAAATTATTTTACTGGTGGTAATAGAGAGATTTCTATTACTGCATCTTTCTATAATTATCACAAGAATAATATTACAAAAAAAACAAATGCAATTTTAACATTCTCTCCATTATTTATATCTGGTATTATCCCTTGGATAATGATAATTATACTCCTTATCATATCAATAATAATAGTTGATATAGCCATGAAAATTAGAAAAAAGGGTATCTAAAATAGCACAAAAACAATACTTTTAATCCATATTATCAATTATATAGGGTAGCTTGACAATAGAGGTAAATCCATTTAAAATTATTCTTACATATTTAATAAAATCCTTTTTTAGATGACAACAAATATAAAAACTATTTACGAATTTAGTGAAATAACAGAGAATGACAGAGATTTAGTCGGAGAGAAAGCATTAGATCTTAGTAATATATCCAAGTTATCTATACCTATATCTGATGGATTTGTTATTTCAAAAAATGCATATGAATTTTTCCTAGATATTTCTAGTATAAAAAGCAATATTGTTGATATGTTATCTAATGTATTAGGAGAAAATGATATTGAAAAAGCTTCATCAAATATAGAGGATGCAATTATGCGTGCAGAAATTCCCCCTATAGTTGAAAGAGAAATAGTAAGAGCATATTCTAAATTCTCATCATTTTCGGACGCATCATTATCAGTAAGGTCTTCATATATTATTGAAGGTAAAGAAATCATTGATGAGAACATATCACAAGCTACATTTTTAAATATTAAAGGAATACCAGAATTGATGCTTGCAATAAAAGCATGTTGGGCAAGTATGTTTGAAGTTGATGTAATCAAATATAGAATAGAAAATAAAATAGATCATTTAAAAACATCAGTTGCAGTTGTTGTTGAAAAAATGATTAATACAGAAGTATCAGGTTTAGCTTTCACTGTATCCCCCATTGAAAAAGATCCTTCAAAAATACTAATACAGGGAATTTTAGGTATAATAGATGGAATAAAAAAAGGTGAAGTAAATCCAGATTCATATAAAATTGAAAAAGATACACAAAAAATCTTAACTAGGGACATATCAAGACAAGAAGTAATGTTTATTAGAAATCCTAAGAGTAAAAGTCAATCTGATGCACTGAGTACTATCAATATTGCAGATAAATGGAAAGAAGCACAAAAAGTTGATGATCAGATGTTACTTCAAATAAGTAAATATGCAACTGAAATAGAAAGCTTCTATAAAGCACCAAGAATAATAGAATGGGGTATTGAAAAAGGAAAAATATGGATATTGAAATCTATACCTTTATTGGGTATTGAAATATCAGATCAAGATAAAGTAGAAGAAAAGATAAAAGAAGAAGTCCAACCTATAGCAGAAGATGTTATAAAAGAAGAACATATTTCAGAAGAAGTAGTTGAACAAAAAAAAGATTTACCAGAAACTGTTATTCCACCCGTTGAAACACCAAAAGAAGAGATACCAGTAATAGAAAAAAAAGAAGTTGTAGCTAAAAAAGTTACAAAAGAAAAAGAAATTAAAACTGCTACTAAAGTATATACAAATATTACAGATATTGAATTGAAAGATTCTATATCAAAAACAAATATAGATGGAATGTATATATATGCAGATGATTTAATTCTAGAATTAAAAGTACATCCTAAAAAAGTACTTGAAGATAATAAACAGAAAGAATATATTGATGCAATTGCAAAAAAAATATCATCTCTTTGTGAATTTATGGGTTCATCAAGAAGAGTAATCTATACTCTATCTCATCTTACAAGCGAAGATTTTATGCAACTTGAAAGTGGTGTGCAATTTGAAAGTAAAGAAGTTAATCCAATTATTGGTTATAGAGGAACACTAAGAAATATCAAAGAAATAGAATTATTTAATATGGAACTTGAAGTTGTGAAGTCTGTAAGGAACAAATATGGATATAAAAACTTATCTTTGATGGTACCATTTGTAAGAACACCTGAAGAATTAACAGAAATAAAAAAAATAATATCATCTTCTGGAATAAAAAGATCATCTACTATGAATTTATTTCTTGATATAGCTCTGCCTTCAAATATAATTATGATAGATGAATTTCTAAATGTAGGAATAGATGGTATCAATATCAATCTTGATTATTTATCTCAGATGCTTTTAGGTATAGATAGTAAAAATCCAAAAATTCAAAAAGAAATAGAATTAAATAATCCTACTTTAATAAAATCAATAGATATGATTCTTACATCTTCAAATAAACATAAACTTATTAATTCTGTAACAGGACCAAATATTACTGAGAATTTAGAACTCATTGAGTACTTGATTAAACATGGAGTCAATATTATTAATATAGATGTAAATGATATTGTGAAAATAAAGGGTGAGATATCTAAAATAGAGCGTTCACTTATACTTGAAAGATCATCTGATTAATTATCTCTTTTATAGAATTTACCTTTAAATAAACCAAATGCTACCCTTTTTTCCTTTTTATATATCATTGGAGTACCTAGTGCACTATTGCAATAATCACATTTTAAAGGTGGAAGATCCTTTATTGAAATAACATTATCTGCATACATTCTATATTTTTCAGGATATATAATTCTATCAATATAGCATCTATATAAATTTCCTTTCCCATCTTTTTGATATAACAAAGTTTTATTATTACATTGTGCACAATATATTGTAATTAATTTTGAATTTCCTCCTCTAGATTTTCTATATGAATCATTAATTAAA